>CBDVCR010000062.1:0-16625 GCA_965372535.1 uncultured bacterium | reverse complement strand
CCATGGCGCTACGAAAAGGCTTGACATTCAACACAGTTGCTTCGGGCGAGTCTGGATTTACCACATTCGCAGCGTTGCGGGCCACTCGCGGTATTGACATACAGCTTCATGTCCCGCGCGCTTTGCGTCCGCGGCAAACCAGCCTCGTGTAATATCCGGGCGAGGGCTCAGGGGAAATGAAGCGCGCCGGAGCGGGACTGCGGGGAACCAACCGGCGTTATGTAATTGTTTGAGGGGAAAACTTAAAATTCATACCAGCCGCATGCTTATGTCCGCCGCAAGGGCGGAATGCGTGACAGCGCCGACGGATATCATGTCCACGCCCGTTTCGGCTATCTCCCGGACGTTTTCGAGCGTGACGTTTCCGGAGACCTCAAGGAGCGCCTTGCCTTTGGCTATGCGGACGGCCTCCCTTGTCTCCTCGACGGTCATGTTGTCGAGCATGACGATGTCCGCCCCGGCCCGAAGCGCCTCTTTAAGCCCGCTTAGGTTTTCCACCTCCACCTCGACCTTAAGCAGATGGTGGGACTCCTTTGCCAGCTTAACGGCCTTTTCGACCCCCCCCGCGGCCTTTATGTGGTTGTCCTTTATAAGGACGCCGTCGTAAAGCCCCATGCGGTGGTTATGCCCCCCGCCGGTCCTCACGGCGTACTTTTCCATCACCCTCATGCCGGGCGCGGTCTTCCTCGTATCGAGTATCCTCACGCCCAGGTCCCTGACCTCGCTTACGAACCTGCTGGTGAGCGTGGCGATGCCGGAGAGCCGCTGGAGGATGTTAAGGGCCGTCCGCTCGGCGGCAAGGAGGCCCCTCGTCCCGCCGCTTATCCGGGCCAGCACCTCGCCCCCTTTAACCGCAAGCCCCTCCTCAAGCAGGGGTGTGAATTCCGTCCCGCCGTCCACCGCGAAGAAGACCTCCCTTGCGAAGGGCAGCCCGGCCAGCACGAACTCCCCCTTTGCAAGAAGCTCCGCCCGTGAGGTCTGAGCATCCGGCACGGTCAGCTCCGTGGTGATGTCGCCGGGGCCCAGGTCTTCCCTGAGCGCGGCGGCGATAAGGTCCTTTACCTCAAAAGGCATGTCCATACCTGTTTAAATGTCCGTTGAGATAAAACCATAAAAGCGCGAGGCCGCCGCGCCTCCCTGTCTCCTTATATTGCCAATTATCATCTTCTTCTCAGAAGGGATAAAAGCCCCATTACTCCGCCGGCCACGGCGCCGAAGGCCAGCGCGGAGCGCCAGTCGAAGACCGTCGTAACCTCGCCCTCCACCCTGCCTGCAAGCAGAAGGAGCGAGGCGCTCCGCTGGACCTTTACGTCCCTTGCCGCCACCACGCCGACGGCGCTCTGGTTGATTACGGCCCTTTCCCGGGCCGCCGCCACGGAGGCCACAGAGAGGCTTAGCTCGGTCTCCCCGCCCACGGCAACGCCTGCGATGCACTGGCTCATTTTAACGGCGCTTCCGTTTACGACCAGCGCGGCGCCCTGGGCGCTCTGTATCCTCTCGCCGTCTATGGTGAGAGCGCTCACCCTTTTAAGCTCAACGTGCTTGCCCTCGACCTCCCGGACCGTGGAGTCCTGGATGCTTACGTTTTCCGCCTCCACAAGGCCGCGTTCCCTGCCCTTAAACTCCGCGACGTTTTTTTTCTTCGCCATGGCGCGCCTCCATGCGGCTATTGAAGTGCCTTTACCTTCTCGATGCTCTCGAGGATTTTCTCCTGCTTCCTGAGAAGCTCCTCGTGCTTTTTCCTCTCCTTTTCCACCACGTCCCGCGGGGCGCGGCCCAGGAAGTCCTCGTTTCCGAGCTTTCTCTCCAAAAAGGCGATGGACTCATCCGCCTTTTTCTTCTCCCTCCCCAGGCGGTCCATCTCCGAGCTCACGTCGATTCCCGCAAGGGCCACGTAGACCTCAAGGCCGTCCTTCACCGACGTTGAGGAGCGGCCGGGCCTTGCAACGTCCGGGCCGATTTTACCCAGCCTGGCCCTGGCAAGGCTTTCTACGTAGCGGACGTTGCGCTTTATCGCCGCCCCGGCCTCCTCCGAGAAGGTCTTTACGGTCGCCTCAAGGGTCTCGGCCGGCGGGAGGTTGAACTCCCCCCGGATGTTCCTTATGCCGCTTACGGCGTCCATGACAAAGGCCGCCTCGGCCTCGGCCTCCGGGTCGCGCGGGAGGGAGACCGGGAAGTCCGCCACGGATATGCTCTCCCCGCCCCTTTGCATGGGAAGCCGCTGCCATATGTCTTCCGTGAGAAAAGGCATGAAGGGGTGCAGCAGCCTGAGCACCGTCTCAAGCGTATAAAGCAGGCAGTCCCTTGTCCCGTCCGCCATGTTGGTCTTGGACATCTCGATATACCAGTCGCAGAACTCGTGCCAGACAAACTGGTAAACAGCGCTTGCCGCGTCGTTGAACCGGTACTCCGAAAAGGCGGCGTTTACCTCCTCCACGGCCGCGGCGAGCCGGCTCAATATCCACCTGTCCGCAACGTCCATGTCCGCCCCCGCGCGGCCCTCCACGCGCTCCTTCAGCTCCCGCAAGGACGGGGGCCGGTAGGCTTCGCCGAGGTTCATGAGGATGAAGCGCGTGGCGTTCCAGAGCTTGTTGATGAAGTGCCGGTAGCCCTGCACGCGCTCCTCGGAGAACTTGACGTCCCTGCCCTGGGCGGCGAATGCCGCAAGGGTGAAGCGGAAGGCGTCGGCCCCGTATTTATCTATCAACAGCAGGGGGTCTATTACGTTGCCCTTTGACTTGCTCATCTTGCGCCCCTCGGCGTCCCTTACGAGGGCGTGGATGTAGACGTCGCGGAAAGGCGCCTCGCCCATGAACCTGAGCCCCATCATTATCATCCTGGCCACCCAGAAAAACAGGATGTCAAACCCGGTGACCAGTACGTCCGTGGGGTAGAAGGTCTTCAGGTCCTCCGTCTCCTCCGGCCAGCCGAGGGTGGAAAACGGCCAGAGGGCCGAGGAAAACCAGGTGTCCAGCACGTCCGGGTCCTGCCGGATATCGGCGCTCCCGCATTTGGAGCACTCCGTGGGATCCTTGCGGGAGACGGTCGCCTCCCCGCAGGCGTCGCAGTACCATACCGGCACGCGGTGGCCCCACCATATCTGCCGCGTGATGCACCAGTCCTTTATGTTTTCCATCCAGGCGTAGTAGCTGTTTTCCCACCCGGAGGGGATTATCCGTATCCTGCCGGAGCGTACGGCGTCGAGGGCCTCCCTGGCAAGCGGCTCGACCTTAACGTACCACTGCGGGGTCGCGTAAGGCTCGATGATGGTCTTGCACCTGTAGCAGTGGCCCACGGAGTGGAGGTACTTTTCCTCCTTCTCAATGTAGCCCCCTTCCCCGAGGTCCTCGACCACGCGCCTTCTGGCCTCGTAGCGGTCCAGGCCCTCGTACTTGAGGCCCGCCTCGCGGGTCATCATGCCGTCAGGGCCTATGACGTTTACGGATGGGAGCGGAGGGCTCTGCCTCCTGGCCACGGCCTCGTCGTTAAAGTCGTGGGCCGGGGTAATCTTGACCGCGCCGGTGCCGAATTCCGGGTCAACCTCGGCGTCGGCCACGACGGGAATCCTGCGCCCGGTAAGCGGAAGTTCGAGCGTCCTGCCTATGTATTGCCTGTAGCGTTCGTCGTCGGGGTTTACGGCAACGGCCGTGTCGCCGAGCATGGTCTCCGGCCGCGTGGTGGCCACGGTTATGTGGCCCCGGCCGTCCATCAGGGGGTAGCGGATGTAGGTGAGCGCGCCCTCAAGCTCCTCGTGCTCCACCTCGAGGTCCGAAAGCGCGGTGCGGCACCGGGGGCACCAGTTGATGAGCCGGGTAGAGCGGTAGATGAGGCCGTCCTCGTAAAGCCTTACGAAGACCTCCCTTACGGCCCTTGAAAGCCCCTCGTCCATGGTGAAGCGCTCGCGGGACCAGTCGCAGGAGGCGCCGAGTTTCTTGAGCTGGTGGATGATTCTGCCGCCGTATTCCTCCTTCCACTGCCATACCCGCCTGATAAAGGCGTCCCTGCCCATGCCGTGCCTGTCGGCGCCCTCGGCGTCAAGCCGGCGCTCCACGACGTTCTGAGTGGCGATGCCCGCGTGGTCGGTGCCCGGCACCCACAGGGCGCGGCGGCCGAGCATGCGCCGCCACCTTATGAGGGCGTCCTGGAGGGTGATGTTCAGGGCGTGGCCCATGTGCAGCGAGCCGGTGACGTTCGGCGGGGGGATGACTATCGAGTAGGGCTCTCCGCCGGGGTTCGCCTCCGGCCTGAACAGGCCCTCCTCGACCCACCGGGCGTACCACTTGTGTTCAGCCCCGGCAGGGTCGTAGTTTCTGGGGAATTCCTCAGCCAACGTGCTCCTCCGCTTCCATTAAATTATATGCTTATCGGGTTGACCTCACCAGAACCCTTAATACCATGAACGTCATTCCCCGGCTTGACCGGGGAATCCAGTGTTTTTGCGTCTGGATTCCCGCTCCCCGCCTTCGCGGGGACAGGCTTCGCGGGAATGACACAATGACTGGTGTGGTCAACCCGATAAACATATTAAATTATTATAAGATTCATCCGGGCTATTCCCTACAATTTGCAACAGGGTTATCCATTAAAAGTAAAAAATCCGGCCTGTCAAGAGGTACCGCGAAAAGGCGGGGAAGAGGCGGGGGCCGCGTTCAGCCCTCGGACCTTATCTTATCTATTTCCTTCCTGATGATGGACTCCGCCAGCTCCGGCACGGTCTCCCAGATGATGTTTTCGAGGTCCTTGTTCAGGGAGCCCAGGGTTTCATTCACCGCTTCCCTGAGGAGCTTTTCGGTAAGCTCCGGGGTCACCTCCCAGAGTATCTTCTCCACGGTGTCCCTAACCGTGGGGGCGACTATCTCGGCGATAATAGCCTTTAAGTCGAGGCCCTGGACAAGCTCCGCAAGACCGGCCGTCACGGCTTCGCCCACCGCGCCGGAAAGTTCGGCGGCTGTCGTCTGCGGAGCGCCCACGGCGGGAGAGGCGGCGGGAGGTTCCCCGGCAACCGCCGAGACCACGGCCTCCGGCTCAAACGCTTCCACGGCCTCGGCGGCCTCCGCGATATTGCCGAAGTCCCCAAGTTCCCACAGGTCTTCCCCCTCCACGACCGAAGCAACGGGGGCGGCCTCCACGGCCTCGGCCCCAACGTCAAAGGCAGGCGCTGCTGCCGCGGCCTCCACGGTTTCGGCCCCGCTGTCAAAGGCGGGCTCCGCTGCCTGGGCGGCCTGCCCCCCGGTAAGGGAGCGTATTTTATCGAGGAGGTCGCCGGACTCGAAGGGTTTGGTGAGGGAGCCGTCGGCCCCGGATTGCATGAGCAGGTCTTCGTTTACGGGGTCGAAGGCCCCGGCAAGGAGCAGCACGGGTACCCGCGTGGTGGCCGGGTTTCCCTTCAACGACCGGGCTATCTCGTAGCCGTTCTTGCCCTTGAGCTTTATGTCCGCAAGGACGATGTCCGGGGTAAAGGACGCCATGGTGGCGAGGGCCTCCTCGCCCGAGCTCACGGCCTTTATCTCGTAGCCCTCCTCGGAGAGGACGAGGTCCACTACTTTCTGTATCGTCACGCTTTCGTCCGCGAGCAGTACTTTTGTCATAGCTTATTGATTTTATTAATTAAGTTGCGGAAATGTCAAGGTGTGGCGGGTTCTCCTCCTGCTTTCGGAAACCGCACAGGTTCATGCGCACACTTCTTTATCAAAGCTATGCGCGCCCTTTGCGGGCCGCTCTAAAAGCCGAGACACGCTCAGCAGCTTGAGGGGCCTCAGGTCCCGCCGGTGAAAGCGCCGCCGCCCGCGGGAAGCGAGCAACTGAAGGTGGAGAGCTTCTTGGCCACGTCACCGGCCCCGCAGGAGGGACAGGTCACCTTGTCGCCTGAGGAGGAAAGCCTCAGTACGTCGAAGATATGGCTGCACTTGTTGCAGATGTATTCGTATATGGGCATGTGAGCGCTCCTTCCAGTGGATTGCATTATAACCTAATAAATATAATCGCACGGAGGGCGGAGATAAGTCAAATAATTGCGAAACTCCTGGCCGGGGTGGGATGAGGCGCATCAGGTCTTCCCGGAGATGTAATCCTCTATTCCCTTTACATATTCGGGGTACAGTTCCTCCGCCGTCCTGACCGCGGAGAGGACGAGGGAATGTTCGATCGAATCGTATTCGTGCACGAGCCTGTTTCTTAGTCCCGCCGATGGGGCGAGTTTTTCCGCAAGTTCCGCCGGAATGGCTTCAAGCTCCCCCAGCTTGATGAAACTTTCAAAATAGTCGTCCGGGGCCGCGCCGCCCACCCGGACGATGACATGGGTGTTTATGTCTACCGCCGCCTCGACGAGTTCCTGCAAGAGCCTCTCGGTTGCCTTCCTCTTGTAAAAATCCCCGGCGTACTGGCCTTCTGTCATCTCGCCGATGGGTTTTAGCGCCTTGAGGTTCTCCACTATGACAGCGAGTTTCCTCCTTATGATTTCCTTGTCCACCGGGCTCATCTCAGCCCCCTGGCCTCTAAAAAACTCTCTATTGCCTCGGCCCGCGCCTCGCGCAGTTTCCTTGTGTCGGCGTACATCCTGAAGGCGAGGGAATAAAATTCGCAGAACGCCCCCTGCGGGCTCTCGTAAAGGACCTCGCAGCGCCCGGCTATGGCGAATTTAAGGAGCGGGCTTGAACGCCTCAGGTCCACCACGTCCACGCCGTCGGTGCGGAGGAGCCTTACGACCCTGCCGGTCAGGGCGAGGATGTCCAGAGGGGTGTCGAACATAAAGGCCAGGTCTATGTCGCTTCGCATGTGGAGCTTGCCAGTGTGGGCAGAGCCGAAAAGCAGGGCGAGCCGCAGCCCCTCGTCGCGAAACAGCGGCGACAGCCTGAGCCGGATTTCCCCGGAGGAAAGCGTTTTTTGGGTACGCGCCATCGGTATATTCTTCCACAGCCTGCCCTTAAAATCAATGTTGTCAAGAAGGCCCATGAGATTTCGGGCCGCCCCCGCCTCCGGCATCGTACCGCGCAAAAAAAAGGGGGGGGGGCCAAAGCCCCGCCCCCCTTGCGGTTGAGGGTCCTGCTTTTGCTGCGCTACCAGACGGTGATGCCCCAGGCGTTAAGCGTGCCCTGCGCAACCACTTCGTCATCAGACACACTTAGAGTCCATGTGCCGTTTGCGTCCTCGCCGACGAGGGCCGAAAGCGGCGCCTCGGGCCGGAACGTGCCTGCAAACGGCGCCGTACCCGCGGTGATGGAGGTCGCGGCGTTGTCGTCAAAGACCGTGTTCGTGTAATTGTCACCCCATCCGCCGTTGTCGGTGCTTAGCTCGATGATGGTGTTGGTGGGCGAAATAAGGTAGATGTCCACATCGCCATCATAGGTGTGGGTGATGTCAAGCCACACCGTCACCTTGGCGATTGACGCCGTATCCCCGCTTACTGCGAGCGTCGAGGTGGTAGTGACTAAGTCCGGTATCGCCTTCGGGACGTCCGTGCTCATGTAGCCTGTGCCTGATGTAGCGGCGCGAGATAACTCCGGGCGAAGAATGCGATAAGTGGCTTCCTGAAATCGTTTGACATAGTCAAATCGGTTTTGATTTTTGCGTCGCTCGCCGGTATTTTGCCCTATACCTGAGGCCGTGGCCACCGAAGAAAAAGGCTCCTCGGCGCTCTCAGGGGCCTGCTTTCGGCCAAGGACACGGCTATGGCCATTAAATAGCCTTAGAGGTGGAGCGGAGAGCCGGAACCGAACAACCGGCCCCTTTTAAGGCCCCTTAAACCGGCCTGAATTCCGCGCAGTTTGAGAAAGTCGTGATCACCAAGAACGGATATGCCCATAACGAAGAAATAAGGAACGTCCCTCGCCAATTTCGAAAATTATAATAGAAGTTAGACGTTCTTTATCTGAAAACTCACCTCCGCAATAGGTTCCGGAGGGCCATGCCGAAAAGGGCAGCCTGTATTGCGATTATAATACGGCCGAGCACTATTATGACTCTGCCCCACAAGTCTATTGGGCGCATGTCCACATTTTTAATAAATGTCAGGTATTCGAGGGTGGTTACGGCCAATTTGCTCGCTTTGGGCCAGGAAATATCAGCTGAAAAATCAAAGAAAATGTGAATTTCTTCTTTATGCTCCGAATTGTTTGATGTTTTACTGTTAGTTAGGCCTGCCAAGCCGAGCAGGATTGCCATCAAAGGGATTAAACAAAGCAGTACGGCAAATGCTCGTTTCGGCCCTTCTCCATAGAAGCTGCAGAAACGGTAGATATTCAGGATAGACCACAGGCAAGGCCGTTCCCGGAACCTTGTCCGTTTCCGCAGCATCTCCTTCTCGCCGATATGCCAAAGGGAGTAATCAAACTGATTATCGTCCTTTGCGCTCTTGCCTTTCTGGGCCCGATAGAGTGATTCAACTTTTCTGATATCATCAGGGGTTGAATGCTCCGACAATCTTTCTTCGTCGAATAGCAGATACCGTTCTTCGTCGAATAGCCGACACCGTTCGCCTTTTCTGCTACAATCGCAATTAATGAAATCACAGGCTCGAATATCGGATTCAAGGAACGAGATTTTTGCGAGGTTTACATTTTGGAATATCAGCTTCTCATGAATAACCGTGCGTCTGAAAGCTGCGCATTTATGAAATTTTGTTTCGAAAAAAACAGCTTTATTAAAAGTGGCTCGGAGAAACGAGACCTCATTAAAGGATGTCTCGGCGAATGCTGCTGTTTCGGCAAAAGTAGCCTCGGAAAAACTCGCTTTAAAAAAAATTGCTTTCATAAAATCCACACGTTTAGAAAAATAGGCATGCTCGAAAACAGCAGAATCATCGAATGTCGCCCTATCGAAATAGGATTCCATGAACTTGGCCCAGGAGAAGTCTGCCTCTCCTTCGAACTTGGCCCCGCGAAAGTCTGCCCTTTTTGAGAACTCAGTCGAGCTAAAGTCTGCCGTTTCTGAGAACTCAGCCCTGCGAAAGTCTGCCCTTTCTGAGAACTCAGCCCCGCGAAAGTCTGCCTTTTCTGAGAAAATGGCCTCGCTGAAACCAGCTATTTTTGAGAACGTGGCATAGCCGAAGTTTACTTTTTTGAACCTAGCCTTAGAGAACACGATTGAAGGAAACTCGAATAGGGAGAAATCGATATTATCCTCGAAGACGGTGCCGGAAAGGTCGCACAGCTTGCCAGTGAGCTCTTCCTCAGGAAGCGCCTTAACATTATTGATCTCATCAAAGACCATCCGATTAAACTCTTTTAGGGGAATACCCTTCTTACCAGCCGGAGCATGAAAGACGCAATACTCATTATCGTGTTCATCTTTATAATCGACGATAGGAGCGTCTTTGCACCAATCATATGCTTTACAGCAGGGCAATGTGTAATACCTCCTTAGATAACAACCATTATATCATTATTAATAATTCGTTACTATCACCTTTCTGATTTTTCGGGGCGGCGGGCCATCCACACGCCCTTTTTTCCGTCCCCGGGCGAAGGCAGTTCCCCCTTCTCTCGGCCCTGCCCGGGGACGCCCCCCCGTTCGAACCGGCGGGCGTTGCCCCACACGGCCCGTCCGGCGGCGGACTCATCGCTTCCGCCTCGCGGTGCCTCTCCCCCTTTTCTACCTCTGTTAGACTCACCTTTTTTACAACAAACCGGCACTTGCGTCAACTTGAAATCGAAAATTTAGAAAAGCATATAATGGAAACCATAAATATTAACCCGGTGCGCCCCCGGGCTTGTAAACCGAAGGCCCGCGCTTGCATTGAAAAGTGCCCCTCCCGCTGATATAATCTGGCTATGAAGGAGGCCATGCTCTATGAAAGGCTCAAGGGCGGCAAGGTAAAGTGTTTCCTCTGCGCCCACCGCTGCGTCATCGGGCCGGGCAAGCGGGGGATATGCGCTGTCCGGGAAAACGTCGAGGGCGCCCTCTACACCCTGGTCTACGGAAAGCTCATAAGCTCAAACATAGACCCCATCGAGAAAAAGCCCCTCTTCCATTTTCTGCCGGGCTCCCGCTCCCTCTCCATCGCCACGGTGGGCTGCAACCTAAGGTGCATGCACTGCCAGAACTACGAGATTTCTCAGTTTCCGAGGGAACGGCCGGAACTGGCCATCCCCGGGGAGGAGCGCACCCCCGAGCAGGTGGTGGCAGAGGCCGTCGAGGCGGGCTGCGAAAGCATATCCTACACCTACACGGAGCCCACCATCTTCCTTGAGTTCGCCCTGGACACCGCAAGGCTCGCCCGCGAAAAGGGGATACGAAACGTCTTCGTGAGCAACGGCTTCATGACCCCGGAGAGCGTAAAGCTCATCGCCCCCTACCTCGACGGCGACAACATAGACCTCAAGGGCGACAACGAGTTTTACCGGCGGGTATGCCGCGCACGGCTCGGCCCGGTGCAGGACACCATACGGCTGATGAAACACTCCGGCGTATGGGTGGAGGTCACCACCCTCATAATCCCCGGGCATAACGACTCGGACGAGGTCCTCGGGGACATCGCCGGGTTCATCGCCTCCGTGGACCCCTCCATCCCCTGGCACGTCACGCAGTTTTACCCCACCTACCAGATGCTTGACGTGCCGCGCACCTCAGTAGAGACCCTTAGGAGGGCGCGAACTATCGGGCTTGAGGCGGGCCTCCGGTACGTCTACGAGGGGAACGTGCCGGGCGAGGGGGGAGAAAACACCTACTGCCCGGAATGCGAAGGGCTCCTTATAAAAAGATTCGGTTTCAGCATAGAGACAAACAGGCTGAAAAACGGGACATGCCCCGCCTGCGGCGCGCGCCAGGACGGACGGTGGAAGTGAACGCCGGGATACGGTTTGGGCACCGGGCGCAACCGCAGCGGGCCTCCCGCGGAATGAAAATGCGCGCTTTGCAGAGCCGGCCTTTAATTCGTATGGCCCTTTACACAACTGTGGTGCGGCATAAGATAACCGTCGGCCTTTACGCCCGTCGCCCGGCAGGCGGGGGTTATTTGACAACAGAGGCAAGTTGCCTTTTCTACCTGCATTTGCCTTTGTTGAATACTCACAACTTAAGGCTTGTAGACTTATGTTTATCCGGTGGTTATTTTAGATAGTGGCGTTATTTCGGATACACTGATGCGCAAAAAACACAAAGGCGGTAAAACTCTATGGGCAACAATATCGGAAAACTGATAAGGGAGATGCGAAAAGCCGCAGGCATGTCTCAGATGAGGCTTGCCGACAAGATAGGCGTCTCTTACCAGCAGGTACAGAAGTATGAGAAGGGGGCGAGCAAACTCAGCGTCCCCAGGCTCATACAGATAGCCGAGGTCTTCGGCGTGCCTGTCACCGCGTTCCTTGAGGACTCCACCATCGGGGGGGTTGCCGAGACGCAGGCCGCGTTTTCCAACCTCTCCGAGGACGAGGCCAAGGTCCTTATGCTCTACCGGAGGCTTAAGAGGAAGAGGCTCAAGGACGGCTTCACGGAGATGCTCAAGGACATCGTAAAGCTCTCCGAGTCGAAGTAGCTGTTAAGCTTGCCGGGCCGGGGGGGCGTCACCTCTCGGACTTTTCCGTCCGGGAAAGGCGGTCGGCGTCTCCGCCCCTCAAGCTTCAGCGACATCACCACCGCGTCTTCTCCGGAGGGGGAGTAAAAGTTTTTCCTCAGGCTCCTTACGCGAAAGCCGAGGCTTGAGTAAAACTCCCTCGCCGCGATGTTCGACGCCCTGACATCGAGGCAGACCTCCCTGCATTTTTTTTCCTCAAGCCGGGCCAGCGCGGCTTCCGCAAGGGCCGAGGCAATGCCCTGCCTCCTGCTTTCCGGGCGGACGGCGAGCCTGAGCAGGTGGCCTTCGTCAAGGACCCTCTCACCGCGCCTTTGTCTCGGCCTCGGACTTCCTTATGTAAAAAGGCGACAGCGCGGCTGGGTCGGAAAACTCCCCCCTGAGTGCCTTCTCAAGCCCCAGGCGGGCCACGGCCGAGGGGGAGGGCGCCATGGCAGGGGCAAAGACCGCCCTGTCCCCCATCACTCGGGTAAGTTCCTCCCGGTATATATCGGCCCCCTGCCCGGTGAACAGGACCGCCCGATGGCCCGACAGCCCCTCCGCCAGCTCGGATGCCTTTATCGCCGTCTCCGGCATCAGCTTTTTAAGCGCCCCGCCTTTGTGCACGAAAAGGGCGGCGTAGACCTCTTTTTTTCTCGCGTCAAGGAGGGGGCAGACGGGGAACTCCGAATGGGGGAAACAGGAGGCGAAGGCCTCAAGAGTGGGCACGGCCACTACCGGAAGGCCGGCGGCAAAGGCCAGGCCCTTTGCGGTTGAAAGCCCGATTCTGAGGCCCGTGAACGAGCCGGGCCCCGTGGCGACGGCAAGCGCGTCCATGTCCTGGACGGCGCAGGAGGCCTGGGCGAGCACGTAGTCTACCTCGGACATGAGCCGCTCGGAATGGGCCGCCTTTACGTTTACCCTCACCTCGGCAAGAAGCCCGGCCCCGGAGTCCATGACCGCGGCGCCTCCGAGCATGGTCGAGGTCTCTATGGCCAGTATCCTCATCCGGTCCGCGCCACTATTATTATCGAAACAAAAAGGCATATGGAAGCGGCAATCCCCACGGCGGCCGGGGCGCCTATCATGTCCGCCGCCACGCCCATGAGGGAATGGCCGATTGGCGTCATGCCCAGAAACACGAGGGTATAGACGCTCATCACCCTGCCCCTCAGCTCGTCGGGAGATTTAAGCTGTATGGAGCTGTTGGCCAGGGCCAGAAACCCCACCACCGCAAGCCCCGCTGCCACCATCAACAAAAGGGAAAGCGGGTAGCTCCTGGACATGGAAAACGCTATCAAGGCCGAGGGAAAAACCAGGGCGGCCGCGCCCATCAGCCGCTGCTTGTCCCTTACGTCCCCCTGAAGGGAGAGCGTTACCGCCGCCGCCAGCGCCCCGAGGCCCGATGCCCCTACAAGGAACCCCAGCCCCTTGGCCCCCGCGCCGAGGACGTCCTCCGCGAACACCGGAAGCTGCGAGATGAACGGCAGGCCGAACAGGCTGAAGGCGGCGACCAGCAGCATGGACCTTCTCACCCCGGGCTCCCTGCGGATGAAGCTCATGCCCAGCTGTATGTCCCTGAGGACGTTTCCGCTCCCCACGCCCGCCTCTCCCCTGGCCCTGACCGCCGATAGCGCAAAGAGCACGGCCACGAAGCTCGCGGCGTTTATGTAAAAGCAGGCGGCCACGCCGAGGTTTGCGATTATGAGGCCGGCCAGCATGGGGCCTATCATCCGCGCGCCGTTGAAGGCCGCGGAGTTAAGGGCGATGGCGTTAAGGAGGTTTCCGCGCTCCACCATCTCCACCAGGAAGGACTGGCGGGCGGGGATGTCGAAGGCGTTTATGGTGCCGAGCATGAACCCCAGGGCGATGATGTGCCATACGTTTACGGCCCCCGCGCTCGTCAGAAGGCCGATAAGGAGCGGGGGGAAGATGGAAAGCCCCTGGGTAAGCAGCAGGAGGTTTCTCTTTTTGAACCTGTCCGCAGCGGCCCCGCCGAAGAGGGTGAAAAGCAGTATGGGCAGCGAGGCCGCGGCAGAGACGATGCCCAGGTAAAGGGGCGAGCGGGTGAGGGAGTAGACAAGCCAGCCCTGGGCGGTGGAATGCATCCACGTGCCGGAAAACGATATGAGCTGCCCGGCCCAGAAGAGCCTGAAGTCCCTGACGTAAAGGGCGGGAAACCGCCCGGGTGCGGCGCGGTCGGTACTCTGCATGACTGAATGCACCAGTGCATTCCCCGTGGTCTTGCCTCGGGGCTGCCGGCTCCTTAGCCTTTTCAGGATACCCCGCGGCCTCTGCCGCAGGGAGGTTTATTATACTAACCGAAAAGGAAGCCCCCGTGCCGGGCCGCGAGGCCGGGGGGAGAACCGGAGCTGCCGGGGAGTCGAGACCGGCAACGTCATTTAATGAGGTCCAGGGTCGTGTACACCCTTACCCCCAGACCCTCAAAGTCCCTGTCGTTGCTCCATATGGGGCAATCGAGCTTGAGGGCCAGGGCGAGCAGATGGGCGTCGTCCGGGTCCCTTTTGCCGATCAGTTTACCGGCCTGTCTGATTTTCGGTTTATAGAAGTCCTCGTCGCATACGGCAAGGGGGAGCATCGAGAGGGCGAGGTAGAGGTCTTCGAGGGGGATTTTTCTTTCTGCCGCCAGGGCGGGGATGTATTTTTCCACCTCCCTGAAATTAAACCGGGCCGCATAAAAGGAAACATGCTCCGCCGCGAGGAAGACCGCCCGCGCGCTGCCGCCGATTATGGCCGAGACGACGGGGTTAGCGTCTACGGCGAGCTTTTCGATGCGCCTCAAAGTCCTCAAGGATTTCTTCTTCCGGGACCCCCCGCTTTTCGAGCCTTTTCTTTATGGAGTCGGTGAGGCTTACGAAGATGTCTTTTTTGAACTCAAGGGGGACGTCCTCAAAGGGCGTGGGGAAAAAGACCCCGGCGACCTCGCCCCTCCGCATGATGAGGATAGGCTCCTTGCTCCTCAACGCCTTTGTGGCGTTGTCCCTGAACTCCCTGACCGAGAGGATCTTCATGTGACCACCTCCATGACCACATTATAGCATATCGTCTCGGGGCATAGCGGACGGGGGAGGAGGGGGGAAGGAGTTAAATGATTCTCGCTTAAATTCCTCAGTTCTTATAAAAAAATTTCTTTTAAAAAAGATGTCCTCGCATAGAAAGCCCGCGTTTTGCTGCCATGTCCAGCACCTTTAGTCCGTGGTTGTATGAAAACACCCATATGACCAGATAATGCGGAAAAATCTTTTTCCATTATAGTTTTTCGGACAAGGTCATAGTCTTCTTTTATTTGAGTGTAGACTTCCGAGTTGCCAATGTCAAAAGTTTTAACACTATGCAGCAATGAAGTTGTTTCTTCTTGATTTTCCCATACCCTTGCTGCTACCACCATTTTCTTAAGCTTGGTTAATAAGTGGCTATCTTCAAAATCAGTTATTTTGACATTATACGGGTCGATCATGGTTATCGCCATAGTTTCCTTAACTGTCAATTCCCCATACTTGTTTTTCTTCAGAGAAATTGTTTTTAATTCCCATGAGCCAAAGTTTGGGGATTGTGCCGAATTTATGGGCAGCCCCAGATAGCGCTCTATTACATGACCCGCCCAGCCTTTGTTCTTTTTTCCATTTCGGAAAACGGTCACATCATATTTTTCTGCGAGCCTCCGAAGATCACAACCTACTATTTTTTTAATTCTTTTTATTGCCTCGTGCCTGTCCATCAATCAAGTTAGAATTGGGTTCCGAATTGAATCAACTAAACGTTTCTTCGAAAGCTCTAAATATTCTTTCTCTGAGTCAATCCCAAAGTATTTTCTGTTAAGAAGAACTGCGGCAACGCCCGTGGTCGAACTGCCACAGAAGGGGTCAAGAACTATATCGCCTTCTTTTGTAGAAGCCAGGATTATACGCTTTAATAGCTCAACGGGCTTTTGCGTGGGGTGTTTCCCGAACTTTTTTTCTGCCGCAGGTGGAGAAGATATTTCCCAAACATTTCGCATCTGTTTTCCATCATTCATTTTCTTCATGAGCGGGTAATCGAAATAATGTTTGCTTTTTTTGTCCTTCGCTGCCCATAAGACAATCTCTGTCGAATGCGTGAAATATCTACAGGACAGGTTAGGGGGAGCGTTTCTCTTATACCAGACAATATCGTTAAGGAGCTTGAAGCCCAGTTCCTGCATGGCGTAACCAATGGAATAAATAATATGTGTGGTGCCGGTAATCCATATAGTGCCATTCGGTTTTAATACTCGTTGGCAGGCTGCAAGCCATTTTTTGTTGAATTCATGGTTTTGCTGGACACCATTTGATTTGTCCCACTTGCCCTTGTTTACAGAAACCATTCTGCCCGCGTGACAGGTGATTCCGCCGTTGGAGAGAAAATAGGGAGGATCGGCAAATACCACGTCTACAGTCTCGGGCGCGGCCTGCTCCAAAGTCGCTATGCTGTCGCCGAGCAAGAGCGTGATATTATGCTCAGGGTCTTTGTAGTATTCCTTGTAAGGCTTTTTCGTCTCAAGCTTGGCCTGCTCCTGGCTTATGTAAAATGGCCGCGCCGGGGCCTTGGCCGTATACCTGCCGTTGTTCCCCTTGGCAGGCTTTTTCGAGTTTGTTGCCTTTTTACTTTTTCTTGTCGTTTTTACCGGCATTTATACCTTTAAATAAATCGCTTATTTTTACTTCGAGGGCGTCGGCAATTTTTTTGATATTCTGAAGGGAGATGTTCCTTTCTCCGCGCTCCACGCTCCCTATATATGTCCAGTGAAGCTCGCAAAGCTCGGCAAGTTTTTCCTGTGAAAGCCCCCTGTCCTTGCGATACTTTCTCAGATTGCGCCCGAATGTTTTTTGAAGCCTTTTCATTATAGCATATCCTCTCGGGGCATAGCGGAAGCGGAGGGGAGTGAAGGTGAAGCGGTTGGCGACAGTGTAACCCACAACTTGCAGGAATTAAAAGACTCTATTTAGAGGGCATGATGGCGATGTAACCTATTGATTTGAAAGATATTTATTGCTATCGCATTTTTCATATTTAATGGAGATTTTTCCCCTTTGGAATTGCTAATATATGTAGCGCCCTACGGTTAGTTGGACACATTTTAGCGTTAATCATGCCGCCTTGG
>CBDVCR010000061.1:0-16852 GCA_965372535.1 uncultured bacterium | reverse complement strand
AATGAGCCATGGCGCTACGAAAAGGCTTGACATTCAACACAGTTGCTTCGGGTTATTGGAACGCCGGGAGAGAGAGCCTCTCCATTACGCTATGGTTTTCCCCGCCCCGCAGGAACACCAGGGCCGTGTCCTTGAAAACCAGCCGCCACTGTTCGTCGTTTTGCAATATTTTCGGCAGTTCATACGGTTCGCTGGTAAACGGGTTCCTCTCGGGTATTATTACGATTTTGACCCCATGGGAATCGAGGAGTTTTTGGGCCACGGACTTGTCCCAAAGAATGTACGTATAGTCCCTGACCGCCCGCAGGCTTATCGCCCGTCCATCGATAAACACCTTGTATTCCGGGTAGAGCCTCCAGGTTAAATACCCTCCCCAATCGTAGTGGTTAAATATCCTGCCCGAAGGGGCGTTCTCAAGAATAAAAGCCGCCGCCTTCTCCGGATACCTTTTTTCCTTAACGGGGTTTTCAAGGGCCTTGCCTAACGATTTCTCATATGTGGCAATAGAGTAGACCGAGGCAAATATCAGCAATGCGGCCGCCAGAACATTCATCCCGCGCAAGAGCCTGTCCCTGCGGCGGAAGATTTCAGAAAGGTAAAAAGCCATAAATGGAGAAGTCGTAAAAATCAGGAAAGGAATATATCTGAATGCAGAAAGGCTTATGGCCGTGAGGAAGACCAGAAGCACAAGATGAAACCTGTCGAGTTTTCGAAAAGACCGCACAAGGACAAACGCACAAAGCAGCAGGTAAGACCAGAAAGGGAAGATGAAATACCTGTATTTTAAGGCTAACGTAACAGGTGAGGCATATTCGGAAACCCTTTTCTGGAGAACGCTGCCCTCGAATTGTAATATTTCCATATACGGCTTAAACGTGTTCGGGTTCAATAACGAGGCCGCGACCGCTGCTGCAATTACGGCGACGAGTACGAGGAAAGGCCTGGCAAGACGCTTTTTCCTGTAAATTAAAGCAATTGTCTCCGAAAAGCCGAACAACATAATCAGCGCGGTACCCATCATGAAACCCCTGTGGAGGTTCGCCCAAAGCAGCATTACCGCGGGCAAACCGATGAAAGACGGTATCGTGAAACGAACGTCAGGTTCGAGCCGGGTTTTTCTGATGTTCTCAAGCAGGTACACCACCACGGGAGCCAGAAGAAATGAAAACAACTGCGGGCGTACCGCTGTGAAATGCGTGGCGGTAAAACCCGCTATAACGAGCATGATGCATATGCTGGAATACTCCGCGTTATTCTTCCTCCCGGCTAAAAAAATCGTCAAGAGGATGGAGACTAAAAGCAGTACGCGGAAAATGATTAGCCCGTAAAAGCCGAAAGCGGAATACGCAAGGTAAAGAATTACCTGCCCTAACCAGTATCCGTTTAAAAGAACGGTCCTGTAGGACTGTTCCTGGTCGTACGTAAAAGTAAAGGGGTCGGAGTCAAGAAGCTGCTTGTGTTCAAATATGTACCTGCCTGTCGAAAGATGCCACCACGTATCAATGTCCCACAACGGCCTCGAAAAGGGAATGGAAAAGAAAATCAGGAGGAGAACAAGGGCGGCATATATGAAAGTTCTGTTCATGGGGTGTCAGGTTTTATTCCGCGACCTGGAAATCATGTCGTTCAAAGCGTAAAACCGCTTCATGCATTTTACATGGTCACATGCCCCGCGGACAAGAGAACGAATCGCCTCGGAACAATTCCGTTTCCCGTGCAGCGACTGTTCCGTTCCGGCCCGGCGCGACGGACGGACGAACAGGACGCCGCCCTGCCGGGGTTCAGCCTTTTCGGGACAAGACCACCAGGCGCCTGGCGGCATCGGCAATTGGCAGGGTGAATTTCCATAAACTCGCAATCCGCGCCCGGCATAAAGCGGCATATGCCCGCGGGCTTATCGCCCGGCCGCCCTTTCGCCCTCGCCGGGCGCCGGGGCTTTCCTGAACTTCACCTTCACGGGGAAATCGTATTTAAACCTGGTAATGAGCGTGAACTCGTCGTCCGCCGCGTCCAGGCCAAAGCGCGCGCCGACGCTCAGGGACTCGCTGCCCCTCAGCACGGTGTTCCTCGTTTTCGGCCTGATGTCCCAGCGCAGCCCCGGGATGAGGAAAAAGCTGTTCTGGCCGCCGGGCCCGGTGGTTATCCAGACTGCCTCAAAGAAGTAACTCAGGGGCGGGGCCGGGTAGAGCACGCCGGACGTAAGGCTCAGGGAGTTTTCCTTCTCCTCGCCGGTGTTCGACGAGCCGGAAAGAAAGTCCATGCCCATGGAGCCGGAAAGCTCCACCCGGCGCATCTGCCCAAGGGCCCTGGTGAATATTATCCTCGGCCGGTAATGGGTATACCCGTCGGTGATTTCCTCGTTGTCGGCGGCGGGCACGAGGACGGAAAACGAGGTCGCGGTGTTGACGTGGGGCCTGAGCGCCTTCTTCCATCGGTACTTCGTCCCCACAACAAGGTGCGACATGCCGCTTGTTCCCTCTTGCCTGAACGGGTTTTCGAAAAAGAAGCCAAACGTGAGAAACGCCTCCCAGTTGTCGGTAATGCCGTATTTAATGCGCAGGGGCGTGCGGACGAAGTCCCTGTTCACGGCGTCCTCCAAACGCGGGGAGACTGACAACTCAAGCTCGTACTTCCTCTGCGTCCCGGCCCGCTCGGTCTCTATGATCTCCTCGCCGACTTCCCCCTTCTCCGTAAGCCGCGGCTCCCCGGCGGCCCCGGCCTCCCCGGCGAGGGCCGGAAAAGGCAAGAAGCAAAGTACCGGCGACAGGAGGAGAAAAACCCCTGCACGGCGGCATGCGCCCTTTATGAATGGAGACCTCACGATAAACGGTTAACCCGGATATTGCACGAGTCCGGTTTGCCGCGGACGCAAAGCGCGCGGGACGCTAAGCTGTATGTCAATGCCGCAAGCGGCCCGCAACACAGCGGATGCGGAAATTCGCAGGGGTCCGTGACCCCCAGGCTCGCCCGAAGGGTGAGTACAGCCGGAAATTCCATAAGCTTTTCCAGGGTACAAAGCGTCTCTTAAAATACTAACACAGTTTAGTTTTATCTTCACATTGAACCCTTGAAAAAGCTTATTTTACATGGCAGCCCCGGCATTGGGATATGAAGTATTTCATGCTCCCGGCAGCAAAATAGACTATTTTCGGAACACTTTGTATTTTCATATCTTTTGTTCTCTTTTTCCATAGTGCTCATGCAATGTCCGGGATAGCCCCGCCCCCGGCGTTATCTCGTCTCTCGTCCTGCACGACCTCGATGATGAGGGTCTTATGGGCGCTCCCCTTGATGTGGGTGCGGAAGTATTCCTCGATGCGCTTGCGCGTGCCCCGGGCGAGCTCGCCGCCTTTGACGATGATGGCGCACCGGGGGACGGCGTTGTTTTCGAAGAAGCTGATGTTGAAGTCCCCGGCCTTCTTGTTGCCGACGAGCGCGCGCAGGGGGTCAGGTCAGCCCGGCTCAACCTTATTGTTATTATTAATGTGTCCGGGCCGCCATTCAACCGGTTTTAATGTTGAACTTGCCGATATTAATGCCAAAAACCGTTAGCTTGACAAAGCTGAAGCCAATTACCTATAATCGGTAAACGGCAACCGATAGCCGATTGCAGGCCAGCCGGTTCATGGGCCACGCGGGGGAGGAGGAGTTGCCGGAGCACCTCCGGCACATGAGGGAGGATGTCCGGAAGGTGGTCAAACACTGGCGCATCTGTTACACTTTATTGTCGTTTGCTTGATAACCGCTTTCACCCCCAAGGAGGGTTCGCATGAAAAAACCGAGGGACTTAAAGGACATCAGGGAGCTTGTTAAAGAGCACAACGTGAAGTTCGTGAAGTTCTGGTTCACGGACATCCACGGCATGCTGAAGGGCTTTGCCGTGCCGGTGGAGGAGCTTGACGCCGCGTTTGACGAAGGCATGGGCTTTGACGGCTCATCCATCCGCGGGTTCGCCAGGATTGACGAAAGCGACATGATAGCCCGGCCCGACCCAGGCACCTTCGCCCTCCTTCCCTGGCGGCCCAGGGAGAAGGCCGTGGCGAGGGTCTTCTGCGACATCCACGAGCCCGACGGCACGCCCTACAAGGGCGACCCCCGCTATGTGCTCAAAAGAAACCTCGAGGCCGCAAAAGACAAAGGCTACACCCTCCACCTCGGCCCGGAGCTTGAGTTCTTCTACTTTAAATCCAACACCGGCACCGAGACCCTCGATGAGGGGGGCTATTTCGACTTCACCACGGATTCCGCCGAGGACCTGAGGCGCGAGACCATCCTCTCGCTCGAACAGATGGGCATCAAGGTGGAGTACTCCCACCACGAGGTGGCCCACTCACAGCACGAGATAGACCTGCGCTACGACGAGGCCCTCTCGATGGCCGACACCGTGATGACCTACCGGACGGTGGTAAAGGAAATAGCCCGGAAGCAAGGGGTATACGCCACCTTCATGCCCAAGCCCATATTCGGGCAGAACGGAAGCGGCATGCACGTGCACCAGTCGCTCTTCAAGGACGGCAGGAACTCCTTCTTCGACGGAAACGACAGGAACTACCTCTCCGATACGGCGAAGAGCTACACCGCCGGGCTGCTCAAGCATGTCAGGGAGATAACCCTCGTGCTCAACCAGTGGGTCAACTCCTACAAGCGGCTCGTGCCCGGCTACGAAAGCCCGGTCTACATCTGCTGGGCCATGCGGAACCGCTCGGCCCTCGTAAGGGTGCCCATCTACAAGCCCGGCAAGGAAAACGCCACACGGGTGGAACTGCGCTCCCCGGACCCGGCCTGCAACCCCTACCTGGCCTTCTCCTGCATGCTGAACGCCGGGCTCAAGGGGATAGAGGAGGGCTACAAGCTCCCCAAGCCCACGGAGACCGACGTCTACCACCTTACGCACGAGGAGCGGATCGGCATGGAGATAGAGAGCCTGCCCGGCAGCCTCATAGAGGCCATAGAGATTGCCGAGCAGTCGGAATTCCTGCGGGACGCCCTCGGCGAGCACGTCTTCAAGGAGCTTCTGCTAAGCAAGAAGACCGAGTGGGACAACTACCGCTCGCGGGTGTTCCCCTACGAGATAGAGACGTATCTGCCGATGCTGTAAGTACTCACAAGGGGGACGAAAGTCCCCCTTGTGTATCCCCCTGCCTGAATTCCCAAAAAGGCAAACACATGCAAATAAATAAATGTTCAGGGGGCCTTTCGGCCCCCTCGTATTCCTTCCTGTAATTATTAGCTCTAAAGGATATAATTAGGTATAAATAATTAAAAGAGGTGACTTCAGTGCCATCAGAGAGTTCATTACGACTAAAAGTCTGGGCTGATGTATTTAAGGATTTTCGTCAAGTTACTAATGTACGCCCCATCGATGCTACAGAGACAATTGAAGTCCGTATAAGTGGACGAGAAACACCTCTGATAGCTATAAGGGATAACCTTGACGATATGCTTTCGCATTGTAGAGGAAGAGCAAAGGAAGTAGTTGCTACATTCTTAAAGCAAAACAATATTATTGTTTACTTTCAAGACACCCTTGTGGGATTCTTTGATATTATTGGATATTCATCTTTCATAAAGGAATCCCCTACCATTGAGGAGTGCGTTAAAAGAGTAAGCAGATTCTTTGAAATTCTTCCCACCGGAAAACAAGGAATGGCGTCTATAGGCACAGGACTGTGGATACTTTCCGATTCAATTATTATTACAATAGATACGAATCGAAGTAATTTATACGATGGTTCCCTTATTACATTTTTATCTACTTGTTCATTAATTCTTTCACATGCCATGAAAGCTAAATTGCCTCTAAGGGGCGCCATTGGTGGCGGCGATTTTTATAAAGACGGCGATGTTATGGTTAGCTCAGCCCTTATAGATGCTGCCAGTTATGAAAAAGAACAGGAATGGCTAGGCGCTGTCCTTACTCCAAAAGCCCTTCACGTGATAGAAAAGGCGAAGGACTATGAGAAAAAAAGGTTTGGGCAGACGAACATAGACTTAACCTCAGGTAAATATAGCAGCTATATTAGGTACGGAGAAATTGCCTGGAAGGAAGAATCAAGTAGATTAACGCGCCCTCGTGAGACATACTACATAAAACCACACGCCATGGCCGAAGTGGAATGGGCTGAAAGGTATCTTCCAAGCTACTTTAATGCCCCTCTTAAAGTATCAAAAAGCCACTGCCTCTACGGCATCGAGTAAAGTTAGGTGAAAGTCTCATCCCCGCCCCCCTAAAAAAATCTCCTGTTCCTTTGAAACAGGACACGCATAATCTGCCATAACCCCAAAGGCCAATATGCCGGAGGGGTTTTATTCTGGAAGAGTAAATCGGGGTTTCGCTTCGCTATAACCTATCTCAAAATCGGATTTTCACGTTATCCGGCCTTTTGTCGTCATTCCCGCGAAAGCGGGAATCCAGTGTTTTCAAGCCTTTCTGGATGCCCGCTTACTACATGCGGGCATGACAAATTATACATAATCAATTTTGAGATAGGTTCTACTGACTACTCCCCCGCGCCTCTGTGGCCGGAAAAGAAAGGAAAGACTACCCCGCCGCCTGCTTCGCCGCTTCCTTAAACAACGCAAGCTCCGAGTACTCCACCATGACGGACATGGCCTTGCTCTCGGTGGGGATGCCCGCCTCCTCAAGCGCGGCCACGGGGTTCAGGCCGCCCACCACCACCATGCCCGCGCGGTCCATGCCCACGGGCACCTCAAGCAGAGGGGTGTTGGGGCTGCCGAGCCGCACTATGCCCCCTATGCCGGCGGCCTTGAGTTTCTCCTCCAGCTCGCGGGCCTTCTCCAGGCTCGCCAGGGGGATTTCGCGGAAGCTTGCCAGCACGTTGCCCTTCCCGCTCCTTACGACATCGAGCACCGAGGTCATGCGGCTTTTTATGAACACCAGGTGTGGGTCAAGTGAGGAGCCCTCGTAGCTTATGAGGGAGACAAACCTCGTGGGGCCTTCCTCGCCCACCTGCATAACCCCGCCGAACCTGGAGGAGACGGGTATGCCTGCCTTCAGGAATATGCCGTTTATGGTCACCGAGCAGACCGTGCCCATCCCGAGCTTCCCCTCGGGGACCACCACGTCCCCGATGCGCTCTCCCTCCCCGGCAAGCATCACCCGGTCGCTCATCACGTAGGGGGAGGCGAAGACCTTCTTCATCACCTTAAGGGCCTCCATGCGGTCCTTTTCAGGGAAAAAGGAGACGTTTATGATGAGCCGTCCGCTCCGGGCGTCCAGGTCGAAGTCCGACCGGAAGGAAAGGTTCTCTATCTTGCTTATGATGAACCCGATTTTCCCGGAGACGTGGGCCATGCGCAGCTCTTCCTTGCCCCGCCCCGTTATCTTCCTGCCCTCCTTGCCGAAGACCTTTGTAAAACCCCTCTCGTCGAGTATCTTAAGGTGGTAGCGCACGGTGCGCTCGGTAAGCTCCACCCCGTGTTCCGTAAGCTGCCGGGATATCTCCCGCGAGCCCACTATCCCGTCCTCGTACCTTTCGAGGATTTTTAAAATCGCCAGCACCGTCCTGGTCGTCCCGTTTTCCATAGCTTTTAATTATACTTTATTTAAGGAGAATAAGCCTGATACGGCCCGGCCCGCACGAGTCCGGTTTGACTCGGACGCAAAGCGCGCGGTACAAAGGAGCGCCCGCATCGAGAGACGCGCCCTTGTCTTATGGGCGCCGGTTCATGCCCGTGCCCGATTAAAGGGAAAAAAGCATTTCAGAGGCGTGGATGGCAGGGCATACAGGCATGTCAGCCTGAGACCATTTTCCATATACAAGGAGGGACGGTTACATTCCCATGTCTTCAATCGTAAATTTTCACCCCTCAAACTCTTAAGACCGGAGACTTTGCGGGTTTACTCCGCATCATTGCCGATTGCCCGGCCCTCGAACCTGTGGGGCGCCGTTGAACAACAAAAGGGGCATCGCATCGCCCTACCCTTTCATTACCTTCTCAAGCTCCGCCTCGACGGTGGACTTTATCCTCTTAAGAGACTCCTCGTCCCTGGCCTCGAACCGGAGCACCAGCGCGGGCTGGGTGTTTGAGGCCCGGACAAGCCCCCATCCTTCCGGAAACTGTATCCGCGCGCCGTCTATGTCGATGACCTCGTAGTCCCTGAACGCCTCCTTCATCTTCTCCGGCACTTCGAACTTCTTCTCGTCGGGGAAAAACATGCGTATCTCGGGCGTGGAAACCATGTCGGGGACTCCTTCGAGGAGACGCTTTACCGAGTAGGGCTCGCCGTTCTTCTTTAAAATCTCAAGCAGCCTGATGCCCGCGTAGACGGCGTCGTCGTAGCCCAGGTAGCGGTGGGAGAAAAATATATGCCCGCTCATCTCGCCGGCAAGGAGCGCGCCTGTCTCCTTCATCTTGTCCTTTATCAGGGAGTGGCCCGTCTTCCACATTATGGGTTTTCCGCCGCGGGCCGCGATGTCGTCATAGAGTGTCTGGGAGCACTTGACCTCGCCGATTATGGTCGCCCCCCTGTTGTCTCTGAGGATGTCCCTTGAGAAGATAATCATGAGCCTGTCGCCCCAGACCACCTCGCCGTCGCCGCCGACCACGCCGATGCGGTCGGCGTCGCCGTCAAAGCCGATGCCCGCATGTGCCCCGGTCTCCCTGACCCTTGCGATGAGGTCAACGAGGTTTTCGAGCACCACGGGGTCGGGGTGGTGGTTGGGGAAGTCGCCGTCGGGCTCGCAGTAAAGCTCGACGACCTCGGCCCCGAGGGCGCGCATGATGGCAGGGGCCACGACGCCGCCCGTGCCGTTTCCGGCGTCAAGCACCACCTTGAGCCCGTCGAGGCGCGGGAACCCGGGCTTGACGAACTCGATGTAATCGGGGATGATGTCGTGCCGCCTGAAAGCGCCGGAGCCTTCCACTGCGGCGCCCCGCTCGACGAGCCTTCGTATGTCCTGTATCTTCTCGCCGAAAAGAGTATCCTTGCCGAGGCTCAGCTTGAGGCCGTTGAACTCCGGCGGGTTGTGCGAGCCGGTTATCATCACTCCGCCGTCCACGTCCAGGTGGTGGAGGGAGAAATACTGAAGCGGCGTGGGGCAGAGGCCGATGTCCACCACGTCCACGCCGCTTGCGTTCAGGACCTCCGAGAGGGCCTCAAGCACCGCGGGGGAGCTCTTGCGGGCGTCCCGCCCGATGGTGACCGTGACGGCGTCTTTTTTGAGGTTTTCCTTAAGATAAAAGGCGAAGGCCCTGCCGATGGCCTTTACCGCCTCAAGCGTCAGGTCTTTTCCCCATACCCCCCGTATGTCGTACTGCCTGAAAATCCTCGGCTCTACCATGAAACCTCCCGAAAGTGAAATAACGAAAGCGCGCGATTCCGCTGATGTGAGATTATACCACCTCCGCCCGCCAAATCAAACCAGAGGCCCGTTCCCGCGCCCCTTGCGTGGTATAATCCATTTTATATGCCCGCCGACAGGAAAAAGGCCGTGGTGCTGCTAAGCGGTGGGGTGGACTCCTCGACCACCCTTGCCGTGGCGCTCGACCTGGGCTATGAGTGCTGCGCCCTGAGCTTCGATTACGGCCAGCGCCACCGCCTGGAACTCGATGCCGCCAAAAAGGTCGCCGAAAGCCTCGGGGTAAAAGAGCGCCTCCTCATAAGCTTCGACATGAGGGGCATCGGCGGCTCGGCCCTTACCTCCGACATCGAAGTCCCCAAAGATGGCATAAGTATTAATAAGGAAGGGGGGCGCGGCCCCATCCCCGTTACCTACGTGCCCGCGCGCAATACCATCTTCCTGTCCTTCGCCCTCGGCTGGGCCGAGGCCCTCGGTGCCGGGGACATCTTTATCGGCGCAAACGCCGTTGACTACTCCGGCTACCCCGACTGCCGCCCGGAGTACCTGAGGGCCTTCGAGCACATGGCAAACCTGGCCACCAGGGCGTCAGTGGAGGGGAAGATGAGATTCGCCGTCCACGCCCCGCTGCTGCATATGAGCAAGGCGGAGATTATAAGGAAGGGCCGGGAGCTGGGGCTCGACTTTTCCCTCACATGGAGCTGCTACGACCCCGGGCCGGACGGGACCCCCTGCGGCCTGTGCGACTCCTGCCGCATCAGGGAGAAGGGGTTCAGGGAAGCCGGGCCGGACGATTAAAGACGATTATTGAGCCGCGCACAAGTAATGTCCTATGCCTCTTGTTCTGTCATATACTATCCTTGTCATACCCGCGTAAGCGGGTATCCAGTATTTTCCGCATCTTCCGCATGGTTACGTCCATGGATTCCCGCTCCCCGCCTTCGCGGGGACAGGCTTTGCGGGAATGACGACAGAGCGGACATTTGTTATGCGTGAGTCATTAAAAAACCGGCCCTGCCGGGCCGGTCCGGTATGCATCACGCCATGCCGGTCGTGTTACATGAGCTGGCCCCAGAGGTTCCTGCCGGGGCCGACCTCGAAGTCCTTCACAGCGGATTGCCCCTGCTTCACCAGCATTGACTTCTCGGCCATCCTTTCCCCTCTCATGGGAGAAAAAACGGTGATTTTATATGTCCCGGGCTCGATGTCCCGCACCATATATCTCCCGCTTTCGTCAGTCGAGACCGTCGCGATGTTTTTCCCCTGCAAATCCTCCAGGACCACACTCGCCTCTTGCAGCGGCCTGCTGTCCCTGGCGGCCTTGACGTATCCCGACAATGTCTCCGCGCCAACCGCCCTCGCCGACAGAAGCGCCAGAGATATTATTCCTATGGTTACAACTGCCTTCTTCATCATGCACCTTCCTTACGTGAGCTTTTTTCAATCGCTACTTGATTAACAAGCAACAAGCGTGCCAACCAGTTTTTTCCCTTTGCTTTCCGCGCCTTTTCCGGCGTCAGCCCTTGCTGTTTAAGGCTTTGCCGCCCTCGGCCTCGCGGGGCGGTGGAATCAAAGGGCCTCTGGTTTCGCGTGATTTCAAGCACGCGCAGGGTGGGGTATGGGGTATTTCACACTTTTTTTCGGAAAATGAGAGCACGGGAAATGCTTTTTAAGGAGGGAAAGAAAAACGCGGAACAGGCGCGGAGTTTCAGGCGGGATAATTCATAAAAAATGCATAAGGGACACGATGCCCACGGGCCTGTCTCTTCGACCTCGGCGCGGGCGACACCGTGGAGATGGAAAACCCCCTCTACGGCGGACGGAAGTTTTATATCGAAAGCATAAGGAGGCTGGATAAGTTCAGGGCGAAGGTGAAGGCGGTGCAGTGGTGGGCATGACGGATGGGTTAATGGAGGGCCTTGTACCTGTCCAGACCGGGATAATCTTTCAGGTACTCGCGCATGGCTTTGTCCACGGAGCGTCCGTCCAGGAGCCAGGTTTCGCAAACCCACCTTCCGTACCGGTCGGCCGTCTCCCCGGCAAGAATGGTGACCGTCTTTCCCTCGATAAGCTCCTTGAGCCTGGCCCTGGCTTCGATGCCCTTGGGGCCTTCCTCGCCTCTAAGCTCCGGGGCGTTGTAGTGCCGGGTTCTGCACGTGCCCTGGACGACCACATTCAAAAGCGGGACACGGAACTTGTACGTGTCCCCGTCCACGACCCGCACCACTTCCGCGGTGAACTTCTGCCCGGGCTTCACCTCGCCGCCCGCGGGCGGCGCGAAAAGCAACAATATTGCGAATAAAAGAATATACCTGCTCACAACCATAGTGTATGACAGCAGGCTGAAAATTGCAACCTGAATAATTATAATTTTTTCGCCCGGCCAATGGAAGGATAGGGAAGCGCAACCGCCCCGGCTCAAAGGCGCCGCCACAGGCCGGGGTTGATAACAACGAATTATCATTACTTCGGCAAGTAAATATATGAAAGAACCTCTGTCATGTCATTCCGGGCTTGACCCGGAATCCAGCGCTTTTCGTCTGGATTCCCGCCTGCGCGGGAATGACGGCATTTACAGTCAACAAACAATGAAGATTTGTCATAAAATTGATACCCGGAACAATTAATAACGCTTGACATTATTAACGCCATGCGTTATCATTGATAATGATAAAGGGCTTTCGTTGTAAAGACACCGAAAAACTCTTCCACAGACAATTTTCATCAGGTTTTCCTTCGGGAATACGGCGAAATGCTTTAAGAAAACTGTTGCTGCTGGATGCCGCGGAACAGTTGAAAGACTTGAGAGTGCCGCCCGGCAATCGGCTGGAGAAGCTCTCCGGCGTTCGCCAGGGTCAGCATGGCATCCGTATTAACGGCCAGTGGAGAATATGTTTTCGATGGCATCGAGGGGATGCCTGCGATGTTGAGATAACCGACTATCATTAGGAGCGAACCATGAAAACAAGAAAAATGGCCCCTGTCCATCCGGGAGAAATACTGGCTGAGGAATTTCTGAAGCCCCTGGGAATCAGCCAGTACAGGCTGTCCAAGGACATCAGCGTGCCGCCCCGCCGTATCAATGAGATTGTCCAGGGCAAACGGTCGATAACCGCCGATACGGCCCTGAGGCTTGCCCGCTATTTTGGCCTTTCCGAGCGTTTCTGGCTCAACCTTCAGTCGCGATACGACCTCGAAGTGGAGAAGGACAAACTGGATATGCGGCTTGAGAAGGAGGTAAGGGTATTAACGTTGAAAAGCGCCTGACAACCGCCCCGGCTCAAACCCCCGCAATAGGCCGGAGTTGATAGTGACGAATTTACTTCGGCAAGTAAATATATGAAAGAACCTCTGTCATGTCATTCCGGGCTTGACCCGGAATCCAGCGCTTTTCGTCTGGATTCCCGCCTGCGCGGGAATGACGGCATTTAAGGTGTTTAATTGCCGGGGTTGATAACAACGAATTATTTGATATAATGGTTGTTATCCAGGGAGGTAATACACATTGCCCTGTTGTAAGGCTAAAGACTACGAGTGGTGCAAAGACCTTGGCGTCGTTGATTATAAAGACGGCGAGGGCAACGAGTACTGCGTCTTCCACGCTCCTGCCGGCGAGAAGGGTGTCTCCCTCGATGAATTCAATCAAATGGCCTTTGAGAGGATCAATCAAAAAAAACGAGTCGACAAGATGTGCGACCTGTCGGGCACTGTCTTCGAAGGCCCAATAGATTTCACGCAGCTTAACGAGAAAAAAGAATTGCCCGCCATCATCTTCGACGGGGCCACGTTCTCAGAAAAGGCAGACTTCATGGGGGCCAAGTTCAAAGAGGCATACTTCAGCGGGGCCACGTTCAAAGAGGCATACTTCGACGGGGCCACGTTCAAAGAGGCATACTTCCTTAGGGCCGAGTTCTCAGAAAAGGCAGACTTCGGCGGGGCCACGTTCTCAGAAGAGGCACACTTCAGCGGGGCCACGTTCAAAGAGGCATACTTCGACTGGGCCACGTTCACCGGAGAGGTTTATTTCACTGGAAAAACATTCATAGGGCATGCATTCTTCCATAATGCAAACATAAAAGGCAAAGTACGATATGAAGGGGTGGACCTGGAGAGGGCGTCGTTCACGGGTACGGATATGAGAGGGATGGATTTTGTTAACTGCGACTGGCCGAAAAAGCATGGGCGCGACGTTCTTTATGATGAGTTGGAACTCTTTATACCCGAAGATGAAAAATCTGAAAAAGCCGAAAGCAAGCGCAACAAAATAATAATCAAACTCGATGCTATTGCAAGGCCCCGATGGAGGAAATTAAAGGCACGCTTCTTTCCTGACGAAGGAAAAATCAAAAAAGTGGAAATCCTCTACCGCAGGTTAAAGCAGAAATACAAAGACGAGCACAACGACCCCGAGGTCTCGCCCTGGCACTACGGGGAAAAGGAGATGTTCAGAAAAGGCAGCCTCTTCAGGCGCTACTTTCCCCTGAGCTTTTCCAATCTCTACTGGCTGTCAAGCGGCTACGGTGAAAGACCCATGAGAGCAGGGGCGGTTTTGTTGCTGCTGATTTTCTCGATAACCCTGCTCCTGGCGGCATCCGGGCTTGAAGTCTCAAAGGGCACAGATATACACGGTATTACGACCGAAGGCTTGTCAGTGAAACTGGATGTTAAAACAGTCTGGCCGCTTCTTTTAAATACGCTGAAATTCGCCACGTTCCAGAAAGACCCTTTTTTCGTCCCGACAAACTGGATTGGAGAAACAGTAAGAATATTCGCCCAGATACTCATCCCCATCCAGGCCGCCCTCCTTGCCCTTGCCGTCAGGAACCGGTTCAGACGTTAGAACCTATCTCAAAATTGATTATGTATAATTTGTCATGCCCGCATGTAGTAAGCGGGCATCCAGAAAGGCTTGAAAACACTGGATTCCCGCTTTCGCGGGAATGACGACAAAAGGCCGGATAACGTGAAAATCCGATTTTGAGATAGGTTGTAGAATTTTTATCGAGCCTCGCGGACTCCCGCAACAATCAGCGGCTAATCAGGCCGGAATATTCGACCATTGCGAGTTGAGTTCAAATGCCGCAATACTCGCCGGAATCTTGGATATATGCGTTTTGAAGCGATAGGACTTAGAGCTTCGAAAATACCCTGTTTAACAGACTGAGTGCTTTTTTTATTGTCTGAACTTCCTGAGAAGACAATTTCGATAAAGGGCTTTTTTCCTTGATGACGACTTTAAGGGAGCTTCTTCCTTTTCTGAACAGGTCTCCGGTCTGTACGCCAAGGGCGTGAGCCAGTTTTGCCAATGAGTCAAGGCTTACGTTTACCCGGCCTCTTTCGAGTTCCCCTATGAACTTGTAGCTCAAATTGGCCTTTTCTCCAAGTTTCTCCTGGGTAAAACCCCTGGCCTTTCTCAGCTCCCTTATTATTTTTCCGAGTTCCCTTCTTTCGTTGTCCCTGCCCATTGCAAAGGAATTATATGTAGTTTCATCCTGCACGATAAACCTCACATATGTGACAAAATCGGCGTTGACATTTAGCACATATGTATGGTATCAAATGACGGCGGCAATTCTCGATATATGTGGGATAGACATGCGGGATTATTTGGAGAGGGCCATCAGCAGGGTAGCGGGAGCAGGCTCTTGAGGCTTTTCAGGAACGCTTGAAAGCGAGCGAGGAAATAGCGCGTGAGAGATAAAATAAATATGGGAATCCCTGTAACGGTTATTGACGAGCTTGCGGACGTGCGGCATACATTGGCTTTTATCAGGGCATCCGTGCCGGAGATTTCAGGTTACGGCAAACTGCAAACCGATGCGCTGTCCGGTTTCGTCTTAATCATGAATATGCTGGAAGCTCGGCTCGGAAAGATTGAACATGTCCTGCAAGAGCGCATCTTGGAAAGCAGAAAGTAAAAGAGAGAAAAGAAAAAGGCAGTTTATTTTCTGATGCTGGTAAGTTTGAAGACCAGGCGCCTTGCGTTTGAAATGTGTTAAAGCAAGACTTGACCCCGCCCCTTCCGCCCCTTTCCAGAAGATACTTATCATGCCTTAAGGGGTAAGGCAGCTAGCATAATTTGACAGTAAGGGGTGTTTGTGATAATAAAGAAATCAAGGCAGCAAAAATACCTAAAGGAGGGACTGGCAATGGCAAAGGTTGCAAGAGAAGTGGTAGAAAAAGCTGGGATAAACGTTGATGAACTCCTGGAGCTTCTCATCAAGAACGCTGCTGCGGAACTTACCACCTTTTATTACTACACAATTCTGAGGGTGAACCTTATAGGTCTTGAGGGCGAAGGAATAAAGGAGATAGCCGAGGTGGCACGCATCGAGGACAGGAACCATTTTGAGGCATTGGTCCCCCGCATCTATGAGCTCGGAGGCAAGCTACCCGGAAAAATGAACGATTTTCACGATATATCGGCCTGTCCGCCTGCAAGCCTGCCGAAAGACCCTACGGATATCAAGGCGATGCTCACCGTATTAGTAGAGGCGGAACGGTGCGCAGTAAGGGGGTATACTCAGATATGCAATATGACCGCAGGCAAGGATCATAGAACTTATGACCTTTCCCTGGCAATTCTCAACGAGGAAGTAGAGCACGAATCATGGTTTTCGGAATTTCTGGGCGAGGGGCCCTCTGGCCACTTCATGAGGAGGGGTGAGACCTCACCGTTTGTGGGCAAATTCATGAAGTAAATCCCTATCGGGAAGGCAATGAGGGTTTGTGGCTGGAGCCCTTGGTTTGTTGCGTGGGCTCAAATAGTACAAGCGCGTAAAGGCATACGCTAATATGAGGAAATTCCGCAAGGGTGAACTTACTGTATTTAACGGCATGGATGGAAAACAGGCGTATATAGCCTATAAGGGAAAGGTTTATGACGTGAGCATGAGTTGGCATTGGAAAGGTGGAAAACATCAGGTAATGCATAAGGCCGGTGAAGACTTAACTGATGCACTCAATCATGCACCCCATGGAGAGGACCTTTTGGAAAGAGTTCCCTTGATCGGCTTGCTGACAGAGGAATGACCCGAGGAATTGGATATGTCTGCATAATCTCAAAGGTTCTTCTCGGACACGCAGACTTAAAGACCACTCAGGTCTATCTGGGTAAGGTTAGCCATTCTGAGGCTATTCGATGGATGGACATTCGCATGGCAAGTAATCGCAAGTAAAGTTCAAGGATCACCCTTTCAGGACTTGCGTAGATTACTATGAATAATCCACAGGCTTTGAGAGTAGCCTGCTGACTTTGTCTGTAAATCCTCGCAGTTTCCGTTTACAATACCTGCGCTTAAGCAGGTGAAGCAGACAATTTACGGGGCCATGCTTACGGGGCGAAGAAGGTATTTTTTTCTCAAACCGCGCGGAAGCCGGGCAGGTTGAAGGGGCCTTTGCTCCCCCTTAAAGCGACTTCACGAACTCCTCTATCATGACCCCGCCCCCTTTCTGTCCCCTATTCTTCAGGCGAAGGTCCCAGGTTCAATAAGGAAGTGCAACACTTGGCGTGGCGGCCTTTGGGCTGG
>CBDVCR010000060.1:0-16852 GCA_965372535.1 uncultured bacterium | reverse complement strand
TTTAGGACATTTCTACTTTGGTGCTTTAGGACATTATCATTTTGGCGGGACACCCCCGGAACGGCAGGCAGTGAAGCGGTTCCCATGGACGAGTTCCGTCCGCCAATGTTATGACTGTCTGGTGGAATGAAAAACACTGAGGCGCGGAGAAGAATATCGAGGGAGGACATTGAACGCTCTTTGAACACCAGCAACGGGCCGTAAGCCCCCGATAACACGGAAAAACCCTGGCCTTTAGGACGAAGAGTTTGAACACATAAAAAAGGGTCAGGCCCGGCGGCGGAAAGTAGCAAGCCAATTTATAATGAATCCTCCCTGCAGCAAGCTGCAGGTATCCGAATATCTCCCCTCCCGTGAGGGGAGGGGATTAGGGGGAGGGTGAAAAATAATTACTCACCCCCGCCTGACCTCCCGCGGAACGATACCGGCCTCCCTATTGGATGGCAAACGGTTACCGTAGGTCGTAGTTATAAACGAGGTCGTGCATCTTTGTCAGGGGGTGTGGTTTAGGGGGTAGTGAACACGCCCCGGTCCCGCCATGTGCCGCCGGGGCGGGCAATGCGGGCGGCTCGGGCGGACTATCCTCTCTCCCTCTGCCTCAGGGCCTCGTATATGAGCACCGCCGCGGAAGCCGAGGCGTTCAGCGACCCCACACGCCCCCGCATGGGAAGCGAGACGGTAATATCGCATTTCTCCCGCACGGTCCTCCGAAGCCCCCTTCCCTCCGAGCCGATGACCAGTGCAAGGGGGCCGCTCATCTCAATGTCCCACGGCGCCGGGTGGGAGCCGGCCTCGGCGCCTATTATGGTGACGCCCTCCTGCTTCATCCGGTCAACGGCGTGCTTTATGTTGCCCACTACGCAGAAGGGGATGTGCTCCGACGCCCCGGCCGATGCCTTCCGGGCCTCGGGCCCGAGCCCCGCCGAACGCCGCTCCTGGCTCACCACGCCCTGCACCCCGGCGGCCTCGGCCGACCTCAATATGGCCCCCAGGTTCCGGGGGTCTTCTATGAGGTCAAGGACTACAAAAAAGGGCGTGACGCCTTTTTCCCGGGGAATCTCCAGAAGCCTTTCGATGCTGATAAGTTGCGGCCCCGTCGCCTCGGCGGCCACGCCCTGGTGGCCCTTGGGGAACCTGGAGTCGAAAAACCCCCGGTCATGCATGACCTTTACGGGCACGCCCCGTGCCTCCGCCTCCCGGAGCAGTTCCCCCACCAGGCGCCTGCGGCCGGAATATAAATAGACGGCGCCGAGCGTCCCCGCCCTCAGGGCCTCCCGTACGGGGTTAAGGCCGCAGAGCCATTGGGTGGAGGCGGAAGCCTTGTTCGCCCTGCGAGAGCCTTCTGCTTTTTTGTTATCTGCGGTCATGTCGCGGTATTCATTAAATCAGCCTCATCTGCACATTCTCCGGCGTTGTCCTTTCTATCAGTTTCACAAGCTCCTCAAAGGAGATGACCTTGACGCCCAGTTCTCTTGCTCTGTCGAGCTTTGAGCCCGGCTCCTCGCCTGCCACCACGTAGTCGGTCTTTTTGGAGACCGACCCCGCGCTGCGCCCCCCGGCGGCCTCGATGCGCTCCTCGACCTCATTCCTCGGGGCCGGCAGCGCGCCGGTAAGCACAAAGGTAAGCCCCTCGAGGGGGAGGGCGCGGCCCTTTCTCCGTTCGCCCTCGAAGCCGGGGTTTGAGACGGCCACCCCAAGGCGCTTCAGCTCCTTCAGGGTGCGCAGGTTTTCCGGGTCGTTAAAGAACTCCGCCACTGACAGCGCCGTCTTCTCGCCCATCTGCTTGATGGCGACGATGTCTTCCGGTTTTACCCGGTGGAGGTCTTCGAGGGACTTGAAGTTCCCGGCGATGAGCTTTGCCGCGTACTCTCCCACATGGAGGATGCCCAGGGCGAAGAGGAACCTGGCCAGGGTGGTGTGCTTGCTCTTATTAATGGCGTCGACGAGGTTCTGCGCGGACTTCTCGGCAAACCTCGGAAGTCCGAGGATGTCCTCCTTCTTGAGTTTATATATGTCCACGAAATGCCCCACAAGGCCCTGCGAGTGCAAAAGCTCCACGTTCTTCTCCCCCAGGCCCTCTATGTCCATGGCCGCCCGCGAGGCATAGTGCCTCAGGCGCTCCCTCACCTGTGCGGCGCAGTTAAGCCCGATGCACCGGTAGGCGGCCTCCCCTTCCTCCCTTACCACGGCGGAGCCGCAGACCGGGCATTTCTCCGGAGGCGGAAACTTCTTCTCCCTGCCCGTCCTCTTTTCCTTCTCTACCTCAAGCACGTGGGGGATGACGTCGCCTGCGCGCTCCACCACCACGGTGTCTCCCACCCGTACGTCCTTCCTTTCCACCTCGTCCCAGTTATGGAGCGAGGAGCGGGAGACCGTGACCCCGCCGATTCCCACGGGCTCAAGGTGCGCGATGGGGGTGATGGCGCCGAGCCTTCCGACGCTCGCCTCTATCTCCTTGATGACGGTAGTGCCCGTGTGCGCGGCGAATTTATACGCCACGGCCCAGCGCGGCTCGCGGGTCTTTACGCCGAGCTTTTTCTGAAGACCGAAGTCGTTTACCTTGACGACCGCCCCGTCGGCCTCAAAGGGCAGGCTTTGTCTTTTCAGCTCTATCTCCCGTACGGCGCTGATTACGCCTTCGATGCCTTCTTTAAGGCCCATGAGCATTGGCACGGGAAACCGGGCGCGCTTGAGCCAGTCCATGAATTCCCACTGGCTTTTAAACCCGGCCCCTTTGACGGCCCCCAGGCCGTAGCAGGCCAGGTGCAGCCTCCGGGAGGCCGGGACGGAGGGGTCGAGCTGTCGTATGGAGCCAGCGGCGGCGTTTCGCGGGTTGGCAAAGGGGGGCTCCCCCTGCTCCTGCCGCTCCCGGTTAATCCTCTCGAACTCCCTGATGTCCATATAGACCTCGCCCCTGACGTCTATCTCCCCGGGCGCCGGGTCGGCCTCGATTTCGAGGGGCACGGCCCCTATGGTGCGCACGTTCTGCGTTACGTCCTCTCCCATGTAGCCGTCGCCCCTGGTGGAGGCCCGGTGGAAATATCCCCCCCGGTAGGTAAGCTCTATGGCAAGCCCGTCGTACTTGGGCTCCACGGTGTATTCTATTTCCTCTTCGGACTTAAGGAGCCTCTTTATCCTCCGGTCGAACTCCCGCGCCTCCTCCTCGCTGAATGCGTTGTCCAGCGAGAGCATGGGCTCGGCGTGCCGCACCTTCTCGAACTTCTCAAGCGGGGGGGCGCCCACCCGCCGGGTCGGGGAGCCGGGAAGCACAAGGCCCGTCTCCTCCTCAAGCCCCTTGAGCCTCCTGAACATGCGGTCGTACTCGGCGTCCGTAATCTCCGGGGAGTCCAGCACGTAATAAAGATAATTGTGGCGGTTGAGTTCTCCGGCGAGCCGCTCCATCTCTTTCCTTCTGCCGTCAGGGACTTTCATTTCCCTCCACGAATTCCATGAGCATCAACAGGGCGCAAAGCGCGGCCCCTCTTTTGTTCGCCTCCCTGTCTCCTTTAAGCCTCAACTCCCTCGCCGCCGTCTTTGCCCTCCTGCTTGCGGCAATGTAGAGCAGGCCGCGTTCCTTGCCCTCGATGGCCTCGGGGCCGAGGTTTCCCGTGGTGGAAAGGGAAAAGTCCGTGCCCGCAAGCTCACGGACCCTTTCGGCCATCTCGCGGGCAACGGCCTCGCTCACCACGCCGTGGGCCCGTATGGTCTCGGGCGAGACGCCGAGGACCTTTTGCTTGACCCCGGCGGAATAGGCCACGACCCCAAGGGTGAAATACCCGCTCGCCCCAGGCACGTCGGTAAGGGCGCTGCTCAGAAGGCCGCCCGTGCAGGACTCGGCCACCGAAAGGCTGAACCCCCTCCGGACAAACAGCCCCTTCACCTTCTCCGTTGCGGCAAAAAGTTCCGCATCCATAGACATTAATTTTACCATTTCATGCATCCAGCCACAGCCTGATTTTTTTTCTTCACAAAATTAAGAAGTTAGGGTATAATAGTAAAAGGTATACTTAATGTAAGGAGATGTCATGGGCGCTTTTATCCTCGACAGTCTGGATTGCGAGAGCATGGGCGAGTGGCTGGAGCGGGCGCGGCGGCTGCACCCCGAAGACCCGCTGGAAGCCCTCATCGCCTCATGGATTGCGTTTTACTGTTATTATTCGGCCTTTGCGGAGGAATACAAGCCGGACTACATCGTCTGGGCCAACGACCCTCCGGGAAGGAAAGGCCTGAAGCCCCGCTGGCGGTTTCTCATAAACCACGCCGCCTTCCGGAAGTTTTTCGACTCATACAGGGAAAAGCGCCCGGCCGTGTCCGTGGCGGACAACCCCCCTAAAACCGGGGCGCGGACAGAGGATGGAAACAGGCTTGTCGAGATGGATGCGGAGCGGCTTTTCCTGACCCTTTACCGGCTGAGGAATTCGCTTATTCAGGAAGGCGGGGCGGACTCTCTGCTTTTCGGTCCCGCCGGGGACTTCATGCTCTCCTTCCTCGGCGAGCTCCTCCGGAATACCACGCGCTCCACAAGCAAACCGCAACCGTCCAATTAACGGAGAGTCCTCCAGCTGCTACACCCTCCGCTGGTACTTCGGCTCCCTGAACCTTATGGTAAACTCCGTCCCGCCGTTGGATTTCATCTCAAGGTCGCCGTGGAGCTGGCCCTCGGCGAGCATGCTCACAATCTCCAGCCCGAGGGATTCCGGCTCATTCAGGTCAACCCCTTCCGGAATGCCCACGCCGTCGTCGCCCACGGTAAGGACCAGCCCGTCCTCCCCTTGTCTTTTAAGGGATACGCGTATCCGGCCGCTCCTGCCGCCGGGGAAGGCGTACTTTAACGAGTTGGTCAGAAGTTCGTTGATGATAAGGCCGCAGGGTATGGCGGCATCCATTCCCAAGGGGCCGGGACCGACATCGAGGTCCAGGGAAACGCGGTCCGTGTCCACGCCGAAGGCCCTGAACAGGCGCCTCGCCAGCTCCCGGACGTAGTCCTCGGAATCCAGCGCGTCCAGCCTGCCGGAGGCGTAGAGCTTGTCGTGGATAAGGGCCATTGATTTTATCCTGTCCCTGCTTTCGGCGAAATACCGCGCGCCCTCCTCCTCCTTTATATGCCGCGCGCCGAGGTTGAAGAGGCTTATCATCAGCTGCAAGTTGTTCTTGACCCTGTGGTGTATTTCCCTTAAAAGGACCTCTTTCTCATCAAGCGAGGACTTAAGCCTCACCTCGGCGCCGCGCCGCTCGGCGATTTCCTGCTCAAGCTCTTCGTTCAGCCGGACGAGCTCCGAGGTGCGCTCCCGCACCTTCCGTGCAAGGCCGTCGCGGGCGTCCCTGAGCGCGTCGAGTTTCTCCTGCTCGAACATGCCCAGCACCCGTACCATCCTGTAGGCGATAAGCACCGCGCAGACCGCGCGGAAGACCTGCACCGGCATGCCGGTGGCGCCCATGAACGCCTCGTAGTTGAGAAAAGCCGCAATAAAAAAATCCGCCCCGGGCACTATGGCCCCGGAAAAAAACCCGTAAGCAAGGAACGTCCACGCAGCGACCTTGAGGTCCATCGCCGTCCTTTCAGCGCCCGCCCCCACGGCCCCCCGCGCCTGCCCGAACAGGGCGTAGGAAGCCACAAGCGTCCCCGGAAGCCCCAGCAGGTGCCTGGCCCAGATGTCGCCGAACAGCATACGGTCGGGGCTTAAGAAGACCGCAACGGCGAAAGCGGCGGGAAGCGCATAGGGCAGGGCCTTAAGCACCCTGAGCAAAGGCGAGGCCCCGCCCCCGGCCCGGACGGCGGATTTTACCCCGAAAAGCAGCAGTAAATAAAACGAGGCCGGAAGCACCGCCGCCCTGAGGGGCATAAGAAAGCCTGCCCACTCCGGCGTTGCCAGGATAAACATGTCAATCCATTCGTTTGCCCCGTGGACAATGCCGAAGGAGGCAAGGAGCCGGATGTCCTCGCCCAGCCCGAACCTGCTGCTCCTCTTCGGATAGACGAGCACGCTCAGGCCGAGGGCGAAAAACGCAAGCCCGTAAATAAAAAAAACGCCTACCATTATCCCCCCCCTTGAGGTGCGCAACAAGGGGAATCCCCTCTAAAAAGTATAGCAAAGGGCGGCTGTTTTAAAAACAAACTTTAAGTTGCAGGGGGGCGGGAAAATGCCATCATGGACAAATACGGGGCCGTCCGGCGGCGGGAAAGCGATTGAGAAAATAGCCTTGCTTTCGGGGCCGGTTAACCTATAATTTAAGATATATCCATAAGCGCGGAGGAAAGCGATGCTTGAGGACATTGTAAGGAAGAACCGGAGCTGCCGGAAGTTCTACCAAAACGGCGCCCTGACCACCGGCGCACTTACGGAGCTTGTGAACCTCGCCAGGCTCACCGCCTCCGCGGCCAACCTCCAGCCACTTAAGTACGTCATCACCACCGGGCCGGAGAAGAACGAGGCTATCTTCTCCTGCCTCTCCTGGGCGGGATACCTCAAGGACTGGCCTGGCCCCGGCAGGTCGCAGCGGCCCACGGCATACATTGTCATCCTCGGCGACACCACCATTACCAGGAACTTCAACTGCGACCACGGCATCGCGGCACAGACCATACTGCTCGGCGCGGTGGAAAGGGGCTACGGCGGCTGCATCATAGGCTCCATAAACAGGCCCAGGCTCAAGTCGGCCCTGAAAATCCCCGGACACTTCCAGGTGCTTCTGGTCATAGCCCTCGGAAAGCCCGGCGAAAAAGTGATGATAGAGGAAGCGCGGGGAGACATAAAGTACTGGCGGGACGAAAAGGGCATCCACCACGTCCCGAAAAGGCCGCTCAAGGAAATCATCCTCGACCTCTGAGCCGCGGAGGGCCGGGCCATTCCCAGGCTCGCCCGAAGGGTGAGTGCAGCCGGAAACTCCATGAGCTTTTTCCGAGGCACAAAACGTCCCTTGAGATGAAAAATTGCGGGCATGAACCTTCATTGCCGCAAAGCCTGTCCCTGCGAAGGCGGGGAACGGGAGTTCAGACGGAAAAGACCGGATTCCGGGTCGAGCCCGGAATGACATACAAAAATAAATGTCATGCTGAATTTATTTCAGCATCCAGTACCCTGAATCAAGTTCAGGGCGGCGATTCAAGGGATTGCCGAATCAACCGGACAAGCATAAAACAAAAATAGGGTCTTCGGAATACTTTGTATCTTCAAGATATAACATCCCCCCTCCCGGCGGGGTTGGAAAACCCCGCCTATGCCTGTGATTGCTTTCATATCTTTTGTTCTCTTTTTCCATAATGCTCATGCAATATCCGGGATAGGGTTTTCGCCTCTTTGTAATGCGGCAATGTCCCGACAGAAGACGGCATGACCGACCGGAGACCGTTTTTTATAATAAACCCTTATCTGCTAAAATCTTATACCATGAAAAAAAGGATTTTCCCGCCCGAGACGGGAGACCTCGGGAAGTCCCTCGATAGGTTGTACGAAACCTATGACTTCGAGGAGAGGGTCCGGCACGACCCCATAAAGGTCCCCAAGAGGTACGGTCCAAAAGAGGACATGGAGGCCGCCGGGTTTATCGCCGCCTCGCTTGCCTACGGCAGGGTTTCCCTCTTTCTGCCGGTGATAGACAGGGTACTGGGCCGGATGGGGAGTTCGCCCCGTGCCTTCCTCATGGAATTTGACGCCAGAAAGCACGCCGGGCTTTTCAGGGGGATAAGCTACCGGTTCAGCAGCGCGGAGGACATCGCGGCCCTCCTCTACGTTATGGGCGTCCTGCTCAGGAAATACGGGAGCATCGAAGCGGCGTTCCTCCGGCACTACAGCCCCAGGGACCCGGACACCGGGGCCGCGCTTTCCGGCCTGGTGGAGGAGACGATGCGCATCGACACAACGCCTGTCTACGGGAGCAACATACGCCCCGCGGGGTTCGGGTTCTTCTTCCCCTCCCCCCGAGGGGGGAGCGCGTGCAAGCGCCTGAGCCTTTTCCTCCGCTGGATGGCGAGGCGGGCCGACATCGACCTCGGCCTCTGGCGGGGACTCCCTCCCGGCAGGCTCGTCATACCGCTTGACACCCACATTGCCCGCGTCTCGCGCTGCCTGGGGTTTACCAGCAGGAAGTCCAACGGATGGAAGACGGCGGTGGAGATAACCGGGGCGCTGAAAGCCCTTGACCCCGCCGACCCCCTCAAGTACGACTTCGCCCTCTGCCACAGGGGAATATCCGGCGTCTGCGCCGAGGAGGGCTGCGGGGAGTGCGAGCTTGGGGCTTACAGAAATATGCGGTAGTTCACTGCTGTCCAGGAAAATCCGGATCATAAACGTCACTCTTTATAAAATAAAGTTTTTGAGCCTCGTCAGAAAAATCTGTGGGCGATTTCCGGTTCCGGCAGGCCGCCAAGTGTATGATATAAGGCTATTTCTGCTGCGTGATAGGTCCGAAATTGGCGCAGGAGCCACGCCAAAGGCGAGGTGTACATAGTGCGCTATGCGGACGACTTCGTAATCGCCTGCCAGGAGGAAGATGATGCGTTGGCACTGCTTGAGGCATTGAAGGCAAGGCTCAAGGCACATGGGCTGTCTATCAACGAGGATAAGACACGTTTTGTGCGCTTTGGCCGCCGATGGCAGGGAAGGGGAAAGGACAAGCCCGGCGTTTTCGAGTTCCCTGGCTTTACCCATATTGCCGGTAAAGACCGTAGTGGTCGATACCCGGTGATGCGCAAGACGTCGCGCAAGCGGTTTCACCGGAGCCTGAAGGCCGCGGTGCAGTGGTGTAAGCTGCACCGGCATCACCCTGTCCGATGGCAATGGATACAACCGTGCAGGAAGCTGAGGGGCCACTTCAACTACTACGGGGTCCGGGGCAACATTGAAGCCCTGGCGCGGTTTCGGCATGAGGCGCCGATGTGCCGGATAAATGCGCTCGGCAGACGCAGCCGGAAGATGCGCAAAAGCAAGGTGTACTGCCTGGTTGCGAAGCACTTCAGGCTACCGGCGCCGCGGATTACTCACCCTGAGGGATGGTTTTCGGTTAATCCGGGTCACCCGCCCGGAAGAGCCGGATGTGGTAACGCCACAAGTCCGGTTCTGTGAGGGTGAAATCCAGCAATGGATGAACTACTCGACTAACGCTCCTCCAGAAACTTCTCGACGGCCCTTAAGACGGCTTCGCCCACCCTGGCGACGCCGTCTTTTGCGTCGATTATCCTGACCCTGCCGGGCTCCGCCCGCCGGATGCTCAGAAACCCTTCCCTTACGCGCTCGTGGAAGGCGATGTCTTCGAGTTCGAGCCTGTCCACCTTCTCTGCCTCGCGGTTTCTCCCGAGCCCCGTCTCCACGTCGATGTCAAGCAAGAGGGTCAGATGGGGCTTCAGCCCGCCCGTCACCATGGCGTCGAGGGAGTCGATTAGTGAGAGGCCGAGCCCCCGGGCATGGCCCTGGTAGGCGCGGGTGGAGTCCGAGAACCTGTCCGTTATGACCACCTTGCCCTCGCCGAGGGCGGGGAGGATTAACTCCACGAGGTGCTGCCTTCGTGCGGCAGAGTAAAGGAGGAGTTCGGTCATGGGGTCCATGCCCCGGTGCGCTTTATCGAGCAGCAGGTCCCGGATTATCCGGCTGATTGCCGTGCCCCCGGGCTCGGCGGTAAGCACTGTCTTAAGGCCCTTTTTCTCCAGGGCCTCCGAAAGCAGCCGGGCCTGGGTGGATTTCCCCGTCCCCTCGATGCCCTCAAGGGAGATGAAAACGCCCTTCACCGGACAAACGCCTCCTTCAGGCGCATGAGGAGCTGGAAGACCTTGAGCGTCTCATCCACGGTCCTTGAGCCGGTGCCGCAGGACGGGGTCAGCATTATGTTGGAAAGGAGCAGCTCGCGGGGGATGTTCCGCGAGAGGGCGTCGAGCCTCTCGTTAAAAAGCCTCTCAAGGGATTGCTCGGTCTCTTTCCCGATGTCCTCCGTGGTGGGCACGACGCCCCAGGCGAGATAGCCGCCGTTTTTCAGGAATTCGGTCGTCTCCTCCGGGTAGATGCCGAGGGTGTCGCCGTATCCGTAGGCGTCGAAGTTCATGATGTCCACGCCGGAGGCCATGACCAGCGGCCATTCGGCGCGGCCGCAGCAGTGGATGCCCGCGATGCCCCCAGCCTCTTTTATGGCCGAGGCGGCCTCGCCGAGCAGCCTCAGGGTCTCCTGCCTTTCAACGCCCATGTAAGCCGTCCCCCCCAGGGCCGAGAGGATGGGCTCGTCGATGAAGATAATGACTTCCCTTGCGAAGTGCTTGAGCATGTCCACCTGCCAGCGGGCCTTTGCCTTCAGGAGCATGAGGCTTATCTCCCTCATCTCCTCGTCGTGGTAGACCGGCCTGCCTTCGGCGTCGTTGAGCCCGAGGCTGAAGGTGAGGGGGCCGGTGATGTGCCCCTTGAGCATCTCGAACTGCCTGCCCCTTACCTGTCCCATGAAGGCGTAAAGCCCCCTGGCGTAACCCGCGGATATGGCTATCCGCGCCCCGTCGGCGCAGGACTCGTAAAACCGGGCTATTTCCTCCTCGTTGCGCTCCACCCACACGGACTGCCTCTCAGGGTCCGTCCTGAGGGAGGGCATGCCCTCGGAGTACTGGGGTATCATCTGCTCCCTGAAGGAGAGGTTCGGAAGCTGGGGCCAGAACGGGACATCGAGGCTCTGGATTGAGAGCGCGGCCGCCTCGCGGGCCTCGCGGTGCGGAAGGCTCCCGATGCCCGTGGTCGTAAAGGGTTTAATGCTGAGTTTCTTTTCCGGCATTATATGCCCCGGGTTGAGTCATTTCCTTATTACAGCCCATGGTGTCTCCATTGTCAAATATTACGAGAAAGGAACGCCCGGCCCACAGTAGATGATAACCAAAGGCCGCCTTCGCTTACAAGGCAGCGGGGCATCAAGGGGAAATGCCCGTTCCGTCCCCTGAGGCTTTTTTCAGAAATGCCGGCGCCTGCCTACCGCGTGCCGAAGCTCCATGGTGTGCTCTCCGCGGAGCCCTGGCCGTCCGAGGCCGCGACCTTCCAGTGATAGATGGTATCAGGGTCAAGGTTCGTAACCGTATGGGTGACGTCCGTGGATGACTTCGGCGAGCCTCCTCCTCCTCCTCCCCCGCAGGAGACAAGGAGCAGGGCCGCCATGAGGGCCGCCGAAAGGACCATCGCGGCCTTTCTCCTCCGCGATGGTCCGGCTGCCATTACAATTCCCGCAAGGAGCACCCCCATGCCCGTGCCGGCGTAGCGGACCCCGCTGGCCGATAAGGCCGTAATGGCTTCGGTGTTGACCGGGGTGTTGCATGTGCTGCCGCTAAAGGCGGAGTTCGTGCAAATGTAAAGGTCATATATCACCGTGTCGCCGTCGGGGTCAGTGGAGGGTTCCCACGTAAACATAATAGGGGTTGCAAGCCCCAGCTCCCCGTCAGGCGGAGACAGCAGGACAGGCGCCGTGGGGAGCGCGTTTGGCGAGTCGTCGTCCAGGTTCAACACCGCCACGTCGCCGGGGTCTAACCCGTCGTAATCAGGGTCCAGGGAGGTCGCCGCCCCGAGCAGTACTGTGTAGCCCTGGTCACCGTCCACGGCGGAGTCGTCCACCCCGGTGACCGTTACGGTCTGCTCCACGTCCCAGTCGGCGGGGGTAAAGACAAGGCTGCTCTTGTCAACCGTCCCCTCCGCCGTGTTTGAACTTGTAACGTCTATAACCACGTCATCAGTGGGCTGGCTCGTGAGCCTTACCGTAAGGGCGGCCTGCCCCCCGGCCTCCGTGGTATTGCCGCTTATTGCGCTTACGGCAAAGCCCGCGGTCTCGTCGTCTCTGTTGGTGACGGAGACGTCGGGCGGGTCAAGCGAGGCATAATTCGTATCCTTTGTGCCCGCAGCATTGACGGCAAGCTCCACGGCATAGCCCTGGTCGCCGTCCACGGCAAAGTCGTCCACGCCGGTGACCGTTACGGTCTGGAGGCCGCCCCAGTTTGCCGTGGTAAACGTAAGGCTTGAGGGGGAGGCCGTCCCCTCGGCCGTATTCGAGCTTGTAATATCTATTACCACGTCCCCCGTGGGCTGGCTGTTCAGTGCTACCCCGAACGCGGCGGCGCTCCCGTCCTCCCCGGTGGCAAGCCCCTCGGTCGGGATTACCGTGTATCCCACGCCGGTCGTAAACAGTATCGCCAGCCCGTTCGTGATTAAGGGGGTATTGGCGGAGTATTGAAGCCCCGCGGTGTTGCTCAGGCCGAGGCCCACAGTGGCCGAGCCTCCGTTGCTTTCGGGACTGCAGTTGGTGGAAGTCTCCGCGTCCTTGTATTGAAAGATTATGCTGTTTGTCGTCTCATACAGAATCACCTGAAAACTGAGCATGTCTGCCGGGTCGTAACAGCCGTAAGGCGGGGCGTCCCATTGTATGACGAGTTGCCGGTTGGGCGCCGTGCCCGCTACGGCGTAATAAACGTCTCCGTATATCGGGCTGCCGCTCTGGTCGGCAGGCTCCAGGTCGTCGAACCACGGCGCGATGAGGGGGTTCTCGCCCCAGGAATTCAGCGCAGTGGAATAGCTTTCCGTAGGTATTACATGGTTGAAGTCGTTAAAATTGGAATTTCCTCCTCCTGCGGTAAAATCGATATGCCCATTAGAGCTGACTATTATATTAGTGCCGGAGGGATAGGCAATGCCATTATAAATAAAGCCAAAAAGAAGCGTGACAGCGACAGCGTCGTCGTCGGTAAGGTTAAGGGCCGCGCCCGTGGCGCTTATGTCCGACCAGATAAAGGCCGGCCCGTCCGGCTCGTTGCCGTCGATGTAGTGATATCCCCCACCACTTCCGGTTGAAGCGTGGGATATGCCGACAAATAGGAAAAACACGGCGGCAAGGAGTGGCGAAATATGGCGAAAACGTTTAAACATTCAGATCCTCCCGGTCTGCCCTTTATGTCATCAAATATTTAAGCAAGTAATATGCCAATATATAGTATAGGTATAGCTTTTCACCCCTCTGAGGCAAGAAAAATCTTATGGCTTGATTATGGCTTAGGGGGGAGGGAGGAATTGTTGCAAAAATCCGGAATAGTTCCTATAATGTTTACTATTATAAAAAGCCCATATGTATAACCAGGGGATAAACCATGAAAGGAGTGGGCATGGCTGAGGAGAAAGAGAAACTCTCGCACGAGGAGTTTATAAGAAAGGCGATTGTCTCTTTGCGCAAGGACGGCTACAAGGGCATCCACACGGTTTTTTCCGGTTTTAACGAGGCGTTCAAGAAATACTTCCCCGGCGATGACCCCGTGGAGGCGACCAACGCCTTGGCCAAGGAGGGCAAGGTTACCATAAGGCCGGTCAGGGGCGGCGTGATGCTTTATCTGCCCGAGGACACCCAGTCCCGGACCCAGACGGCCGACGATGTGCTGAAAAAGATGGGGTTGTGAGGCCCGGCGTCTCATGAGGCTCGGGGTGCTGGGGGGCACGTTCAACCCGGTCCATTACGGCCACCTCCGGGCCGCGGAAGAGGCAAGGGAAAGGCTCGGGCTTGAACGGGTCCTTTTCGTGCCCGCGGGCAATCCCCCTCTTAAGTCCTCCGAACTCGCGGACGCTGACAAACGATACGCCATGACGGAGTTGGCCGTGGCGGGCAACGGCTGGCTCGAGCTCTCCGACATAGAGCTTAAGAGTACGGAGAAGTCCTACACCGTCGACACAATGAAGCGGCTCGGGGAGAGGTATCCCGGGGCGGAGTTTTATTTCATACTCGGCATCGACGCCTTTATGGAGATGTCTGAGTGGCGGGAGCCGGACAGGCTTGTGGGCGCCACCGATTTCGTGCTCCTGAACCGGCCCCCCCATGCGTTTGCCGCTCTTGCGGCCTCTCCGTACCTTGACGTTTCGGAGGAGGCCCTCGGCGCCCTCGACAGCGGGAGGGAGACGATGAGGGCCGTCATACTCAGGGGCGGGCGAACGGCCTTCCTTCTCAGGGCCGCACCGCTTGACATATCAAGCACGACGATACGCTCCCTCGTCAGAAACAGGAGGAGCATCAAATACTTATTGCCTGAGAGCGTTGAATCTTTTATAATTACAGATGGGCTTTACGCCGAATGAAGGGCTCTCGGCCTTGCCCCGCACGAAGGGAAGGGATTGTCTTTAGACAGCAGGGAAAAAGCGCTTGAGATAGCGGGGCTGGCACTTAAGAAGAATGCCCATGACCTGAGGGTGCTCGATATGGCGGGCCTGGTGACTTTTACCGATTACTTCGTAATCTGCTCCGGCCGGAACGTCCAGCAGGTCAGGGCCGTGGTCGAAAGCGTCGAGGAAGGCCTTTCAAAGCGGCAGATAAAACCCGGGGGAGTCGAGGGCGTGGCTTACGCCCACTGGGTGCTCATGGACTACGGCGACGTTATCGTCCACGTGTTCGAGGAGCAGACCAGGGAGTACTACGGTCTGGACAAGCTCTGGCTCGACGCCCCCGAGGTCCCGGTAGATGAAACTCAGGATACTCTTGGTGGGCAGGACAAAAGAGCGGTACGCGGCTGAGGGCATCGAGAAGTACCTCGTCAGGCTAAGGCCCTTTGCGGACGTGGAGATAGTCCGGATAAAGGAGCAGAAAGGGTCCTCTCCGGAAGCGGCCCTCATGAGGGAAGGGGAGAGGATACTCAAGCAGGCCGGTTCGTTCGTGCTTCTGGAGGAAAGGGGCAGGCGGCTTACGTCACTTGAGTTCGCCTCTTTTCTCAGGGACAGGGCATCCGTGGAATTCGTGCTCGGCGGCGCCTACGGGGTTTCGGAGCACGTAAAGCGCGCGGCCTCGGACGCGGTCTCGCTTTCCGCGATGACGCTTACGCACGACATGGCAAGGCTGGTGCTTCTGGAGCAGCTTTACCGGGCAATGATGATTAACTCAGGGAGGGAGTACCACCACTGATGGGAAAACTTGCGATATTCGTAGTGGTTCTAATGCTGGGCGTACTGGCGCTCTTTGCGGTGTTCAACAACGACGGCACCACCGTCACGGTTCCCTTCGGCATGACCTACGAGATACCCAAGACTGGGCTCGTCCTTTTTTCGAGCGTATTCGGCGCCCTTGCCATGCTGGTTGTCTTTCTTATAAGGGACACCAGGCGTTTCGTGGCCACGTACCAGTACCAGAGGAGGCAGAAAAAAGAGGAAAAGGTGCATTCCCTTTACTCCGGGGCGGTCAACTCCATACTGGCCAACGACGAGGCCGGCGCGCGCGCGACCCTTGAGGAAATACTCAAGGTCGAGCCTGAGCACGCGGACGCCCTCCTGAGGTTGGGGGACCTCGCCTCCGCCGGGGGGCGGCACGAGGAGGCCGCGGGATACTACAAGAGGGCCCGCGCATCGGGGCCCGAGAGCCTCGAGCCCCTGTTTTCCCTCGAAGGCGTCATGGAGAAGACCGAGAAATGGCGGGATGCCCTCGGCTATGTCGAAAACATACTGGACATGGACGCCGACAATATGACCGCGCTTTTCCGGAAGCGCGCGCTCCTTGAGCGGCAGGGCAGATGGGACGACGTCCTCGACGTGCAAAAGAACATCCTCAGGCATGTGAGCGACGAAAAGGCGCGGGAGCGAGAGCAGGCCAACCTGTTAGGCTACCGCTACGAACTGGGCCGGGACTGTCTGGAGCGGGGCGAGATTGAGAAGGCGAACAAGGGCTTCAGGGCCATCCTGAGGGACGGGAAGGACTTCGTGCCCGCCTACATAGGCGTAGCTGAGACATTACTCGCCGAAGGGGAGTCCGAGGCCGCGGCGAGCTTCCTGGAGAAGGGCTTCGAGAGCACTTCCTCCATGATACTCCTGGCCAGGCTCGAAGACATGCTGATAACCCTGGGCGAGCCGTCGAGGCTTATCAGGACATACCGCAAGGCGGTCTCCGGCCACCCCCATGACGAGATTCTGAGGTTCTTTCTCGGCAAGCTGTACTTCCGGCTGGAGATGGTGGATGATTCTTTTGAGACCCTTTCGGCCCTTGAGGCTTCCGACGGCAACCCCGACGTCCACAAGCTCCTGGGGGAACTGTACTTGAGGAGGGAGCAGTGCGGCAAGGCCGTGGAGCAGTTTAAGAAGACCCTGGAACTCAGGAGGACCTTCAGGGTGCCCTACCGCTGCGGCGTTTGCGGACACATGCAGGCGGAGTGGTCGGGCAGGTGCCCCGAATGCAGCGGCTGGGGTACGTACGGGTTGAACCCGCATGGCCACTATGCGGCCTAAAAGGGTGGTGCTCGATACAAGCGTCTTCGTAAACCCCGATGTCCGGGCCGTCCTCGGCGCTACCCCCACGGAGGCGGTGGAGAATTTCCTCGGGCTGGCGAGAAGGGCCGAAAAGCTGGAGTTCTACATGCCCCCCTCCGTGTTCAACGAGCTTATGAACTTCGTAAAGAGGGAGGACATACCCGGGCAACTGCTCGTGTATCTTATACAGAAACCGCCGAACCTTTACGAGATTTCGACACCCGCGGTGCTGTTTTACGAGTTGATAGAGGACATCAGGGAGAGGGTGAACAAGGGGCTGAGGGTCGCCGAGAAATCCGTCCGCAGCGTTGCCCAGAAGCCCGTGGACGAGACAATACAGGACCTCAGGAGGAAGTACCGGGAGGCCCTGAGGGAGGGCATCCTGGACAGCAGGGAGGACGTGGACCTGATACTCCTTGCCAGGGAACTCGACGCGCTCCTGGTCTCGGCGGACCAGGGGGCGGTCAAGTGGGCGGAGAAGCTCGGCATCAGGTGGCTCCTGCCGGAGAAGTTCAAGGACTTCATCCTTGAGTCCATCGGGGAAGGCTGAGGAAAACTTGCCGGCCCGGCCGGCCTCGCGCGATGTCATATTGGGTGCGCGACAAATTTATGGGTAAAACCCTAAGCACTGGCCCTGTACTCCCAGA
>CBDVCR010000059.1:0-16864 GCA_965372535.1 uncultured bacterium | reverse complement strand
CTGGGAGTACAGGGCCAGTGCTTAGGGTTTTACCCATAAATTTGTCGCGCACCCCTTCGTGTGTCCGTTTTTCCCTTCTCAAGCGGGATTTTCAGGCATGCCGTTTTCCGCTCATGGCAAGAGAGGGGTCGGGGCCTCCATGAAAAGCTTTTCGTCCAGGAGTTTATCGCGTCCGTAGACGTCGTCTCGGAACTGCACGGTCCCGTCCTCCTCCACCCATGCCGTCCAGTAAAGGAGGTGTATAGTTTCTGGGTGTGGGAGGCGTATGGTCCGTTCCTCCCCTTCCTCTATCGCGGCCAACAGCCTCTCATGCGTCCAGTCGGGGTCTTCCCGCAGGAGGTATTTCGCAAGCTCAACGGGTTTTTCTATGCGGATGCAGCCGTGGCTGAACGTGCGGACCGGAGCCGAGAAAAGCCCTTTTGAGGGCGTGTCGTGCAGGTAGACGGCAAACCGGTTGGGGAACATGAACTTTATCCGGCCCAGGGGGTTCAGAGGACCGGGCGGCTGGACGAACTTGAAATTGAAGCCGTCCTCCGGGACGCTCTCCCAGTCGATGCTTTCCGGGTCTATTTCCTCGTCGTCCCTGTAGATATTGAACCCCTGCTTCATGAGGTATCCGGGGTCCTTGCGTATTTTCGGGAGCATTTCCCTGACGGCGATTTTCTTTGTTACGTTCCATGAGGGGTTCAGCACGATGTAGGTCATAAGAGCGCTGAAGTTAGGGGTGTGCCAATAAGGCTCGCCCACCACTACGCGCATGGACATGACGGGAACGTCGTTTTCAAAGAGTTTCATCTGAAATCCGGCGCTGTTGACGACGATATAGTGCTCACCGAAATCCTGGGGCAGCCACCGCCAGCGCTCCATATTGAGCTCAATCCGGCGGATTCGCTTTTCCACGGGCACGTTCAGGGCCTCGATTGTATTGGGGCCTACCATGCCGTCGGCGCGCAGACCGTGCCTCCTCTGGAACCCGAGGACGGCCTGCTCCATGGTTTCGTCGAAGAGGACTTCCCCGTCCCGCGGCCCCTGCCCGGCCCCGTCCGTTACCAAAAGCCTGGCCCGCAGAAGGCCGACTCGCCAGCCCCGGTCGCCTTTTTCAAGCATGGCGTCGGAAGGGACGGCGTTCCAGCCGCCCGCTTCCGCGATGCCGCGGTACACGGCAAGGGCCTGTTTAAGGCCGGCAAAGGAATGATGCGGCGGGTTGAGGTTTTCCAGCGCCTCTCCAACCATGCCCAGTTCGAGGGCTGAGTTCAAAAGCCCCTGGAGGTCCGCTTCCCAGTCGTTGTCGGCCCATTCCCCTTCGATGCTCGCCGGGTTTACGCGGCCCGTGAGGAGGTCAAACCCGTAGGCCAGAAAAGCGTCCGTAAGGAGAAGGTCCATATCGGCAAGCAGCTCGGGAGCGGGAGGCTCCCCTTCCCGCACTTTCCGGCGGACCTCCTCGAGGGCGGCCTTGCCCTGGTCCGTCCGGTAAAATTCCGGCCTCAGCCCTTCGGCCCCGGCGCCGTCGAGCGAGTTGATGAGAACGTCAGCATGGAAAAGGGGCTCGAAGCCGTCGCTCCAGGCAAGGCGGAACTCACGCCTGGCGTAAAAGGAGGGGAGCATCTCCGATACGTGCATTTCCCTTCCCCCTATCTGGACTTTCGGCGGCTCTCCGGCCAGGGCCACGCGGCCTTGAAGTATCCGGCGGGCTTGTTCCGCGAGGCTGTCCGCCCCGAGGGGGGCGGCCGCAAGAAAAACGGCTGCTGCCGAGGCCAAAATCGAGGCGGCCCTGTTCATGTCTTTTGCTTAACCTCCGATGCCATGCTTTTTCCAAAGTATATCAAAAAAATCCGTTTCTCAATAGAAGCTCAGTCCGCTGCTTGCCTTGCAAAAGAGGCTTTATATGTGGAAAATGTAAATAATGAAAAAAATGTTCATTTTCGCGATATTTATTCTTCTTGCGGCGCCGCTTCGGATGGAGGCGGCGGAGCTTGAAATATTCGTCATCGACCCAGGCCACGGAGGGTATGACGCGGGCATAAAGACCCCGTCCATCAAGGAAAAGGACGTGACGCTTTCCCTTGCAAGGCAGTTGAAGGATATCCTCGAGGGGCTGGACAGGGAGGTTATACTCACCAGAAAAATAGACCTCTTCCAGAGCATAGAGCAGCGGCGGACCATCGCCAACCGGAGCGGCGCCGGCGTGTTCCTGAGCCTGCACCTTTCGGACTCCGGCGCCTTCTCCGTGTACACGGCGTGGTACGAAAAGAAAGACAGGGAGCTTTCCCTTAAGGAGTACTACTCAATCTCCTCCAGGCAGAGGCGCTTTCTGTACGAGAGCGGCATGGTCTCGGCCGACCTTGCGGACGCGATAAAGGAGGTGCTTGGGGCCGAGGTCCACAGGAGGGAAATGCCCCTGCCGGTGCTGAGTTCCATAGGCACGCCCGCAGTGCTCATAGAAGTCCCCTCGCTGGGCGTCAATTACGAAGAGGAGATGCTGAGGGTGGCATCGAGCATCGTCCTCGGGCTCTTAAAATACGAGCAGTCCAGGTAAAGGGGTTTTACAGGGTGGAAGAAGAAAAAACCGGACGGGAAGACAGGGCTCGGACAAACGGTGGGCCTTCCTCAAGCGGGGCCGGCGAGCCCCCCCGGGGGCCGAAAGCGCCCATTCCGCCCTCCTCCGGAGGAGATGCGGGAGGGGTTTTGCCTGGGGCGAGGTCCGCGTTAAGGGAGCCTTACGGGCGTTGGAAATGGAAGGAAAAGCTTGCATCCCACAGGCTCGCCGTGGCCGTCGTCGGCTTTGCCCTCGTTTTTCTGGCCGGCATAGGCGGAAGCTACCTGTTCTTTTATGCCGGGGCTTTCTCCGGGTGGACCGGCGGGAGGGCGGCAGAGGAGACCCCGGAGGGGGCCGAGCACGTCTCCGACCTGACCACCGTGGAGGTCTATTACCCGTTTGGGGGGGGGCTCAACATGGAGGACAGGCGCGTTCTGAAGCACGGCTCCACGAACAAGATGGCCGAAGCCGTGCTGCTTGAATTCCTCAAGGGTCCTTCAAGGGCCGATTCCTACGTGCCGGCGGAGACCGCCCTTCTCGGCATATATGCCGGCGCGGACGGCGTCCTGTACATCGACCTTTCCCATGAGTTCAGGAGCAATTTCCAGGGGGACGCGCTGGCCGAGTTCCTGCTTTTGAGGGCGCTTTACGAAAGCATAATGTCCAACGTCCCCCGGCTCAAGGGGCTCAAGGTGCTGATTGAGGGCAAAGAGGTCGAGAGCATCGGGGGGCACATATCTCTTCCCGGCACGCTTGGCGAGGCGGTCTCCCATATAATGCTGGAGCGGCATGAGCAACGATAACGCCCCCTTGGGGGTCTTCGATTCCGGCATCGGCGGGCTCACCGTCGTAAGGGAAATCACAAGGGCGCTCCCTCGGGAAAACATAGTCTATCTCGGGGACACCGCGAGGGTGCCCTACGGCATAAGGTCTCCCGAGACGGTGAGGAGGTATGCAAGGGAGGGGGCGGAGTTTCTCGTCTCAAGGGGGATAAAGCTCCTTGTGGTGGCCTGCAACACCATGTCGGCGGTGGGGTTTGGCAGGGCGGCACGGGAGCCCGCCGTGCCCGTAATAGGCGTAATAGAGCCCGGGGCCGGGGCCGCCGTGAGGGCCACGAAGAAAAAAAAAGTGGGCGTCATCGGCACCGAGGCGACGATAAAAAGCGGGGCGTATACCGAGGCGATAAGGAAGCTGGACTCCTCCGTGGAGGTCTTTCCGCTTCCGTGCCCGCTTTTTGTACCCCTCGTGGAGGAGGGGTGGCTTGAGGGCGAGGCGCCGGCGCTCGTTGCCGGAAAATATCTGGACGGCCTGAAAGGTACGGGGGTGGACGCCCTGGTGCTCGGCTGCACGCATTATCCGCTTCTGAAGCCTGTAATATCGAAGGTGCTGGGCAGCGGCATCATGCTTATAGACTCCGCGGCCGAGACCGCGCGCCAGGTGCGCGAGGAGCTTCTGAGGTCGGGAAGGGGACGGGAGGGCGACGCCCCCCCGTCGAGGGAGTTTTACGTAACGGACGACCCCGGCAAGTTCAGCGAGGTCGGGGGAAGGTTTTTAGGCGAGGGCATCGGGGAGGTAAAAAAAGTGCGACTGGAGGTGAGCGGATGAGGCCTGACGGGAGGAAAGACGACGAGCTCCGCCCTGTAAGCATTACCATGGACTACGTAAAATTCGCCGAGGGGTCCGTCCTCATGGAGGTCGGCGACACAAGGGTGATTTGCAACGCCACCATAGAGGACAGGGTGCCCCACTTTCTTAAGGACACCGGCAGCGGGTGGGTGACCGCGGAGTACTCCATGATGCCGAGGTCCACGTTAATACGCACCCCGCGCGAGTCCGCGAAGGGGAAGGTGGGGGGCAGGACGCATGAAATCCAGCGCCTCATAGGCAGGGCCCTGCGCGCCGTGGTGGACCTGAAAGCCCTCGGCGAAAGGACCATCTGGCTTGACTGCGACGTCATACAGGCCGACGGGGGCACGCGCACCGCCTCCATTACCGGGGCGTTTATCGCCCTTGCCGCCGCCGCCAGGTACGCAATGGAACGCGGCATGCTCGACAGGCCGCCCATTACGGACTGCGTGGCCGCGGTGAGCGTGGGGGTTGTGGAGGGAAGGCCGATGCTGGACCTCTGCTACGAGGAGGACGTCGCCGCCGGGGTGGATATGAACGTCGTCATGACCGGAAGCGGCGAGTTCGTGGAAGTGCAGGGCACGGCCGAGGGCAAGCCCTTCGGGCGCGAGACCATGGACTCCCTTATGGACCTGGCCGGGGGGGGCATAAAGAGGCTTGTGGCCCTCCAGAGGGCAGAAATCCCTAATGGTGTGATAAAATAAAAGTAATATGAGTAAGGACAGCAGGAATACGAATTTGTTCAGGGGCCTATTCATCTGGCTGCTCATCGGCATGTCCATGATACTGCTTTTCAACCTCCTGAGCGCTCCGAGGAAGACGGACGAGGAGATAAAATTCTCCGTGTTCCTCGAAAGGCTCGAAGCCGGAGAGGTCCAGGAAGTGCTCATCAAGGAAAACCACATAGAGGGCCGGATGACCGATGGCAACCAGTTCAAGACCTATGCCGCCGAGTATCCCGAACTCGTGCCCATGCTCAAGGAAAGGGGCGTGGAAATTACCGCCAGGCCGCCGGAGCAGAGCCCCTGGTACGTCAACTTCTTCTTCTCCTGGGGGCCGATTATCTTCCTCGTGCTCGTCTGGATATTCTTCATGAGGCAGATGCAGGGCGGGGGCAACAAGGCCCTCTCCTTCGGCAAGGCCAGGGCCAAGCTCGTCTCCGAAAAGCAGGTCAAGGTGACCTTCAAGGACGTCGCCGGCATCGAGGAGGCCAAGGAGGAGGTGCAGGAGATAATCGATTTCCTGAGCGACCCGCAGAGGTTCTCCAGGCTCGGGGGCAAGATACCCAAGGGCTGCCTGCTGGTGGGCGCTCCCGGCACCGGCAAGACCCTGCTTGCAAGGGCCATAGCGGGCGAGGCCAAGGTGCCGTTTTTCAGCATATCGGGCTCGGATTTCGTGGAGATGTTCGTGGGGGTCGGGGCATCGAGGGTCAGGGACCTCTTTGAACAGGCCAAGAAGAGCGCGCCCTGCATCGTCTTTATCGACGAGATAGACGCCGTGGGCCGCCACAGGGGCGCGGGCCTCGGGGGCGGACACGACGAGCGGGAGCAGACGCTGAACCAGCTCCTCGTGGAGATGGACGGCTTCGAGGGCAAAGAGGGCGTAATCCTCATCGCCGCCACCAACAGGCCGGACGTGCTCGACCCGGCCCTCCTGAGGCCGGGTCGGTTCGACAGGCAGATAGTAGTGCCCCCGCCCGACATAAAAGGAAGGCAGGAGATACTCAAGGTGCATATCAAGGACGTCCCCATTGACGAAAACGTGGACCTCGAACTCCTGGCCAGGGGCACGCCCGGGTTTTCCGGGGCCGACCTGGCCAACCTCGTAAACGAGGCCGCGCTGCTTGCCGCAAGAAAGGCAAAGTCCGCCGTCGAGGTGGACGACTTCGAGGAGGCCAAGGACAAGGTCCTCATGGGCGTTGCCAGAAAGAGCATGATTATCAGCGACAAGGAAAAGAAAAACACCGCTTTTCACGAGGCCGGCCACGCCCTTGTGGCAAAACTCACTCCAGGGACCGACCCGATACACAAGGTTACCATAATCCCCAGAGGCCGGGCTTTGGGCGTTACCCAGCAACTGCCCATCGACGACGTGTATACGTATTCGAAGGAATATCTGGAGTTGACCCTCGCCGTGCTCATGGGAGGCAGGGCGGCCGAAGAACTGGCCCTCCAACAGATAACCACCGGCGCGGGAAACGACATAGAAAGGGCCACGAACATAGCAAGGAAGATGGTCACCGAATGGGGCATGAGCGAGAAAGTCGGCCCCCTGGCCTTCGGCAAGAAGGAGGAGCAGATATTTCTCGGCAGGGAAATCGCCCAGCACAAGGACTACAGCGAAAAGACCGCCCAGGAGATAGACGGGGAAGTCAAAAAAATCGTGACGCGCGCCTATGAGAAGGCCAAGGAACTGCTTACCAGACACTTCGACGTTCTGAACGCCTTCGCCGCCAGCCTTCTTGAGAATGAGACCATGGACGCCCTGGAGATAACCGAGTTCCTCAAACGCCAGGGGATAGAAGAAGCCCTCGCCTCATAAGCGATGCGACTTTCCGCGCGCGGCCTCTCCCTCGACCTCACCCGAAAGACCCTCCTCATGGGCATCCTAAACGTAACCCCCGATTCCTTCTCGGACGGCGGGGCGTATTTCGACCGGGCCGCCGCCGTCAGGAAGGCCCGTGAGATGGTCCGCGACGGCGCGGACATCATCGACGTGGGCGGGCTTTCCACCCGCCCGGGCTCCGAGCCCGTAAGCGCGGAGGAGGAGGCGGGCCGGGCCGTCCCGGTCATAGAGGCCCTGTCCGGGGAAATAAACGTCCCCGTCTCAATCGACACCTACCGCGCGGAGGTGGCCCGGAGGGCGCTCGATGCCGGGGCCTCAATCGTAAACGACATAAGCGGCCTCAGGTTCGACCCGGAGATGCCCTCAGTGGCCGCAAAGGCCGGCGTCCCCGTGGTGGTCATGCACATAAAGGGCACGCCGAGGGACATGCAGGCAAACCCGGCATACGAAGCCCTCATACCGGAGATTATGGACTACCTGCGAGAGAGCATCCGGATTGCGGAGGACGCAGGGGTGCGAGACGTTATCATCGACCCAGGCATAGGCTTTGGAAAGACCTTCGACCATAACCTCGAAATCATAAACAACCTCCGGGAGTTCACCCTGCTCGGCAGGCCCGTGCTCGTTGGGCCGTCGAGGAAGGCGTTTCTGGGTAAAGTCCTGGGCGACGCCCCGCCGTCTGAGCGCCTGGAGGGCACCGCTGCCGCGGTCACCGCCTGCATCCTCAATGGCGCAAGTATAGTGCGGGTTCACGACGTAAAGGAGATGGCGAAGGTCGCGAGGGTCGCGGATGCGATTAAGAGGGAGAGGGTAACCCCCCATACCCCCCTTAGATAAGGGGGGCTGTATATTGCGGGTCTTTCGAAGATATGGGCGGTGAATGATTTAAAAAAGGTGGGCGTAGCTCATCCTGCGATTACTGGAAAAAATTCTGCGCTTTTATTGTCGACGTATATAATAGGAGACAGTGGCATACTGGCGATTAAATTATTTTCTTGCCCGAATTAAACTTGACTAATTTATCCCAATGAATTGCGCCGTCCTCAGCGCAGAATTTTCGAGCAAATTCTATGGTAAATTTGTTAATGACCTTTGCATATTCATCGAAAAATTGCGCATTTTTTTCTTCCGCTTTATGACCGAGCGGTTCTATGATTTCTACATAAAGGTTTTCATCCCCTGAGATAAGTTCCCAGAATCTCTGACCGCAATATTTGAGATAATCACCCTTGTCAGGACGGTTATCCTTACCATAACAACAACCATTGACTGCAACAATATTTGTCGAAGACCTAGCCCCACGCAGAATCCTAAAAGCTCTCTTAAAGTCATCGCGCATTTTGGCGATTTGACGGCTATTACCCCAGTTCGGACCAGATTTTATCGACACAATATATAAGCATTCGTTTTTAAAAAATTCTAAATCGATTCCCTCAGCAGATGACTTTCGGCCTCCATATGTCCTATTGCAAACAAAGATAGCCAACTCTTCAAGGAGCCCTCCAAAAATACCTTCCTCTTGGGATGACAGATGAGCATCCAAAATTGTCTTGATAAGATCTTGAGCTGTTCCTATAGCTTTTGCTTTAAAGAGATAAGGATTTTTTCGTTTAAGAATAATATCTAATCGTAAAGTCAAGAGATTTTCTAATCGTCTCTTGTGGAATAAATGAATATTCTGCTCTATAAAAATTACTAAATCGTCTTTATCGATTACATTCATACTTTGTCATTTCTTCGTTAAACGATATTTCAAGCTCGCTGACTTTCTCTTTTGCATGCTTTACATATTCAGGGATAATATCAATCCCAACGGAATTTCTGCGCAACTTTTGTGCTATTTCACCAGTAGTACCACAGCCGATAAAGGGGTCAAGTACCCAATCGCCTTCACGTGTAAAGAGTTTCATAAACCATTCAGGAAGAGCACGCGGAAACGTTGCGCTGTGATTTCTGTTTCCCGTTTCGGTCGGAAGATGGAGGACATTAGAGGGATAGGCCATTTTTCTACCCAGCCAATTAGAGATATTCTTCCCGAAACCGCTTCTTACTTGAGAATTAAATCTCTTAACATCATTTTTGCTGAGATTGCGTAATCTAGTTTCAGCCCATTTCCCCATAGGTACCATTACAGCTTCTTGATACATATGAAAATTCTTCGACTTATTAAACTGCAAGCATCTTTCCCAAGCGTCTCGGAATCTGTTCGGCCATTTGCCTGGATGACAATTTTTTTTATGCCAAATAAATTCTTCAGTCCACATCCATCCTTGTTTTTTAAGTTCAAGTATCAACTCAATGACATAAGTATGCCTTTCGCCATTCACAACTCTTTCTTTTATATTTAAAATAAATGTGCCAGTGGGTTTCAGTACACGTAGAAATTGCTTGCTTCTCGGTAAAAACCATTTTACATACTTGTCAGGCTTTATCCCACCATATGTTTTTTGTCGACTATCTGCATAGGGGGGCGAAGTAACAATGAGGTCGAAAAAATTATCTGGATATTCTTGAAGAATCGTTAAACAATCGCCGCATATTATCTGATGTTCCATTGCACGCATACCGTTAATCTAATGATGGTGCCTCTTAAGCTCCATGAACTATCTGAGTGGTTCGCTTAACTGGAAGTGGTGCGGACACAAGAGTCTCTATTTCTCCGGTATCGGTCGGTTCAAGTATTATATTTATTTTCAGCCCTTGAGTTGCGTGCTGATTACACAAGAAGGCATCCATGTTAGGAGCCCAAATGGCAGTTGTATCCGGACGACGCAATCGTATACCCAAATTATGATGGGCTTCATTAGTACAACCTTCTACTATGCAGCTCATTATAGACGACCTCCCTTCTATCTTGGTATCTCTGCGGCCAAAAATATTATATAAGTATAGCATATTATAGTTTGTCATCTCTCAAAGGGACGAAAAAAGAGACGGTTCCAATTTCCACCTTTTAACTTCACATCCTCACTCGCCAAGCTTTTTAATTTTGCGGCCTCGGAGGTGAAAGTCGCAATTCCCATCTGATTCGCAACCCCCTCTCGTGTCGAGTCGATTGCCTGCATATCTATGCCATTGCCGATGGGCTTACGAGTATTTTCAGGCGCTATCCAGGCAGGATGGCGCCGATACTGGCTGAAAAGTCAGAGCAGAGTCGTTGTTCGTATCTGACGCTTGAAACCAAAAAATTGGGGGAACTCCTGAAGTTTTACACCCTTGACCACATGGACATTTTCGGGTATTCTTTATGTGTGAGAACCACCATGGGGATACAGTGCCTTTAGTCTGGCTCTGTAAGCATCTCCCCAACCGCGAGGCGGGAGGCGTTTGCCATGGTGGACGTTCACAATGCTTGCAGGGCCCTTTTTTATGGCTCGGAAAGAAGACACGTGAGACTGTCTATTTCGGTTGTTGATGAGCTTGCAGATGTCCGGCACACACTGGCATTTATAAGGCATTCCATATCGGAACTATCGGATTGCGGCATGCTGCAAGCTGATGTTCTATCAGGCTATGATTTAATCATGGCAAAGATTGAAACGCAGCTAAGGGAAGTCGAGAAAAAATTAGAAAGCTTTATTTCACAAAAAGAGGATGAAAGATGAAAGCCGGAGAAAAAAAGCGGGACTGGAAAGTCCCGACTATCTGAATTTCAGCTTGTGAACGCCAGGTAATGAACCCGTCCCCCTGGACGCGTTCCGCGGGGGGGGGATTACAATGGTCGGCGGAGCATTAAAGGAGCAGGTTACAAACCTGCTCCCGCAAAGGAATCTAATATTTGTCCGTGATAACCTCCCCTGTCCGATAATCTTGACGGAAGGCATTTTATCTGCTAATACATAATAAATAACATCGAGGAGGTGCAACATGGCAAACCCATTTGTTCACATTGAATTGCAGACACAGGACGTGGAAAAGTCAAAGAAGTTCTACGCGGGCATGTTCGACTGGAAGCTGGAAGATATTCCGGGCATGGACTACACGATGGTCAACGTCGGGGAAGGAACGGGCGGAGGGATGATGAAGAACCCTGTGCCCGGCATTCCGGACAATTGGCTTCCGTATATCCTGGTTGACGACGTTGCAGCCTCCACAAAAAAGGCGCAGTCCCTTGGGGCCACAATCGCCAAGGATGTCACCGAGATTCCAGACACGGGGCGGTTCAGCGTAATTTTAGATCCGACCGGCGCGGCTTTTGGACTCTGGCAGCCAAAAGCAAGCAAGTAAGTTAAAAAACGCGCCAACAGGCCTCTATCTTCTCCTCCGGGAAATTGCCGGGAGCTTCGCGGTACAGGAAGCCGCTGCCTACTTCTTCAGCACCCCCGGCCAGTTCTCGTCCGCCTTTCCGATATTTCCACGGACGTCCTTGAGCCATTGCTTCCGTATTTTCTTGTTGAGGTTGAGGTAGAGCTTTCCCTCGACGATGGTCCAGGCCTCGGGGTCTATATCAGCCGTGGTCCCACGGCTCACGGCGTACGCTCAGTAGCCGCCGAACCGCGGGGCGTACTTTTCCGGGTCAGCCCTGAAACGCGCGAGGTTCTCCTGGCTCGAAAAACGCCACTTCGCCCCGTTCCACTCGTACTCCCAACTCTCGTCGCCCTTTTGGGGCATGCTCCAGAGAAAATAAGCCACCGGGTCGTAGCCCTTTATGGCCACGCCGTCCGGGGAGGCGTTTATCGGATTAAGGGGGGTGCGGTCGCAGACCGCCAAAAATGCCGCACCAGCGGCCAGCAGGAGAAAAAATACCGTCTTTTTTAGAACAAGCCTTCTCATGTCCAACCTCCTATCCCCTGAAATAAAGGTGCTCGACCAATATCTTCACACCGATGGCGATTAAAATCAAGCCCCCGAGGACCTCAATCTTCTTCTCCGAGAAGTTGCCGAAGGTCTTTCCGATGCATACGCCTGAGCAGGACATGAAAAACGTGACCAGTCCGATGACGACAACCGGCGTGATAATCGCCACTTCCAGGAAAGCGAAAGTCACCCCAACTGCGAGGGCGTCAATGCTGGTGGCCACGGAAAGGCCCACCAGGACGAAGACGTTGAGCGCGCCGGTGTCCCGCTCCGCCTTCTCAATCACCGCGGCCTCGTATATCATCTTTGCCCCGATAAAGGAAAGTATGGCAAAGGCCGCCCAGTGCGCAAAGTCCGCCACGAACCCCTTGAGGCTCAGGCCCGCGAGCCACCCCACCACGGGCATTATCGCCTGAAACGCCCCGAAAAAAGCCCCTATGCGAACGGCATGGCCGACCCCGAGGTTGCGGATGCCGAGCCCGCTGGCGACCGAGACGGCAAAGGCGTCCATGGCAAGCCCCAGGGCTATCAGAAACGCCGTCGCGATGTCCATATCGAAAAACAGCCTCCCGTATCACTGCATTATAGCAGAGCCTTCGCCCGGTGATGTCCCGGATTTGTTGCTTTTCAAGCCATGTACGGGTAAGATTAATGAGGACAAAGATGGCCTATAAACCAAAGATACTGGTCGCCGACGACAACAGAAACCCCGTAGCGTACCTGTCGCTGCTTCTAAGGAAGATGGACTGCAGCAAGATAGTTATCGCCGAAAGCGGCATGGCGGCCCTCCGCCTCCTCGAAATGTGGCGCCCCGAAGTGGTGATACTGGACATCAACATGCCGGAGATGGACGGGCTTGAGACCCTGAGGCGGATGAGGGAGAAAAAAGAGCTTTCGGACATCCCGGTCATCCTGATTACTTCCGAGAAGGACGGGGAGTCTTTCGACGCCTGCAAGTCCCTCGGCTGCGCGGGCTACCTGGTGAAACCCTTTAGCATGAGCGCTCTCCACGACATCTTACAGCAATGCGTTACCCGCTCCGGCAGCAGCCGGAGGCACCACCTGAGAACCCAGTTCGACGGAAAGGTGCCGGTCAGGCACGGAAGGAAGACCCGGGAGTTCCAAGCCGTAACGCTTTCGGAGGGCGGGATATTCCTGAAGACGAAAGATCCCCTGCCGGTGGGCTCGGAGGTGAAGGTGGAGCTTCCGGTCAAGGGAGGAAAGAACATCGTACTTGCCGGCGACGTCATATACCACATGGAGATGTCGAACGAATCCGCCACTCCACCGGGCATGGCCATAAAATTTAACTGGGTGAGGAAAAAGGACTCCGAAAGGCTAAGCGCCTTCGTTACCGGCCTGATTACCGGCTTGCCCCGGGACAAGGAAAAAGACAGGGCACTTGCCTTTTAACGCCCAGTCTGCCCGGGGACTGTCCGGGCGCCCCGGCGAGAATACGGTTAAAACCATGTTCGGAGCACCCCACAAATAAAGCTTTTTTGAGCCGTACTCCAGGACGCCAAAAGGGGGATTGGGTGAATTATTGAGCCTCGCACAAGTAATGTCCTATGCCTCTTGTTCTGTCATATACTATCCTTGTCATCCCCGCGGAAGCGGGGATCCAGTATTTTCCGCATCTTGCGCATGGTTACGTCCCTGGATTCCCGCCTTCGCGGGAATGACGGCAAAGCGGACATTTGTTATGCGTGAGTCAATAAATTCCCCGGTTTTGTGAAGGGTAGTTCGCGGGGGGACAAAAGTCCCCCCGCGTTTTTTATGTGCCCATTTCCCAGCTTTCGAGGTATTTTTTCTGCTCAGGGGTGAGGGTGTCTATCCTTATCCCCTTGGCCTTCAGCTTGAGGGCCGCTATCTTCCTGTCGATGGCCTCCGGCACGCTGTAGACCTTCTTTTCGAGCTTTTTGGCGTTCTTTACTATGTACTCCGCGCAGAGGGCCTGGTTGGCGAAGCTCATGTCCATGACCTGCGAGGGATGGCCTTCGGCCGAGGCCAGGTTGATAAGCCTGCCCTCGCCAAGGAGGTAAATCCTCCTGCCGCTTCGCAGGGTGTATTCCTCCACGAAGTCCCTGATGACCCTTCTGGCCTTCGTCATCTTCACCAGGGCGGGGATATCTATCTCGGCGTTGAAGTGGCCGGAGTTGGCGACTATGGCGCCGTCCTTCATCTTAGTAAACGCGGTCCTTGATATCACGTTTATGTCGCCGGTTACGGTAACGAATATGTCGCCAACGGCCGCGGCCTCCCTGATGGGCATGACGTCGAAGCCGTCCATCACGGCCTCAAGCGCCTTGAGGGGGTCCACCTCGGTGACGGCAACCCTGGCCCCGAGGCCCTGGGCGTTCTTGGCAAGGCCCTTGCCGCACCAGCCGTAGCCGCAGACCACAAACGTCGTGCCCGCTATGAGCCTGTTGGTGGCCCGCAGTATTCCGTCAAGGGTTGACTGGCCGGTTCCGTAGCGGTTGTCGAAGAGGTGCTTGGTCATGGCGTCGTTTACGGCGACGATAGGGTACTTGAGCACCCCCTCCCGGGCCATGGCCTTAAGCCTAATGACGCCTGTGGTGGTCTCCTCGGTGCCGCCTATCACCTTCGGCAGAAGGTCTTTTTTCTTCGTATGGAGGATGGAGACGAGGTCGGCCCCGTCGTCCATGGTAATCTGCGGGCCGCCAGCCACCGCGCTCATGATGTGTTTGTAGTAGGTCTTGTTGTCCTCGCCCTTGATGGAGAATGTGGGCACCTTGAAGTGCTTGACGCACGCCGCCGCCACGTCGTCCTGGGTGCTCAGGGGGTTGCTGGCGCAGAGCCTGACGTCCGCCCCGCCGGCCTTGAGCGTTTCCATGAGGTTTCCGGTCTCCGTCGTGACATGCAGGCACGCGACAATCCTCTTGCCCTTAAGGGGTTTTTCCTTCGTGAAACGCTTTTTTATGCTCTCAAGCACCGGCATGTCCTTTGCCGCCCATTCCATCCTGAGCATGCCCTTCTTTGCCAGCGACATGTCCTTTACGTCGTAATCAGCCATCAATAGTCCTTTCCTTGTCCGTTTTCCCGTTTTATTAAAGCCCGACCTGCTTTTTGAGGTCCTCGGCCCTATCCGTCTTCTCCCATGTAAACTCGGGATCCTGCCTGCCGAAGTGCCCGTATGCGGCGGTCTTTCTGTATATCGGCCTCCTGAGGTCCAGTTGCTCGATAATCCCCTTCGGGGTGAGGGTAAAGTTGTCCCTTACGGCCTTGACGATTTTCTCCTGGGGTACCTTGCCGGTGCCGAAGGTGTCCACAAGGATGGAGACAGGGTCGGGCACGCCGATGGCGTAGGCGACCTGGACCTCGGCCTTGTCGGCAATGCCCGAAGCCACTATGTTCTTGGCGATGTAGCGGGCCATGTAGGCGCCGGAGCGGTCGACCTTGGAGGGGTCCTTGCCGGAGAAGCACCCGCCGCCGTGGCTCCCCACGCCGCCGTAGCTGTCCACGATTATCTTCCGGCCGGTAAGCCCGGTGTCGCCCATGGGGCCGCCGGTGACGAACCTGCCGGTGGGGTTTACATGGTAGGTGATGTTTTCCTTGTCGAGCATCTCGGCGGGGATGACAGGCTCGACGACCCTCTCGATGATGTCCTCGCGTATCTCCTTTAGCGTGATGTCCTCGCTGTGCTGGGTGGAGACCACAATGGTATCTATCCTGTGGGGCTTGCCCTCCCGGTACTCGATGCTTACCTGCGTCTTGCCGTCAGGCCTGAGGTAGCCCAGGACGTCCTTCTTCCTGACCTCGGTGAGCTTGATGGCCAACTTGTGAGCCAGCATAATGGGCATGGGCATTAACTCCTCGGTCTCGTTGCACGCGTAGCCGAACATCAGGCCCTGGTCGCCGGCCCCTCCGGGGTCCACGCCCATGGCAATGTCGCCGCTCTGCCCGTGTATGGAAGTGATGACCGCGCAGGTCTCGTAGTCGAACCCGTACTTTGCCCTGGTATAGCCGATGTCCTTTATGACTTCCCTCACCACGTTGGGGATTTCGACGTAGCCCTGGGTGGTAATCTCCCCGGCCACGAAGGCCAGCCCGGTGGTGACCAGCGTTTCGCAGGCGACCCTGGCCATCGGGTCCTGCTCCAACAGCGCGTCGAGTATGGAGTCTGATATCTGGTCGGCTATCTTGTCCGGATGCCCTTCTGTTACGGACTCCGAGGTGAAATAATAATTAACCCTTCCCATCTCTGCCCTCCTTGTATCCTGAATACCGCGAAAACACGTAACGCCCTACGGGTACAGCTTGTTATTTTATACCAAACAGTGGGGAAAATAAAAGCCGGCGGGGGTTGGAAGCGGTTCTTACTTAATGATGATGCCTGCGTAGCCCACGACGCTTTCGTAGTCGCCGCTGACTTCCGCGGAGGTGGTGTATTTCACGAGAGATGCCTCCGCGGCGCCGAGGGCCTTGGCCGCCGTAAGCATGACCACCGCCGGCATATATCCGCACATGGAGATGTTTTCTTCCCTCACCACGGAGTACAGGCCCTCCGGGTCAAGGGCGAGCACCCGGTCGATGGCCATGCGGTCCTTCTTTCTCGCAGCCTTGTCAGGTATGAAATGGCTCATGTCCGAACTGGCCACGACGAGCGCCGGGCGGCCGCTGTCCGTGACGGCCCTGGCTATCCCCTCGCCGATGTCCTTCAACTCCCCGAGCGAGGCGGAAAGCACGGCAATGGGCACTATCTTTGCGCCCCTCGTAAAATGCAGGATAAACGGGAGCTGTACTTCGAGTGAATGCTCGAAAACGTGGGCCTGGGCGTCCCTGGATACCGCGGGGGCGTTTTCGGCAATCAGGGCCGCGAGTTTTTCGTCTATTTCCAACGTGCCGGTGGGCATCTCCCACCGGCCCTCGTGCATCATGGAGACCCTGGAGCCCAGGCCGGTGTGGTTTGGGCCCACAAGGACGAGCGTTTCCGGAAACCTTATCCTCGAATACACCGCCCCCGCCACCGGGCCGGAATACATGAGTCCCGCGTGTGGGCAGAGTGCCGCCTTGGCGTCTTCTTTCTCAGCCGACTCGTCGACCAGGGTCCTGACGTACTCCTCAAGCCTCCCGGGGTCGGCCTCGTAAAACTGTCCCGCAACCGCAGGCATCCGTTTCATGCCGACATTATGCCACAGAGGCCCTCCCCTGTAAAGGCGCATCCGGCATTTTAAGCGGGAATTACTAACCCGGACATTGCATGAGCACTATGGAAAAAGAGAACAAAGATAAAAAAATACAAAGTATTCCGAACCCACATTCACAGGCATAGGCGGGGTTTTCCAACCCCGCCGGAGAACCGGCCCCTGGCGGGACTGG
>CBDVCR010000058.1:0-16973 GCA_965372535.1 uncultured bacterium | reverse complement strand
GTCACCCTGAACTTGATTCAGGGTCTTGGATGCTGAAATAAATTCAGCATGACAATTTAGGCATAATTACTTTAAGGTACGTTTTGTACCCCGGAAAAAGGGCATGGAATTTCTGAGTGTACTCGTGCAATATCCGGGATAATAAGCTCAGAGCTTCGTTATCTTGACCTTGGCGATTTTCCGCTCCTCCACTTCCATGACGAGGAACCGGAGGGCGTGGGTCCTTACCTGCTCGCCCACCTTGGGGAGCCTGCCGAAGAGGCCGAAGACGTAGCCGCCTAAGGTGTTGAAGTCCTCGCTTTTTAATTCCACGCCGATAAGCTCGCTTATCTCGTCAACCGGGGTCTGGCCGGCGACGACAAAGGTCTTCTCGTCAATCACCTCAACGTCCTTTTCCGCCTTTATGACCTCAAACTCGTCCTGAAGGCCGCCCACAATCTCCTCCATGATATTCTCAAGCGTCACGAGGCCGGCCGTGCCGCCGTATTCGTCCACGACCACGGCGATGTGGAACTTCTGCTTCCGCATCTCGTCCAGAAGCTGGGTGACCATCTTGTTTTCGGGCACGTAGTATGCCTCGCGCATGAAGTTCGAGATGGAAAGGTTCGTTATGTCGGTCTGGGCCATGGTAATCAGCAGGTCTTTTATGTACAGGACGCCCTGGATGTTGTCTATGTTTTCCCTGATGACCGGGTAGCGGGAAAAGCCGTTTTCGGAGACGAGCTTCATGGCGTCGGCCGCGGTGGCGTCCTCGGAAATGGCAACGAGTTCCGTCCTCGGCACCATGGCCTCGGAGACCTCGGTGTCGCCGAACTCGAAGATGCGGTGAAGGAGCTTTTTCTCCTCCTCCTCGATGGCGCCCTCCTCCTCGCCGATGGTTATCATGGCCTTTATCTCGTCTTCCGTCACATAGGCGGTCTCCGGCTTTTCCTTTACGCCGAAGAGCTTGAGTATGACGCTTGCGGAGGCTTGGAACACCCAGATGAGGGGGGAGACGAGTTTTATGTAAACCTGAAGCGGGCGGGCCAGAAAAAGCGCCACCTTCTCCGAATGCGTGACCGCGAAGGTCTTGGGCGCAAGCTCGCCGAAGACCACGGTGAGAAACGTCATCATCGCCGTGGCCACAATTATGCCGAGGTCCGGGCCAAGGAGGCTCATGGCAAGGGCGGTGCCAATTGAGGTGGCAAGCACGGTAAACAGGTTGCCCGAAAGGATTACAACGCTGAAGAGCCTGTCGTGCTGGTCCAGGATGTTCTGCACGGCCACGGCCCTGCGGTCGCCCTTGTCCAGAAGGCTCCGTATGCGGATTTTGTTGACCGCGATGAAAGAGGACTCCGAACTCGAAAGCAGAGCTACGGCCAGGATTGAGAAGGCGATTATCAGGATGTCCACTAAAAAGCTACTTGGAGGTTCCATCTACTCCTTGCGCATGTTTTCGATGACCGCCTCGGCCACCCTTGAGGTGCTGACCGCGGTGGGGTCGTCCGGCCTGGGCTTCATGTCGTAGGTAACGTCCCTGCCCTCCTCTATGACGGAGGCGATGGCGCCTTCGAGCCTTCCGGCGGCGTCGGTTTCTCCCAGGTGCCTGAGCATCATCACTCCTGAGAGCATCATAGCAAACGGGTTCATTTTATTCAAGCCCCTGTACCTGGGGGCGCTTCCGTGGGTGGGCTCAAAGACCGCCATTGTGTCGCCGATGTTCGCCCCGGGGGCCAGGCCCAGGCCGCCGACGAGGCCCGCGCCGAGGTCCGAGACTATGTCGCCGTAGAGGTTCGCCATCACCAGCACGTCGTAGAGCTCGGGCTTCTGCACGAGCTGCATGCACATGTTGTCTATTATCCTGTCCTCGAACTCTATGTCCGGATAGTCACGGGCCACCGCGCGGGAGACGTCGAGGAACAGTCCGTCGGAGAACTTCATGATGTTGGCCTTGTGCACGGAGGTGACCTTCTTTCTCCCGTTTTGCCGGGCGTACTCGAAGGCGAACCTCACGATTCGCTCCGTGCCCCGCACGCTTATGGGCTTTATGCTTATGCCGGAGTCGGCGGATATCTCCCGCCCGGAGGCTTTCCTTATATAGTCGATAAGCCCCCGGGCCCCCTCGGAGCCCTTCTCGAACTCGATTCCGGCGTAGAGGTCCTCGGTGTTTTCCCTCACGATTACGATGTCGATGTCCTCGTACCTGGTGCGCGCGCCCCTGAAGCTCCTGCAGGGCCTCAGGCAGGCGTAGAGGTCAAGGGCCTGCCTGAGCGCGACGTTCACGCTCCTGAAGCCCTTTCCCACGGGGGTGGTCACGGGGCCTTTGATGGCCACCTTGTTTTTCCTGATGGACTCGATGACCCGCTCGGGAAGCGGGGCACCTTCGCTTTCGTAGACCTCCTCGCCGGCGTGCTGGACTTCCCAGTCGATTTTCACGCCCGTGGCGTCGATGACCTTGCGGGTGGCCTCGGCTATCTCCGGCCCCACGCCGTCGCCGGGCATGAGGGTAACAGGATGGCTCATGGGGTTAACGCCATTATCCTTCCGGCGATGTCGGGATAGGTGGCGATGAACTTCAACTCGTCGTCCGTAAGGGAGTGCTGGGTGTGGAGGTTGGCTATCTGGACGAGTTCCAGCACCTTCCGGGCCTCCTCGTCGTCCTTAAAATGTATGCCCAGCCCGTCATAGACATGCCTGAACCCCTTGATGCCCCCGTACTCGCCCGTGGTTATCACCCTGCCTGTATTGACAAGTTCCGTATGCCCCCTGCCCACGTTTTCGGGGTCGTAAAGCTCGTAGTTTCGCCGGTCCTTGAGGGCGCCGTCGGCGTGTATGCCCGACTCGTGCGCAAAGGCGTTTGAGCCGATGCCCGGCTGGTTTATGGGGATGGGAAGGCCGAAGGCGTAGGCCGCGTACTTGCCTATTCTCCATGCCCTGGTGAGGTCCACACTGTCGTCCATGTGTACCTTCTCGGTCCAGCCGTGGGAGAACCTGAGCGCAAGGATGGTGGAGACCAGGTCGCAGTTGCCGCAGCGTTCGCCGTAGCCGTTTATGGTGGTGTTGATGTAGGTGTCCATGCCCGCCTCGATGGCGGCCTGCGCCCCTGAGACGGACACCGCCTCGGCCATGCCGAGGTCGTTATGGGTGTGCATCTCGATGGGGAAGCCGGTCCTGCGTGAAAGCTCCCCGATTCTCCGGTATATGGTGATGGGGTCGTCGGCCCCGAGCGTGTCGCAGTAACGCATGCGGTCGGCCCCGGCCTCCTTGCCGGCCAGAGTGAACTCGACGAGCTTTTCAAGGTCAGTCCTCGAACCGTCCTCGGCGTTAAGGCCCAGGGTCTCGGCCCCCAGTTCCTTGGCAAGCCTCACGGCCCTCTGCGCGCCATTGAGGATGTCGTCCCAGGTCTTCTTGCCCTGGAACTTGCCCTGTATCATTATATCGGAGGTGGATATGGAGATATTGAGGTGCTTGATGCCGGGGCAGTTTTTAAAGGCCAGCTCCACGTCCTCGGGGATGGCCCGGCACCAGCCCTCCAGGTGGAGGTTCTTTATGGCGCCGGCTTTGGCAAGCTCCAGGTTGCCGTTTATGTAGTTGACCTCGTGCTTGATGGTGGGAAAACCCATCTCGCTCTGGAAGATGCCCATCTCGTCGAGATAGAGGTTGAGCATGGTCTTGGAGAGCTTCGAAAGCAGTATCCTCGAAGTCTGCACCCCGTCGCGGTTCGTCACGTCTATCAGATATACTTTGTTCATCTGGAAAATTCCCTCCTTAAAATCAAGCCTAATTATACACGGAAACGGCCTGCTGATTTCAAGCGGGGCCGGGCCGGACTTGATATTTTAAAAACGCCCCGGCCCGGAAAGCTGGGGTTACCGCCGCCGTTTACAACCTTGCGGGGCATGCACCGCCGCCTCGCGAAAACATAAACGGTTCCGGGTCCATACGCTTTTTTGTCCTTAAATGAGGCGGGCAACGGCGAGATGGCACGGGGGTCCTGCGATAAAAGGGACGTGATGACTTCAAGAAAGGCGGCCTCGCCAACGTTTGCAAAAGCCGGACCGTTGTCACCTTATGTACAGGGAGTCCAGAACCCCCCAACCCTCAAGTATGGAATACCCCACGGCGCCCAGGGTTATGACGCCCAGAATGAGGAGCAGCGATAAGGTAAGCTGCCTCCTGGTCTTGCTCAACTCTCTCCGCCCCCCCCTCGGCCGGTCAGCTCGCGGGCCTTTTCCATGAGCCTCCTGTACTGGGCGCCCTCCCAGTAGACGTTTCCGCACGCGGTGCAGCGCCTGAACCTGCTGAACTGGTGGAAGACGAACTCCGGCACCGAGTCCCTTACGTCCTCCTTCCCGGCGACCTCCTCAAGCAGGCCGTTACAGTTGGCGCACCTTGCCTCCTCGGGCAGGGCCGGGCGGAGCGCACCGAGCACCTGCCTGACCTGCTCCATCACGTCGTCCGATTCTATGAACAGGCAGGCCGTAACGCCTTTTCCGCTTATGCCCGAGTCCCTCGTAAGCAGCAGCCTCTCCTCTTTTCTTGCCAGTTTCAGGAGTTCGCCGTCCTCGATGTCCGGTATATAAAGGGTGTCGAAACCAAGGAGCCTGAGCCACCGGGCAAGGCGTCCGAGCATGGCGTCGGCTATGAATTTCATGGACATAAGGCAACCTCTAAAAATATCTTTTTACTGCAAGGGGCTGCAATCGCGGCAGACAAGGAAGCGGGAATTGGAGGTTTCGATGGCTCAAGTGCCTGTTTTTCATGCTTTTTCGTTACTCCTCAAGCATCCCCTCAGCCTTATCCGTCTCTGAATTTCCTTACTATCTCCCGGCCCCTCGAACCCTTTGGCTTAACTTACTACCGGGAGCATGAAATACTTTACATCCCAATGCCGGGGCCGCCATGTAAAACAAGCTTTTCTCAAGGGCTTCAATGTGAAGATATTACTCAGAGCATAAAATAGTTTATACCCCCCTTTAGCAAAGGGGGGCGAGGGGGGATTTGAATATTCAGAAAAATCCCCCTCATTCCCCCTTTTCCAAAGGGGGAAGCCGAACTGATTCGTTCCAGGCCGGTGTTCGTCATGTAATCTATTTCATGCTCCCCTTAATAAAACTAACCGTGTTAGTAAAAGGGGCAGGCGGCCCCGTACCGGCCCTCCTGCCCCTCTGCGTGTCCGCCCTTGGGAGGGAGAGAATCAGTCGGCCGGCTCTTCTCCGGTCTCCCCCGGCCCGGGCTCCTCGAAAAGAGGTTTGAACTCCCTCTCGACGTAGGTGCTCCGGTACTTCGCCATGCCCGTGCCGGCAGGGGTAATCCTGCCCATTATCACGTTCTCCTTGAGGCCCTTGAGTTCGTCCACCTGGCCGTTTATGGCCGCCTCGGTCAGCACCCTTGTGGTCTCCTGGAACGAGGCCGCGGAGACAAAGCTCTCCGTGGAAAGCGACGCCTTGGTTATCCCAAGAAGAAGGGGCTTGCCCTGGGCGGGTTTTCCGCCTTTTTCCCTTGCCGCCTCGTTGGCCTCCTGGAAGACTATCCTGTCAACCTGCTCGCCGATAAGGAGGTTGGTGTCGCCGGGGTCCTCCACCCTTACCTTCTTCATCATCTGCCTGACGATGACCTCGATGTGCTTGTCGTTAATGGAGACGCCCTGAAGCCTGTAGACTTTCTGCACCTCGTCCACCAGGTAGCGCTGAAGCTCGTTGGGGCCGAGTATGTCGAGTATGCTGTGGGGGTTTACGGAGCCGTCCATAAGGGCCTCGCCGGCCTTGACCCAATCGCCCTCGTGCACGCTCACGTGCTTGCCCTTGGGGATGAGGTACTCCTTGCTGTCGGAGCCGCCCCTGACCATGATGACGCGCATGCCCTTGTGCGAGCCCCTGAACTCCACCATGCCGTCTATCTCCGAGACAATGGCGTGCTCCTTGGGCCGCCTGGCCTCGAAAAGCTCGGCTACCCTGGGCAGGCCGCCGGTGATGTCCTTTGTCTTCATGGTCTCGCGGGGTATCTTGGCCAGCACGTCTCCCGGCGCGACGATGCCGCCCTTTTCCACCAGCACGTGCGCCCCGGCAGGCAGGAGGTAACGGGCCAGGTTCCCTGTGGAGAGTTTCTGGGTCGCCCTTCCGCGCTCGTCCTTGATGGACACCCTGGGCCTCATTTCCGCCGGGTAGTCGATGATGACCTTGTGGGAAAGCCCGGTGGTCTCGTCCACTTCCTCCTTTACGGTAGCGCCTTCGACGATGTCGCCGAGGGCCACCCTGCCGCCCACCTCGGTGAGTATGGGGGTTGCGTAGGGATCCCACTCGACGAGCTTCTGCCCGGCGTCCACCTTCTGGCCGTTTTTCACGAGGAGTTTGGCCCCGTAGACCACGGAGTACTTCTCCTTCTCCCTGCCCTTTGAGTCCATGACGGCAATGCCGCCGTTACGGTTCATGACTACTTGCAGGCCTTCCCTGTTCTTGACGGTGTTGAGGTCGAGGAATTTCACCGTGCCCGGGTTCTTGGTCTCCAGCACCGTCTGCTCGACGACCTTGGAGGCCGTGCCGCCGATATGGAAAGTCCTCATGGTCAGCTGCGTGCCCGGCTCGCCGATGGACTGGGCGGCGATGATGCCCACGGCCTCGCCTATCTCCACCGGCGCGCCCCTGGCGAGGTCCCTGCCGTAGCACCTTTCGCAGATGCCGAAGTCGGACTGGCAGGTCAGCCCGGAGCGGATTTTGACGCTGTCAACGCCGGCGTCCATCACTGCCGTGACCAGTTCCTCGTTTATCATCTCGTTTTTCCTGACTATGGTTTCCTTTGTGATGGGGTCCTTGATGTCCTCGACCGAATACCTGCCCAGTATGCGCTCGTCAAGGCCCTGTATGACCTCTCCTCCCTCCACAAGGACGGTCACGGTGATGCCGTCGCCCACCTTGCAGTCCACCTCGGTGACGATAACGTCCTGGGCCACGTCGACAAGCCTCCTGGTCAGGTAGCCGGAGTTGGCGGTCTTAAGCGCGGTGTCGGCAAGGCCCTTCCTCGCGCCGTGGGTGGAGATGAAGTACTGAAGCGGCGAGAGCCCCTCCCTGAAGTTAGCCGTAATGGGGGTCTCGATAATCTCCCCCGAGGGTTTGGCCATCAGGCCCCTCATGCCGGCAAGCTGCCTTATCTGCGCGGCCGAGCCCCTGGCGCCGGAGTCCGCCATCATGAAAATGCTGTTAAAGGAGCGCTTCTCCTCCAGGTCCGCCTTCTCGATCCCCTCGACGTACTCCTCGGCGCCGAGTTCCTTCATCATCTCGTCGGCCACCTTCTCGGTGACGTTGGCCCATATGTCGATTGCCTTGTTGTAGCGCTCGCCGTTGGTAATGAGGCCCTCGGAGTACTGCCTCTGTATTTCGATGACCTCCTGTTCGGCCTTCTGTATGAGGGCCTGCTTCTTCGACGGGATGTGCATGTCGGACATGCAGATGGAGATGCCGGAATTCGTGGCGCTGGCGAAGCCGAGTTTTTCGAGCTTGTCCAGAAAGACCACCGTCTTGCGCCTGCCCGCCTTCTTGAAGGAGTAGTCTATCACCCCGGCAAGCTGTTTTTTGGTCATCTCCATGTTTACCATGGAAAACGGTATCGCCTCCGGGAGTATCTCGCTGAAGAGCACCCTGCCGCAGGTGGTCTCCACAAGCGCGCCGTCCATGCGCACTTTTATCCGCGCGTGCTCCTCCACCACCCCGCCGTCATAGGCCGACCTCACTTCGTCGGGGCCGCTGAAGACCTTGCCCTCGCCGAAGGCCCTGTTCTTCTCCTTGGTCAGGTAGTACACGCCGAGGACCATGTCCTGGGTAGGCGCCACTATGGGCTTGCCGTTGGCCGGAGAGAGCAGGTTGTTCACGGACATCATGAGCGCCCTGGCCTCTATCTGCGCCTCGACGGAAAGCGGCACGTGCACGGCCATCTGGTCGCCGTCGAAGTCCGCGTTAAAGGCGGTGCAGACCAGGGGATGGAGCTTGATGGCCTTGCCCTCCACCAGCACGGGGTCGAAAGCCTGTATGCCCAGCCTGTGGAGCGTGGGGGCGCGGTTGAGGAGCACGGGGTGCTCCTCGATGACCTCCTCGAGGAGGTCCCAGACCTCGGGCATCTCCTGTTCGACGAGTTTCTTGGCCTGCTTTATGGTCGTGGCGTAGCCCCTCTCCTCGAGCTTGTTGAAGATAAAGGGCTTGAAAAGCTCCAGGGCCATCTTCTTGGGAAGGCCGCACTGGTGGAGCTTCAGCTCCGGGCCGACCACTATGACCGAACGTCCCGAGTAGTCCACCCTCTTTCCGAGCAGGTTCTGCCTGAAGCGGCCCTGCTTGCCCTTTATCATGTCGCTCAAGGACTTAAGCGGCCGCTTGGTGGCCGCCTTCAGGACGCGGCTTCTCCTGCCGTTGTCAAAAAGCGCGTCCACGGACTCCTGGAGCATCCGCTTTTCGTTCTTGATGATGACCGACGGGGCCTTCAGGTCCATGAGCCTCTTGAGCCTGTTGTTGCGGTTGATGACCCTGCGGTACAGGTCGTTCAGGTCGCTCGTGGCGAACCTGCCGCCCTCCAGGGGCACCAGCGGCCTCAGGTCCGGCGGCAGCACGGGGATGACGTCCATAACCATCCATTCGGGCTTGTTGCCGGAGTTGCGGAAGGCCTCCACGACCTTGAGCCTCTTGGTGAGTTTCTTCTTTACGCCCAGGGACTGGGCCTCCCTGATGCCGGTTTTAAGCGCGGCGCTGAGTTCCTCGAGGTCGACCTGCCTGAGCAGCTCCCTTATGGCCTCGGCGCCCATGCCGGACTTGAACGCGGAGCCGTAGTCCGCAATCGCCTTCTTGTAGTCCTCCTCGGTGAGGATTTCCTTGTGCTTGAGGGGGCTCTCGCCGGGGTCCACGACCACGTAGCTCTCGAAATAAAGGACCCTTTCGAGCTGTCTCATGGTCATGTCCAGCAGCGTGCCGATTCTGGAGGGCACCCCCTTTAGAAACCAGATGTGGGCCACCGGCGTGGCAAGCTCGATGTGCCCGAGCCGCTGCCGCCTTACCTTGCTCTGTATGACCTCCACGCCGCACTTGTCGCAGACCACGCCCCGGTGCTTCATCCGCTTGTACTTGCCGCAGATGCACTCCCAGTCCTTTACCGGGCCGAATATCTTGGCGCAGAACAGCCCGTCGCGTTCGGGCTTGAACGTGCGGTAGTTGATGGTTTCCGGTTTTTTAACCTCCCCGAAGGACCATTCCCTGATTCGCTCGGGCGAGGCCAGCTTTATCCTTATGGCCTCGAAGTCCGTCGGGTTCTTGGGTCTCTGAAAAAGCGTATTCACGTTTTCCGTCAAGGTTGTTCCCCCTTAACTTTTTTCTCAAGGAGTTCCACGTCCAGGGCAAGGCTCTGGAGCTCTTTTACGAGAACATGGAAAGACTCGGGCACCCCGGGCTCGAACGTGGGCTCGCCCTTGACGACCGCCTCGTAGGTCTTGGCCCGGCCGGCGATGTCGTCGCTCTTTACGGTCAGGAACTCCTGGAGCGTGTGGGACGCGCCGTAGGCCTCCAGCGCCCAGACCTCCATCTCTCCGAGCCTCTGCCCGCCGAACTGAGCCTTGCCCCCCAGGGGCTGCTGCGTAACCAGGGAGTAAGGCCCTATGGAGCGGGCGTGTATCTTGTCGTCCACCAGGTGGTGGAGCTTGAGCATGTAGGAGTAGCCCACGGTCACCGGCCGCTTAAAAGGCTCCCCCGTCCCTCCGTCGTAAAGAACCGTCTGCCCGCTTACGGGCAGCTCCGCCTTCTTCAGAAGGTCTTTTATGTCCGGCTCCTTGGCCCCCTCAAACACCGGGGTGGCCACATGGAGCCCCAGGGCCTTGGCCGCCCATCCCATGTGGGCCTCCAGTACCTGGCCCACGTTCATCCTCGACGGGACGCCCATCGGGTTAAGGCAGATGTCCACCGTCGTCCCGTCGGGCAGGTAGGGCATGTCCTCCACCGGAAGCACAATGCTCACCACGCCCTTGTTGCCGTGGCGGCCGGCCATCTTGTCGCCGGCCTGGAGCTTGCGCTTCATTGCGATGAAGACCCTCACCACCTTATTGACGCCGGGCGACAGCTCGTCGCCGCGCTTTACGTTTTCTATTTTCTCGTCGTACTTTTTCTCCAGGTCCCTGATGTGCCTGGCGGCTTCGGTGCTGAAGCCCAGCACCGTCTCCGCCACGTCGGACTCCTTAATCCTGAGCTTCGCGAGGTGTTCGTCCCTGACTTCGTCGAGCTGCTCCCTGGTGAGCTTTTTGCCCTTTTTGAGAAGGACCTGCTGGGACCTGGGCGGCGAGAAGTCCTCGGCCGCCGTCCGGCCGGTCAGAAGTTCCCGAATTCTGCTGTATGTCTCCCTGTTGGTGAGCCGTATCTCTTCTTCGAGGTCGCGCTGAAGCCCGAGGATTTCGTCTTCCTCTATCGCTTTCGCCCTGGAGTCCTTCTGCACGCCCTTGCGGGAGAGCACCCTGGTGTCTATTACCGTGCCCTCGATGCCGGGTGGGACGTAGAGGCAGGACTCCTTGACCTCCTCGGCCTTCTCGCCGAAGATGGCCCTGAGGAGTTTTTCCTCGGGAGTCAGCTGGGTCTCGCCCTTGGGGGTGACTTTCCCCACCAGGATGTCGCCGGGCTTGACCTCGGCCCCCATCCTGATGATGCCGCTTTCGTCCAGGTCGGCAAGGGCCTCCTCGCCCACATTGGGGATGTCCCTGGTTATCTCCTCCGGGCCGAGCTTGGTCTCCCTGGCCTCGATATCCAAGTCCTCTATGTGTATGGAGGTGTAGACGTCGTCCTTTACGAGCCTCTCGCTTATCAGGATTGCGTCCTCGAAGTTATATCCCCCCCAGGGCATGAAAGCCACGAGCACGTTCTTTCCGAGAGCGAGTTCCCCCATGTCGGTGGAGGAGCCGTCGGCGATGACGTCCCCCTCGGCCAGCTTCTGGCCCACGCCGACCAGGGGCCTCTGGCTTATGTTGGTCGCCTGGTTGGAGCGCTGGAACTTGACGAGGTTATAGATGTCCACCCCGCCGTCCCGGGCGTTTATCACCACCCTGGTGGCGTCCACGCTCTCCACGGCGCCGGCCCTCCTGGCCAGCACCATGGCCCCGGAGTCCCTTGCGGCGGCGTACTCCATGCCGGTGCCCACCACGGGGGCCTCGCTCCTCAGAAGCGGCACGGCCTGCCTCTGCATGTTGGAGCCCATGAGCGCCCTGTTGGCGTCGTCGTTTTCGAGAAACGGTATCAGGGAGGCCGAAACGCCCACAATCTGCTTGGGGGAGACGTCCATGTACTGGACTTCCTCGGGCGAAACAATCCTGAAGTCGCCGCCCACGCGGGCCGGTATGGCGTCGCCGACGAGGTTGCCTTTCTTGTCGGCGGGCGTGTTGGCCTCGGCGATGATGAACTTCTCGCCCTCGATGGCCGAGAAGTACTCGATATTCTCGGTGACCCTGCCTTTTTCCATCTTCTTATACGGCACTTCTATGAACCCGTAGTCGTTCACCTTGGCGTAGGAGGCCAGCGAGGTGATAAGGCCGATGTTGGGGCCTTCGGGGGTCTCCACGGGGCATATCCTCCCGTAGTGGGTGGGGTGTACGTCCCTTACCTCGAAACCGGCCCTCTCCCTGGTAAGGCCGCCGGGGCCCAGGGCGGAGAGCCTCCGCTTATGCGTTATCTCCGAAAGCGGGTTCGTCTGGTCCATGAACTGGCTCAACTGGCTGGAGCCGAAGAACTCCTTTACCGAGGCGATGACCGGCTTGGCGTTTACGAGGTCGTGGGGCATGGCCTCGTCCAGCTCGGTAAGGGTCATTTTCTCCTTAATGGCGCGTTCCATCCTCACCAGACCGATGCGGAACTGGTTCTCCAGAAGCTCGCCCACCGCGCGGATGCGGCGGTTGCCGAGGTGGTCGATGTCGTCCACCTCTCCCTTGCCGGTCCGGAGTGCCAGAAGCGCGCGCACTATCTCCACTATGTCGAGGGAGGTGAGGACTTTCGTGTCAAGCGGGATGTCAAGCCCCAGCCTCTTGTTGATCTTGAGCCTTCCCACGGGGGAAAGGTCGTAGCGCTTGGGGTCGAAGAACAGGCCGTTGAAGAGCTCCCTGGCGGCGTTTATGGTCGGCGGCTCGCCCGGGCGGAGTTTCTTGTAAATCTCCACCAGCGCGTCCTCCTGGGTGGCGACCTTGTCCGTAAGGAGCGTGTCCCTCAGCGAGGGCAGGTAGTGCATGCTGTCGATGAAGAGCAGCTCCATCTCGCCGATGCCCATCGAAAGCATCATGTCCAGCCTCTCCTCGGTAAGCGCCTCGTTGCTCTCGACCACCACCTCGCCCGTCTCCGGGTCGATGACGTCCTTGAGGGTAATCCTCCCGATAAGTTCCTCCCTCTGCATGGGTATCTCCGCAACGCCCGCCGCCTCCAGCTTCTTGACGGCGGCCCTGGTAATCTTTCCGCCCTCCTTGGTGACCGGCTCTTTGGAGTCCGGAAGCATCAGGGGCCCGCTGCTCCTCGTGCCCACCAGTATCTTGCTCACGGGCCGCGTAAACCCCTTGGGGGAGAGCTTGACGGTCTCCACGGGGTAGAAGGTCTTAAGAAGGTCCTCGTTGGAGTAGCCCAGGGCCTTCAGGACGATGGTCGCCGGAAGCTTCTTGCGCCTGTCTATCCTCACGTAGAGGATGTCCTTGGCGTCGAACTCGAAGTCCAGCCACGAGCCCCTGGCGGGGATGACCCTGCCGGAGTAAAGGAGCCTGCCGCTTGCGTGGGTCTTGCCCTTGTCGTGGCTGAAAAAGACCCCCGGCGAGCGGTGCAGCTGGCTGACTATCACCCTCTCCGTGCCGTTTATCACGAAGGTGCCGGTCACGGTCATAAGCGGCATCTCGCCGATATAGACCTCCTGCTCCTTCGCCTCCTTAAGGCGCTTTGTGCCGTCCGGCGCGGCCTCCCACAGGTTGAGCTTCACCCGGATTCTCAGAGGGACCGCGTACGTCAGGCCCTTGTGCAGGCACTCCGCCACGCTGAACTTCGGCTCTCCCAGGGTGTACTCCTCAAACTCTATGGACGCGGTCTCGTTGTAATCGGTTATCGGAAAGACGCCCCTTAAGGCCGCCTGGAGCCCCACGTCCTTCCTCTTTTCGGGCGGCTCCGTACTCTGCAGAAAAGTCTCGAAGGACTTTATCTGTATCTCGATGAGGTTCGGAACGTCCAGGACGGCGTGCACCTTGCCGAAATCCAGTCTTTCTCTTAAAGCTTTTGCCATAAATCTCCTTAAATGCAGCCAAAAGGTCTGGGAAAGGCAGCCCGCAACGGGCGCTACTTCACCTCGACGATGGCGCCCTGCTCCTCGAACTTCGCCTTTATCTCGTCGGCCTCCTCCTTGCTCACGCCGGTCTTGACCGGCTTGGGCGAGGTGTCCACGAGTTCCTTGGCCTCCTTAAGGCCCAGGGCGGTGATTTCCCTCACTACCTTGATAACCTGTATCTTCTTGTCTCCGGCCGAGTTCAGGACGACGTCGAAGGAGGTCTTCTCCTCCTCCGGGGCCGCAACCGCCTCCGGGGCCGCAACCGCCGCCGCGGCCGGGGCGGCTGCGCTCACCCCGTAGCGGTCCTCGAACTCCTTGATGAACTCCGACATCTCGACAATGGTCATTTTGTCGATAAACTCAAAAACATCTTCCTTTTTCGCCATCTCTTCAGTTTCCTCCTTGATTGTTCTTCCTGTTAAACCGCCGGGCAGTTACCCTGCGGCCTTTTTTCCCTTGAGCGCGTCAAGCGCATACGCAAACCTTGTCACCGTGGCCCCTAAAAGCCTCGCCAGCTTGGCCGGCGGGGCCTGCATGGCGCCGGCCAGCATGCCAAGGAGCACTTCCCTTGACGGGAGGGCCGCGACCTTCCGGAGCTGTCCCTCGTCGTAGAACGTGCCGTCCACCACGCCGCAGGTCACCTTCAGTTTGTCGTTCCTCTTTGCGTAGTCCAGGACGCTCTTGGCCACCGCGACCGCGTCGTCGTAGCCCATGGCCAACCCCACTGGCCCGGTAAAGTTGTCCTTTACGGCCTCAGCGGGGGTCTTCTCGGTGGCGATACGCGCCAGGGTGTTCTTGACCACCCTGTACTCGACGCCCGAGGCGCGGAAGGCGTTCCTCATCTCGGTCATCTCCTCCACGGTAAGGCCCTTGTAGTCGGTGAGGACCATCCCCACGGCCCGCTCGAACTTCTCCTTAAGCGAGGCAACGACCTGCTCTTTCTCATGTTTTTTCAGCTCTCTCCTCCTTTCCCGGAGACGCGGGAAAGCGTCTGGACAGGCAACCCTTCCTCCGGGCTATTAAGAAATGTCTCGCCTGCCGTCTCTGACCGGTATAAAAACGGGCAAGGCCCGTAACTTCCCGAAATTACGGATAAAAACAACCCTCGGAACCCTCGCTTCACGACCCGTGGTCTCCGTCTTACTTGGAGGCAAAGCCGGCGTCCACCCGGATGCCGGGCCCCATTGTGGAGGAAATGGAGATTTTCTTGAGGTATTTTCCCTTGCTCGCCGACGGTTTTGCCTTGACGATGGAGCCCACGACCGCTTTTGCGTTTTCTAAAATGGCCTCTTCGCTGAAGGAGACCCTGCCGATGGGCATGTGAATGATTCCCGCCTTCTCGACCCTGTACTCCACCTTTCCGCCTTTGAGGTCTTTAACCGCCTTGGCGACATCAAAGGTGACGGTGCCGAGCTTGGGGTTGGGCATGAGCCCCCTGGGGCCCAGAATCTTGCCTATCTTGCCCACGGTTCCCATCATTTCCGGGGTGGCCACGGCCTTGTCGAACTCAAGCCACCCGCCCTTTATCTTTTCCACGATGTCCTCGGCGCCGATATAATCGGCCCCGGCCTCCTCGGCCTCCTTTTCCTTCTCGCCCTTGGCGAAGACCAGCACGCGGACATCCTTGCCCGTGCCGTGGGGCAGGAGCACCGAGCCCCTTACCATCTGGTCGGACTTCCTCGGGTCCACGCCGAGGTTTATGGCCATCTCCACGGTCTCGTCGAACTTGGCATAGGCCCTGCCCTTTACCAGGGAGACGGCCTCCTCAAGGGAATATTCCTTCGCCGCATCTATGTCTTCCAAGGCTTTTAAGAGTTTCTTCCCCATCTTCTCCTCCAGGGGGTCGCTTGCCCCCTTTTCTCCAGAATTTATAACATTTATAACGCTTAGCCCGAATTTTTAACGCCTCTGCCGGCAAACGTCAGGCCCGCCTTTTACATGGGCCCGCCTTCCACCTTGAGCCTGTCGAAGGACGCCGGGGCGGACTTTTTCCGGGGTTTCGACAACCCCCGCCCTTCCCCTGGAAGCCCCTTCGCTCCGCGCTCCGGGGCCGCCCTTCAGCCCTCCTTTATCTCCACACCCATGCTCCTGGCCGTACCCTTTACCATGCTCATGGCGGACTTCAGGTCCGTGGTATTGAGGTCGGGGAGCTTGGTCCGGGCGATGGTCTCCACCTGCTCCCCGGTCAGCGTGCCCACCATGTCCTTGTTGGGCACGCCCGAGCCCTTCACAATCCCGGCGGCCTTCTTGACGAGTTCCGAGGCCGGGGGGGTCTTGGTGATGAATGTAAAGGACCTGTCGGTGTATGCCGTCAGCACCACCGGCACGATGGTCTCGCCGAGGGCCTGCGTCTGCGCGTTAAAGACCTTGCAGAACTCCATGATGTTGACCCCGTGGGGGCCGAGGGCCGGTCCAACCGGCGGGGCCGGGTTGGCCTTGCCTGCCGGTATCTGAAGCTTTACCTGTGCCTGAACTTCCTTAGCCATCCGTAGTCCTCCTTAATATGCGGGGCCGGAACCCCGGAAAAGGCCCTGTCAGGCCTTTTCCACCTGGAAAAAATGCAGCTCGACCGGGGTGAGCCTGCTGAAAATGCTCACCAGCACCCGGAGCTTGCCGTGTTCGGCGTCCACCTCGTCCACCCCACCGGTGAAGTTGGAAAACGGCCCGTCTATTATCCTCACCTGGTCGCCGGACTCGTACTGGGTCTTGACCGGGGCCGCCGGGCCTTTCTCCATGTGCTGCAGTATCTGCTCTATCTCCTCGGCGGGGATGGGCACGGGTTTTGAGCCGCCGACAAACCCGGTCACCCTGGGCACGCTCCTTATCAGGTGCCAGGTCTCGTCGTCCAGTTCCATCTCCACCAGTATGTAGCCGGGGTAGAACTTCCTGTCGGTCTCCTTCTTCTTGCCGCCCTTCACTTCGATGACCTTTTCGGTGGGGATGAGCACCTTCGTAACCCTTTCCTCAAGGGCGTTTTTCTTGAGCTTCTCCTCGATGGTGAGCTTGACCTTCTCCTCGAAGCCCGAATATGTATGGACCACGTACCAGTTCTTCTCCATAGCTTACCTCAGCAGCCTCTTTACGATTTCCGCAAGGCCCACGTCCACAATCCCCAGATAAAAGGAGATGATAAGCACCACCACGATGACGACCCAGGTCGAGCCGACCAGTTCGTCCTTTGAGGGGAATGCGACCTTCTTTAGCTCGATTTTGACTTCCCTGAAAAACTGCTTTAGCCTTTTTACCATTCCCTGTCTTCTTCCCTTTGGTTGCCGCGTCCGCCCCTGGTGCGAAAAAGGCGGCCGCCCTTTTTCTCGCGCCCTCCTGCGGGGGCCTCGCAGGAGAAATGGCAGGCCAGGAGGGATTCGAACCCCCAACCCTCGGATTTGGAGTCCGACGCTCTAACCGTTAGAGCTACTGGCCTTGCCCTTTCCGCGCACCTTTTCTATGCCTTGGTCTCCTTGTGCACGGTGTGCTTCCGGCAGCGGGAGCAGTATTTGCTCAGTTCGAGCTTCTCGGCAGTGTTCTTCTTGTTCTTCATGGTGGAGTAGTTTCGCTCCTTGCACTCCGTGCACTGCAGAAGCAGTATTATCCTCATTCTATTATCTCCGTCACCACGCCGGCGCCCACCGTCCTGCCGCCCTCGCGGATGGCGAAGCGGACTTCCTTTTCCATGGCAATGGGGGCTATCAGCTCGC
>CBDVCR010000057.1:0-16980 GCA_965372535.1 uncultured bacterium | reverse complement strand
AATAGGACATTTCTATTTTGCCAAGAATAGGACATTTCTAAATTGGCTTGACAAGAGGCATTTATTATCTTGACATTTACTCTTATTATTGTTATAAACTGTTTTTATGATTTCCAGAGTTCGTTTAGTGGTCTTTTTCGCTAATTTGAGTGCGAAAGAAAGCAATCGGTGACCATGTTAACGCTCAGCCATCCGGTCCATACCCTGGACAACCGGGTGCTGTTACCCGCAGGCGCCGAACTCTCTCGGGAAGCGTTGCAAGAACGAGTCTTATCGAGCAGGCCCCCTTCATGCGAGACCTGCTCCCTTCTGGGCTACGGTTCCTTGAAAGACGACCTTCTCAAGTTCTTAAGCGTCCCCCCTTACCATGCGATATATACCGACCAGGAGGAAATTGCGGAGGTTTTAAACCTCATGGATACCATAGAGCTTCCCGTGCCCGTACTTCAATCGCTGGAGTATTTCCGTCAGCATGACTTCCATACCTATCAACACATCATAATGGTGTTCTGCCTCTCCACGCTCCTGGCCAAGGACCTGCTGCCCAGCTATGAGGACCAGGTCCGGCTGGCCACGAGCGGCCCAATCCACGACATAGGCAAGATATGCGTCCCTCTCCGACTCCTGAAAAAAACAACCCCCCTTACGCGTGCGGAGAGGGTTTTCCTTGAGCACCACACGGCGGCGGGGTACGTACTGCTTGCCTATTACCTCGGGGACGAGCGGAGCCTCCCCTCCATGGTTGCCAGGGACCACCATGAGAGGAACGACGGGTCGGGGTACCCCCGCGGAGTAAGGATTGGCGACCCCATGGTTGAGATAATCGCCGTCTGCGACGTCTATGACGCTCTCGTCTCCCCGAGGCCCTACCGCGCCGTATCTTATGAAAACCGTGCCGCCCTGGAAGAAGTTATCGGCATGGCCGAGAGTAACAAGGTGGGCTGGGACTTCGTGAAAGCGCTGGTGGCCCGCAACAGAAAGTCAAAACCCCATTACGGCAAGAGCGTCATATCCCTGGAAAAACGCGGCGCTCCCCCTCCCAAGAACGTCTACGGCGTATTTGCCGATGACAAGGAATGAGCGCGCCCGTTGCCGGTTTTCCGCGCAATGATTCATTCCATTTCTACCTTCCCGGCAAGATAGAACCCTTTGCCGTCCATGCGCCAGCCGTGAATCATCACCTCGACATATGAGCCGTTATCAATAGCCCCATCGACAACGGCATCGGTAAAGTCCACGTTTATCGTGTTATCGTTATAAGTCAGAACAAAGGTATTGGCGCTTCCGTCCAGGTTGTCAATTATACCCTCGCCTTTTACATATACCGCCGTGGCGATGACGGAAGAGGAGTCGAAGTCTATGTTTGAGCTTAATACCTTTACTTCCAGGCGTTCTTCGGCAGCCAGCGTCAGGGCGTTATAAATTCCGGGCTGGGCGACGCCTGAGTAGTCCACGAGAAAGTCCCGGCCTTTTCCTGTAAGGGTGAATTCCTGCTCTTCCTCCAGAGGCAGGTCCGTGATGAAACCGCTCAGGCGCTCATGGTAGCCGTTGTTTTTCTTGCCCTGCATGCCGGCGGCGTTAAGCGGGCTTACCTTCATCATGGTCACCGTGCAATCCTCACCCGGAAAACCCTCGACCCTGAATTCCTTAAGGTCGAAGTCCAGGGCGAGCTTCGAGGTCTGGTTGGCAAATACGTTGACGGCGCCGTTTATGTCGATGGCGCAGGCGTCGCCCCGGCACCTCAGCCTGTTAGGGCCGCCGGGCTGTCCGCCGAAGTCCGTCTCGGCGGCGAACGTGCAGGCGTTCGTGATTCCGCCCGATGCGAGGACGACCTCGCGGCCGAAAACAAAACGGAGCCTGTTATAGCTCCGCGCCGGGCAGTCGGCCATTGCAACGAGCGACATTGTATCCATGGCAAACCGGTCAAGCGTCGAGGAAAAGTCCACGATGTCAATTTCTTCGTTTCTCAGCACGGGACAGGCGGCGCCCGAGCCGGTATGGACAAGCTGGACGGCGTTGGCGACAGCCGCCACCTGTTCAAAGCCCGACATGTCGTCTGTCACGTATACGGCCACTTCGCCTTTCGCGCCGCCCCCTCCGCCTCCACACGTATAAATCAAGGCGGCAAAACCCGCTGCCAACAAAGCATATAAGAGAAATCCAAACGCCTTCATCTCCTGCCTCCAATCGGTAATGACCGCACTGAAAAACCCGTCCCTATATTTACTGATACACCCGACTGAGGAGGTTGTCAACGGGAAAAATCCACGCAGATAGACGGGTTCGGCGGATAGGCGTAATGCTGCGGAAACAAAGAGTTTTTATTCCGGCAGGGAGATGCTCAAAGTCTGCGCCTGCCCTCGAGGGACTTGCGGAGCGTCACCTCGTCGGCAAACTCGATGTCGCCGCCCATGGGCAGGCCGTAGGCGATTCTTGAGACGTTGACATTAAGGGGGCCGAGAGTTTCCTTTATGTACTGGGCGGTCATCTCGCCCCTGGTGTTGGGGTTCGTGGCGACGATGACCTCCTCGGCGCCTTCGGTCCCTACGCGCCGGAAAAGCTCCCCGAGCTTGAGCTTTTCCGGGGTGACGCCGTCAATTGGAGAGAGGGCGCCCATGAGCACATGGTAAAGACCCCTGAAACTCCCGGACCGTTCTATGACCATTATGTTGCTTGGCTCCTCAACCACGCAAATCTGCTTCTGGTCCCTTGAGGGGTCGCTGCAGATGGGGCAGAGTTCGGCCTCCGAGATGTTGAAGCATCGTGAGCAGAACCTGGCTTTTTCTTTTGCGCGGGTTATTGCAGAGGCGATTGCCCCGGCCTCCGCCTCCGGCATCGCCAGGATGAAGAAGGCCAGCCGCTGGGCCGTTTTCCTCCCGATGCCGGGGAGTCTCGTCAACTGCTCGGTCAGGTTCTCGATTATCCCCAGCTCCATATGTTACTTGCCGAAAAGGTCGCCCAGCCCGCCGAGTCCCGGGATGTTGAGTCCCCCGGTAAGCCTGGACATCTCCTCGTTGACCTTTTCCTGCGCCCTCCTGAGGGCCTCGTTGGACGCCGCGAGTATGAGGTCCTGGAGCATGTCGATGTCTTCGGGGTCCACCACGTCCTTTTCGATTTTAAGAGAGACCAGTTCTCCGGCCCCGTTTGCCACGGCGGTTACCATGCCCCCGCCGGCGGAGGCCTCGACGGTCTTTCCCCTGGCCTCCTCCTGCATTCTCTGCATCTCGGCCTGCATCTTCTGGGCCTCGCGCATTATATTGCCGAGCATCTTCTTGGACATCGAACCCTCCTAATCGTCTTCTATCTGTTTTACGTTGACCACACGGCCCTCAAAGAGGTCAAGGGCCTCTTTTACCACCGGCTCGGACATGGCCTTCTGCTTAATGTCCCTGCCGGCGGACTTTTTCTTGTTTATATGTATTTCAAGTTTTGTCGGGACGCCCCTGAGTTCCGAGGCCAGCTTTTCTACGTCCGAGGGGTCGTCCTTGAAGGGTTTCGCGCATATGGCGGCGTCGGAATTGCCGAAGGTCAGCGACAGGGTGTCCCCGTCAAGTTCAGCCTTCGTGGCCTTCGAAAGCCGTGAGGATACCGGGTCTTCGAGGTTGTCAACAAGCGCCTGGAGCAGGGACTCGCCGGTATATTCTTTTGTCTCCGGTGCTGTTTCAGCCGCTTCATCGGGTTCGTGCAAGGTTTCAATGGCGGTCCCGGCAGTATCCTCGCTATGGGCCGTGTCCGATATGCGCTTTTGAGCAGGCACATCGACGACAGCCTCCTCGTCGGCCCCGGAAATCGACGCGAACGCCTCCTTTACAGTACTGAACCTGCTCAGGTAACTGATTTTGATGAGCGACATTTCAAGTGCGACCCTGGGCGAGAAAGACGACCTGACGTCGGCGTCGGCCTTGATGAGTTCCGAAAGTATAAGGGTCAGGTGCTCGTCGGAGACCCTTGCGGCCAGCGCGGTGATGATATTCCGCTCCTCGTCGCTTACGTCCAGTATTTCATCGGTGGAGGACGTGACTTTGGCCACCAGGAGGTCCCTGAAAAATGTTATCAAATCCTTTGTGAATGCCCTGAGGTCCGCCCCCCGCTCGACGAGCCCGGCGACCGCCCTGAGTATCCCCTCACGGTCGCCCAGGACGACCGCCTCGGCGATGCCTGAAAGGGACTGGAAGTCCGCTGTGTCGAGGAGGCCCATGACATCGGATTCGTCTATTTCCGCCGCAAAGGAGGCGAGCTGGTCCAGTATGGTAAGGGAGTCGCGGATGCTCCCGTCGGCGGCCCTCGCCACCAGCCCGAGCGCGCTTTCGGAGATATTAATCCCCTCGGCCTCCGATATCGTGCGGAGCCTGTCCCTGACGCTCCGGGTCGAGACCCGCCTGAAGGGCAGGTGCTGGCACCTGGACATGACGGTAAGGGGTATCTTTCTGGCCTCCGTGGTGGCAAGCACGAACAGCACGTGGGGCGGGGGCTCCTCCAGGGTCTTAAGCAGGGCGTTAAAGGCCTGCGCGGTCAGCATGTGCGCCTCGTCTATGATGTAGACCTTGTATTTGCCGCCCGAGGGCGCGTACTTTACGCGCTCCCTGAGGTCCCTTATGTCGTCCACGCTGTTGTTGGAGGCCCCGTCTATCTCCATTACATCGACGGAGATGCCCTGGGGGACGCCTACGCAGGAATCGCATACCCCGCACGGGGTCGGGGTCGGCCCTTCGACGCAGTTCAGGGACTTGGCCAGTATCCTCGCGGTGGAAGTCTTTCCCACGCCCCTCGGGCCCGAAAACACATAGGCGTGGGCGATTTTCCCCTGCTCAAGGGAGTTTTCGAGGATTTTTACTATGGGCAGTTGGCCTATCAGGTCGTCGAAGCCCTGGGGTCTCCATTTTCTGGCAAGTACGAGATAGCTCATTTATGGGCGCGTCCGGTTTCTATAAATATTGTTTATTTCAAACAGGCAACGGCTTGCTGCGGCACACGGGAAAAACACCTACCGTTGCTTCCTTCCGGACCTGGCGGGGTTCGGCGTCAACCTGTTGCGCAGGGCCATTGCCTGACTGAAAGAAACAATAAGAATTATCCGTTATTTTAACATATCTCCTGTCGCTTTAATAACAACCAGAGGAGCGTCGGAAGAAACCGTGAAAGAGGAGTGAAAGAGAAAGCAAGTGTCGCGTGTGATATCCGGCACAGAATGCGTTAAATGACCCCTCGGAAGGGGGGATATTATAAAGAACATCCTATGCCTTTTTATGGGTACGGCTTTGCGTGCGAAAAAAACCCTTCAATTTCCGGAGCACCCGCCCTTCGGGCGAGCCCGGGAGTCGCGAACTCCTGAGAATTGCCGCATCCGCTGGTTTCGCTACGCTTGAGGCATTGACGGAGGCAGGGGGACACCGCCGCCATTTGCGTCCAGGTCAAACCGGACTCGTGCGATATCCGGGTTAGGAGAGTTTCTCCGCCTCATCTTTCGCAAGGGCAAGCTTGGCCCCGGCCAGCTTCCTATAATACTTCTCCATCTTTGCCGAATCCCTGTTGCGTACGGCCTTCAGAAGGTCTCCCTCAAGCTCGGCCACCTCGAGGCGCTTGTAGTAGTCGAGGGATTCCTTCAAATGCGCAAGCACTATCTTCGCCGTAAGAACCGGGTGATTATTCGTGACGTTGGCCTCCTTGAACATTGTCCCGTGCTCAAGCTCCACCTCAAGCCCAGCGCGGAAGTCCTCGGGGTCGATGTCCATCCCTTCGGCGTCTAACAACCCAAGGAGAGCACAGGCCTCTTCGGACGATACTTCCGGCTCCTTCTTTTCGGTCCAGTCGCTGATTTTCAGTTCCCTGCACACCCTTTTTACCTCAGCAACCGTCACATATTCCGGAATATCCATGGCGCCCTCCTGTCCATAATGTAAATCAAGGCAGTATCCCTACTATCCAATATAGCAGTTCATGCCCCTGGAGTAAATCGTAGATACCCGGGGCAAGGCTGCGGCACTCTGATATGGGATTGGATTGAAAGGAAATGTGCCGGCTGTTATGGGCGGCAAACTCAGGCAATAGCCGGACGCCGGAATATCGGGCGGCGCTTGCATAAAGGAGAGGAAATCAACGGCGGGCTCAAGGAAAGGATTATCAATCTTGCAAGGGGGATGGGCCCGCGCCCTCGCGGGGGGCACGAGGGGCACGGGCCCGCCCGGCGGGAGTCGCCTCCCGGCCGGGCAACCTGAAAATTCCGTATATTATAGTAAGAAACCTCCCGGCTTTCGTCCTGTCCCCGAAGTCCGTTATTCCCCCCGTACCGCTTCCCTTTCCACCACCCTCTCTATGCGCGCAACGGCGATGTGTATGTCGTACAGCGCGTTGAAGTACTGGTTCCTCGCCCTCGTCAGGAAGTTCCGGGCGTCCAGCAGGTCGGTGCCGGTTGCAACCCGCTCGCGGAACCGGCTCTCGGTCACGCGGTAGTTCTCCTCCGCCTGGCCTACGGCGGTCCGGGCGACTTCGAGCTTGCCTTTTGAAATCCTGTAATCCTCCAGGGCCTCCCTGAGCTGAAAGAGCAGCTCCTCCTCCGTGTCCCTCAGTTCCTGCTCGGCGGCTCTTGTTAAGTACATGGCGCTTTTTTTCCTGTGCGTGGTCCCGAAGCCGTCAAAAAGGTTCCACCGGGCGGTCACCACGCCTCTCAGTTCCTCGTTTTCCGTATCGCTTATTCTCGTCAGCGTGCTCTCCTCCCTCACGTCGTAACTAACAGTTAAATCCACCTCCGGCAGATAGCCTCCTTTTAAGGCTTTCATCTCGTGGCGGCGCGCGTCCCTCCGCGACCTGAGGAAATTAAGCTCGCTCCTCTGGCCGAGCATCTCCTCCGAGAGGGCCTCGAAAGTCTCCTCGACGCCGTCGGGCGCTTCGCTGAGGTCAGTGATTTCCTCGCCCTCGGGGACCTCCGCGCCCATGGCCCTTTCGAGCCTCTTAAGCGCCACTCTCCGGTTGCCCTCGGCCTGCAAAAGCTCCTGCCTGGCGGAGGCCAGCTCCACCTGCACCTCCAGGAGCTCGTTCCTGGCGATAAGCCCCTCGCGGAAAAAAAGCTCCGAATCGCGGACCTGGCGCTCAAGCAGCTCGACGCTTTCCCTCGCTGTCTCCTCAAGCCGCCGGGCCCTCAGCACCTCGGCATATGCTGTCTTCACGGAAAGCGCCGTGTCGGCCATGACCCCCCTCTTCCGGTAAAGAGAAGCCCGGGCCTCGGCCCTGGCTGCCCTGAGGCCGTTGAGGTCCGAGAAGCCGTCAAACAGGTTATAGGAGGCCGACACCGTGTATTCCCAGGCGCCGAAAAAAATTTCCTCCGTACTCTCGGTATAAGAATACATGAGGTCAAGCGATGGATAAAATCCGGAACGCGCGGCGCCCACGTCCTCTCGCGATGCGCTCTCCTGCCGCTCGAACTGCTTGATGCGATGGTTGTTTTCGAGGGCGAGGGAGACCGCCCCCTCCATCGTAAGGCCGAAGGCGCTCCCCGCAAAAAAAGCCGCCGCCAATAAGGCCAGAACCGTGTGCATTATCATTCTCCCGGCTCCTTGCGCTTTTTTTCCATCCTTATCGCGAACATCAGGAGCGAGGGAACCACAAAGACCGTAAAGACGGTCGAGACGGCCAGCCCGCCGAGCACCACGCTGCCCAGGCCCCGGTAAAGCTCGGAGCCCGCGCCGGGGAAGACCACCAGCGGGAGCATCCCGAAAATGCTCGTCGAGGCGCTCATGTAAATGGGCCTGAGCCTGGTGCGGGTGGACTCAAGCACGGCTTCCTTATGGTCCATGCCGTGCAGGCGCACGTTGTTCAGGGCCTGGTAGACTATGAGTATCGCGTTGTTTACGACCACTCCAACGAGGATGACAAAGCCCAGCATGGTGAGCACGTCCATCGTCTGGGTGGCAACAAACACTTTAAGGAGAGTAAAACCCATTATCCCGCCCGCGCCGGCCAGGGGCACGGTGAACATGATAACCAGGGGGTAGATAAAATTTCCAAATAGCGCGGACATCAGAAGATAGGCGATGAGGGCCGCAAGGACTAAGTTCCACTGAAGGGCCTTCCGCGTATCGGTGAGCTTGTCCGCCGTCCCGCTCATGCTGACATCGAGGCCCCGGAGCACCCCCGCCTCCCTGAGCGGGGGCAGGACGGTCTCGTTGATTGTGTCCATGGCCGCCTGAAGGGGCGTCTCAAGAGACGGCGTCACCTGAAGCGTGATGGTCCTGTTCCTCTCAAGGTGCCTTATCTGGCTTATTCCGCTCGTCCTTTCGAGCGTCGCAAGGCTGCTTACCGGCACCGCCCGGCCCCGGGGGGTGACAATGAGCGAACCGTAAAGCTCCTCCGGGGTTTTCATCTCCTCCTCCGAGGTCATGAGGACCAGGTCTATCTTTTTTTCGCCTTCGGGCTTGAACTCGCCTACTTCCCTGCCGTCCATGAGCACGTCCAGGGCCACGCCGAGGTCCCTGGAGCTCATGCCGCTGGCCCGCAGGCGGTCCCTGAGAGGGACCAGCAGCACCTCCGGGTACAGGAGTTCCAGCGACGGCACGGGCCGCACCTGGGCGTCGGGTATCGCCTTGCGTATCGTCCCGAAGAGCGCCCCGGCGGACTGCACAATCCGGTCGAGGTCCGCGCCGCTTACGTCCACGTCTATGGTCCTTGCCCTTCCCACCCTTGTCTGGAAAATGGCCGCCTGGAGGCTTACGCCCCACATGCCGGGAATGGTATGAATAATCCTGGTAAAAAGCGGTACAAGCTCACCCGCCCGCTGCTCATGGGTGCTTATGGCGCCGGCGAGCATTATCTCCCCGGCCCCCACGTAGAACATGTTCTTAATCCCGGGAAACCCCTGGTGGTCCTTGCCCATGTACGGCTCCACGGCCTTGAACAAATATTCCCCTATGTCCACCCGCTCCTCGTAGGAAAGCCCCGGCGGCGGTATCAGGATGTTGATGACAAGGTTGCGGTTGCCCTGCGGGAGATAATCCGTCTTGGGCAGAAGGAGATATGAAGTCAATAACGCGAGCATGATGAGGCCGGAAACGGTGACGAGCCTGCTCCACCGGGAGCGAAGGGCAAGGGAGACCATGCCCATGATGGCGCCCCCGGCCCGCTCTCCCATGCGGGCGACGGCGTTGCTCGCGGCGGGGGGCTTTCTCTTTGAGATGCGGAAAAAGGCCCTTGAGAGCATGGGGATAACCGAGACCGAGACGAACAGGCTCAGGGCCACCGCGAAGGTGACGGCGATGGCGATGTCCCGGAAAAGCTGCCCCGCCTCTTCCTCGATGAACACAACGGGCAGGAACACGGCCACTGTAGTGAGGGTGGAGGCCAGTATCGCCCCCCAGACCTCCCTGGTCCCGTCGTATGCGGCGTCGAAGGGCCGCTTGCCCATCTTCCGGTGGCGGTCGATATTCTCTATCACGACGATGGCGTTATCGACAAGCATGCCAACGGCAAAGGCGATGCCCGCCAGGCTTACGACGTTGAGGTTCCTGCCCAGGGCGTTCATGAAGACGAACGTCCCGATGACGCTGATTGGAAGCGCCGCTGCCACGACCACCGTGGACGATACGCTCCTTAAAAAAACAAGCAACACGATGACGGCCAGAGTTCCGCCGATAAGGATGTTTCGCTTGATAAGGTCTATGGCCCCGTTTATATAGGGCCGCTGGTCGTAGACCCAATCGAGGTATATCTTATGGGGCCTGAGTTTTTCACTGTTAAGCCACTGGACGGCCTCCCAGGCGCTGTCGGTCATATCGAGGATGTTGGCGCCCGGCTCGGGCTTGATGCCGACGGCGATGCCGCCCCGGGCGTTGTGCATGACCTTGGCCTCTTTCTTGGCATAGCCGAACCTTACGTCCGCCACCTCCCGGAGAAAAACACGCCGCTGGCCGGTGGACCTGAGCACTACGTTTTCAACGTCCTCCACGGTCTTGAACTCGCCCGTGGTCCTTATGCGGAAGTCCCGCCTGCCGACGCCCATGCTCCCGGCAGCGATGTTTACGTTTTCGTTCCTCAGGGTGTTTATCATGTCGTTAACCGTGAGGTTGTATGTTGCCAGGCGCTCGGGCCTGACCACGACGTGGAGTTCCCTCTTCCTTCCGCCGCCCACAAAGAGGTCGGCCACGCCCTCCACCCGCTCAAGGTGCTGCCGGATATCGTCCTCGAAAAACGTAAGGTATGTCTCAACAGGCCGCGGGTTGTCCTCATCGGCCTTGAGTATCATCCAGATGACCGGGGAAGTGGCCGCGCCGGTGGCGTTGATTACCGGCTTTTCCACGTTCTCCGGATAGGACTGGACCTCATTGAGCTTGTTCGACACCCTGAGGAGGGCGTCGTCCACGTCAGTGCCGATTCTGAACCTCAGGGTAACGGTGCCTCTGCTGTTGAACGCCTCGCTCTCAAGTTCCATGAGGCCCGGTATTCCCTTTAGGGCCTCCTCCTGGGGCTCGATAATCTCGCGCTCCATCTCATACGGCGTGGCCCCCCTCCAGAAGGTGCTTACCGTGATTACCGGCTCCTCCACCGTGGGGCTTAACTGGTAGGGCATCCGGGCAAGCCCGATAAGGCCGAAAAGCACCACGAATATGACGCCCACAATAACGGTGACGGGTTTTTCTATGGAAAAACGCACAACGTCCATCAGTCAGGCTTCTTTGCCGTATCTCCCCCCGCTCCGCTGTTTATTATAGAGACGGGCTGGCCGTCCATGACGCGCTCGTTTCCCTTTACCACGACCCTGACGCCTTCGGAAAGGCCCGGCCCCTCGACCCCGGCCGTCAAACCCTCATAGCCCGTCACCCTTACGGGAACCATCCTGGCCACGGCGCCGTTTACCGTAAAGACAACGTCCTGACCGAACCTGTTTATCACCGCGTCCCTGGGGACAATGAGCAATTCCGACTCCGGGGCCAAGGGCAACACGGCGCGGGCCTCCATGCCCTCGATGAGCCCGGCTGTGTTCTTAAGCCGTATCTTTATGGAAAAGGTACGCGTCGCCACATCACCCCTGGGGACAAAGCTTATAAACCTTCCGATGAGTTTCCTGCCGCCGCTTTTGATCTGCACTTTTCTTCCGGGCTTGAGAAAGCCGAGCATTTCCTCGGGCACGTCCACCACCGCGTCAACTTCGCGGTCGTTGGCGATTACAGCCACGGCGCCCCCGCTGGGAACCCACTCCCCCTCCTCGACGACCTTGCTTACCACCAGGCCCCCGAAGGGCGCCCTTATGGACATTTTGGTTTTCTCAAGCTCAAGGCGCTCCAGGTCGGCCCTGAGGCCGTCGGCCTTCTTCCTTGCGGCCCTGCTCCGGTAAAGATGCTCGTCATGCAGGGATTCGGATATGGTCCCCTCCTTAAAAAGAGGCCACATCCGCCCAAGGTCCTTCTCGGCCTTTTCAAGCTCCTCCAGCGCCTGCTCATACGAGGACCGGGTGCTTTTAATGGCGGTATCCACGAGGTCGGGGCTCAATTTGACGAGGACCTGCCCCTCCTTAACCCTCCGGCCTTCCTCGTAATCCGCGCTTTGGACCTTGCCCTCCACCTCGGAGGCCACATCCGAGACCTGGGAGTAAAATACAGTGCCCACGTACTCGGCGGTGGGCTGAAACCTGCCCTTTTTTGCTTCCGCCACGGCTACGAGGGCCGGCGGCGGACCCTGCCCCCCCGTCGTCGCCTCCTCCTCGCCGCCGGTATCGCCCTCTTGCCGGGCGGTACAGGAAACCCCGGAAAACATCAGCCCCGCAAGCAGGACACAGGATAATATCCCAAGGACGCGGCGTCTCCTTAAAAACCCTTCGGTTGTCTTCTTCATCTCCCTATGCCTTTTACTGAAAACTCCGTGATGTGCTCCACGATGTCGTCCAGGAACTCTTTGCCGTAGTCCCGCCCGGTGATGCGCCTTACAATCTCCCTGGCCCTTACGAAATGTATGAGCTGCCCTGTGATGCTGAATATGCAGAGGGACGCCTTCTCCTCCGATATGCCGGGCTTAGCCTTAAGTATAGCCTCCTTCATGACTTTATGCACGGGATTTGAGAGTTCATTGAAGACCACGTCGGTGGCCACTCCCTGCCCGGACATCTCCTCGGTGACGAGCCCCATGAGCTTTACGGTTTCGCCGCTTGAGAGTATCTCTCCGAGGAACTCAGCGACCAGAAGGCGGATGACCTCCCTGATGTCCGGGTTCCGCCCGCGGCCGACCGCCTCCCGGATGTTTCGCACCTTGGCCCGGGTCCTCCCGGAGAGCTGCCTGCCCAGGAACTCCCGGTAGAGGTTTTTCTTTCCGTTAAAATGGTAGTTAACCGCCGCTACGTTGACCCCGGCGGCCTCGGTGATGTCGCGTACGCTAACGCCGTCGTAGCCCTTATCCAGAAAGAGCCGACCCGCCGCCTCAAGGAGCCTCTCCCTCGTGGAAACAACCTCTACGCCGGTCTCGTTCGCCATGCTAAACATAGCTTAAAACACTGTTTGAATAATGTCAAAGCTCACAGCCTCTTGACAATCTCCTCCCAAATGATTACAATTCGATATATGTCGAAATCTAAAAGTAAAGACGCCCTGCGGTTTGCGGAGATGTTCAAGGCCCTTTCCAACCCCCACCGGCTGAGCATTTTTTTGAGGCTCGCTGCCTCGTGCTGCCGGGGCGGCGTCTGCTGCACCGAGGAGGAGGCCAGCGCTTATGTGGGCGAGCTGGGACGGGACTTGGGCATCGTACCCTCGACCGTCTCTCACCACATCAAGGAACTCAGCAGGGCGGGGCTTATTCTTATGAAAAGAAGCGGGCAGAACGTCCGCTGCTGGGTGGAGCCCGAAACCCTTAAAAAACTGTCGGGGTTCTTCACCCTGGCCGAAACCGAGTGAGCGCGAATGGCTGAAGGACTAATAAATTTACAGTTCATGGGCGCGAAGAAAAGCCCGGTTCCGTTGGTAAAGGACGCCCCGTGGATTACGGGCTTTGTCAAAACGCCGGCAGGGGAGTTGCCCCGCGTAGGCGTTTCGCTTGCCAACAGCGACAGGCTCGGTTCATGGAAGGCCCGCTGGGGAATGGGCCGCATGCGCTACACCGTGGCGCCGGGGCTCTATGCCGTGGGAAACCCCACGCCTGAGTCCCCCCTCTTCGCCTCGGCCAACTACAAGTTGAGTTTCGACAGGCTCCGCTCCGTCCTGTCCGGCATGGACGCCTGGGTGCTAGTGCTCGACACAAAAGGCATTAACGTCTGGTGCGCCGCGGGCAAAGGGACATTCGGCACCGCAGAGCTCGCAAGCCGCCTGCCGGGCGTAAGCGAGGTCGTTACCCACCGGAGGGTCATCGTTCCGCAGCTCGGCGCTCCGGGCGTGAGCGCCCACGAAGTGAAGCAACAGACAGGGTTCCGCGTTGTATACGGCCCTGTCCGGGCCGAGGACATCCCGGCGTTCATGGACGCGGGAATGCGGGCCACGCCGGAGATGCGGCGCGTGCTGTTTCCTTTTAAGGAACGCGTAGTGCTCATTCCCATGGAGATGATACCCGGGCTTAAATACACCCTGCCCGTGGCTGCGGCGCTTTTCTTTCTTGCCGGCCTTGGCGGCGGGGGGTACTCCTTGGACAGAGCCCTTGAGGCGGGAGCCGTAAGCGCCGCGTTTATGCTTGCCGCCTATTTCGGAGGAACTGCAATAAGCCCGGCGCTGCTTCCGTGGATACCGGGGCGGGCTTTCAGCCTCAAGGGCGCGTTTGTTGGCGCGGCCATCCTGCCCGGGCTCTGGGCCCTGGCGCCGGAAAACCCGGCCTTCCTCACCCTCCCCTCTCGCCTTGCCTGGGCGCTCATGGTCCCGGCGGTGTCGAGCTTCTTCGCCATGAACTTCACGGGCGCCTCGACTTACACCTCGCTTTCGGGAGTGAAGCGGGAGATGAAAATTGCCGTGCCGCTACAGGCTGTGGGGGCGATAGTGGGCCTTGGGCTATGGGTGGCGGGGCTGTTTGTGTGATATATTTTAATAAGGAGGACGAGATGCCTTTGCGATATTTAAGCAACGTGGCGACCCTTCAGCTTGACAGCGAAAAGTGCACGGGCTGCCGGATGTGCCAGACGGTCTGCCCCCAGGCGGTGTTCGCCTTCCAAGACGGCAAGGCCGTGCTCCGTGACCGCGACGCCTGCATGGAATGCGGGGCCTGCGCCCTGAACTGCCCTGACGGGGCCCTGACCGTCCAGGCCGGGGTGGGTTGCGCCGCGGGAATAATCAAAGGGGCGCTCAGGGGCGCCGAGCCAACGTGCGATTGCTCAAGCGGCTCGTCGGGATGTTGTTAACCCCGTGCGGAGGGACTATGTTTCCCTTACGCGCCCTCCTTGTGGTTTGATTTTCCTGTTTGAAACACCACCCTCGACACAAGGTATAATTAATTCCATGGAAGAAGAAATCCTCGAAGTGGTAAACGAAAAAGGCAGCGTACTTCGCCTCGCCCCCCGCTCTGAAATACACGGAGACCCGTCTCTCATCCACAGGGTGGTCCACGTCCTCGTGTTCAACGAAAAGGGCGAACTGCTCCTTCAGAAGCGCTCCATGAATAAGGACGTGGCCCCCGGGAGGTGGGACACCTCGGTGGGCGGCCACGTGGAGCCGGGCGAGGAACCTGCCGGTGCGGCAAAGAGGGAGATGCAGGAGGAACTGGGCATATCGGAGGAGCCGGAATACCTTTATTCCTACACCCACTCCAACCCGTACGAGACAGAACTCGTCTATACCTTCAGATGCACGTACGGGGGAGAAGTGTCATTCAACGCCGAGGAGATAGACGAGGTCAGGCCATGGCCGCTTGAAGAGATTCTGCACAGCCTGGGAGACAACGCCCTCAGCGACAACTTCAAACACGAAATATCCGTTTATCTTGAAAAAAGAGAGAGAGGATATATATAACCGGCTTAACACAGGAAAGCCGACCGGCGGGGTGTTCCTGCCCCGCCGGAAGAAACGGCTGCTTTCTCCGTGTCTCCGCGCCTCCGCGGCACTACACTCCTCTTCTCTGCGAGCCGAAGACGTACTTGTGGAGCTGCAGGTTCAATCTCGCGCCAAGCCCATCCCTCAGCATCCATCCGGCAAGTTTCCCGGGGTCAAGCACCCCAAAGACAGGGGAGAGCAAAGCTTTGCATTTCTCTTGCAGGCCGTGTTTCCGCATGAAATCCCGCGCCCATTCGTAGTCCGCCCTGTCGGTGAGCACGAACTTCACCTCGTCGGAGGGCTTGAGAAAGCCGAGGTTGGCGAGGTCCGTTTCCCCTGCCATGCCGCTTCCGGGGGTCTTGACGTCCATGATAACCGTCGCCCGGGGGTCGATGCCCTTTATTCCGACGCTCCCGTTGGTTTCAAGGAGAACCGTAAAACCCTCGTCGGAAAGCCTCGTAATCAGCTCCCGCACGCCCTCCTGCAAAAGCGGCTCCCCGCCCGTTATCTCCACAAGCCCTATGCCCCGCTTCCCGGCCTCGTCCGCCAGTTCGTCAACGGTGTATTCCTCCCCCCCCTCGTAGGCATAGGTCGTGTCGCAGTACTTACACCTGAGGTTACAGCCGCTCAGCCGTATGAACGTGCAGGAAAGGCCCGCATAAGTGGACTCCCCCTGGACGCTTGAGAATATCTCGCAGACTCTCATCAGAACTCGAACCTCTTGCTCAAAACCCTTCCCTTCTCGTCCATGACCACCCTGGCGGTAAAGTGCTCGCCGGGGGCATAAGAGTAGGAAAGCTCCTTCCAGGTGACCACCACCCTGCCCTCCCGTCTTTCTATCTCAGCATAGGGGTGTTTCGCGAAATCGAGGAAGCGCTTTACGACGTCGAGTTCCCTGGTGGCCTCGATAACCGGGTCATAGCTTTCCGCGTCATATGAGCCGTCTACATATATCCTTCCGGTGAAGAGGTCGGAGAACCCGGTTTTGATATAACCGTCCCCCTTTGCCACGAACCACCATCTCAGAATGGCGCCCGGCATGGGGACCACGTCCATCACAATGTACTCGTCGAGGTTCTTTCTCAAAAACTCCTTGGTCCTCTCATGGAAGTAATGCCTCGTGCCGAGGTATAAAAGCATCAGGGAAGCCATCGCCAGGACAACGGCCCTTGCCCTCTCCGGTTTTTTTTGTACCGCCGCCAGCAAAACCCCGACAAACAAACCTCCGCTTATATACGGGTCCATTATGAAGACGAGGTTCAGGGAGTACTGCCGCCAATCCAGGGGCGAGAGCACCCGCGTCCCGTACTGGTTCATGAGGTCAAAAAAAAGATGAGAGCCGTATCCGAGAAAAGCGAGGAAGTAATAATAAACGAAATTTTTCCTGACGCGCGAAAACGCTGCGCCGATGACGGCCGGGGCCAGAAACAGGGCGACAACCCCGTGGGTAATCCCCCTGTGGTACGTGAGGAAAACGTCCGCGCCGCAGAGCCTCGTCAGATAATCGAGGTCGGGGGCGACGGCTGAGGCGACAAGGACGGCAAGGGCGGCCCTGCGGCGAAAACCCAGGTAACTGATGGCCGCGCCCGCGAATCCATGGGTTACGGGATCCATAGATTTAACGTATCATTTTACGTAAAAGCGTGTAAAGCGCCCGACGAAGCCTTACCTCTTCGAGGAATAGCTCCTGTCGTAATGAGGGCTGTTATAGAACTCGCACTTAAGGCAATTGGCGAGCTTTACCGCAAACATGCCCTGGACCTTCCCGCCACAGAGGGTTCCGGCCACCCTTGCGCAGTGCCTTCCGTGGTCAGGATACGCCGGGCATACGCCCAGGTCCTTTACACTGTGTCCGCTTCTCTCCCGTCCGCACTGTCTGAACTCCCAGCAGTCCATGCTGTCCTTCCTCCGCCTGTTGCTGTAATTGCAGGTCAGAACTTGCCTGTGAATTAAACATTGTATTTTACCCAATCGGCCATGCCGATTTCAATCCCACATTCAATTGATGGGGAAAATCCACCGCCTAATTTTAATGCAGGCGGTTTTCAGCCTCGCCGGGCGT
>CBDVCR010000056.1:0-17080 GCA_965372535.1 uncultured bacterium | reverse complement strand
GGAAGGTCTGCTAACTAAAACGGGCATCATGATGAGGCAAAACCAGATTGTATCTAAGAGGTTTCCGTAAAATCATTGCCATCAAGTCCGACAGGCTCCTAAGAGTTCATTCCCCCCCCGCCCCCCCGTCTTTTCCGGCGTCCTCCCTTGCGGCTTCGATTATGCGTTCGACTTCCTCCCTGTCGAGGGACTCGTCTCTTACAAGGGCCTCGGCAAGCCTGTCGAGAACTTTTCTGTTGCCCGCTAAAATCTCCTCCGCCCTGGACTCGGCCTCCACTATCAGGCTCTTTATCTCCTGGTCCATGAGCCAGGCCATGTCCTCGCTGTAGCGCTTGGGCTGGGCAAGCTCTCTGCCCAGAAACGGGTGCTCCTCTCCCCGCCCGAGGTTCAGCGGGCCGACCTTCTCGCTCATCCCCCACTGGGCCACCATCTTCTCGGCCAGGGCGGTGGCCTCCTTAAGGTCGTTCTGCGCCCCGGTGCTGATGTCGTTAAAGACGATTTTCTCGGCGACCCTGCCCGCAAGGGCCACGGCCAACCGGTTTTTGAGGTAGCTCTTGGGGAAATAGTGCCGGTCCTCTTCGGGCAAGAGCTGCGTAACGCCCATGGACATCCCCCTCGGCACGATGGTTACCTTGTGTATGGGGTCGGTGCCGGGCAGCTCTCTGGCCACGAGGGCATGGCCGGCCTCGTGGCAGGCGGTGATTCGCTTTTCCAGCTCGCTTATCGCCTCGTCCCTCACGGTGCCCATGAGGACCTTGTCCCTGGCCTCCTCGAAAGCGTCCGTGTCGATACTGTCCCTGCCATTTCGCACCGCGGTAAGGGCCGCCTCGTTGGCGAGGTTTTCGAGGTCCGCCCCGGTCATGCCGGGGGTGCCCCTCGCGATTTTCTCAAGGTCTACGCCGGGGGCGAGCTTTTTATTCCGGACGTGGACTTCGAGGATGGCTCGCCTGTCCTTCATCCCCGGCCTGTCGAGCATGACGCGCCTGTCGAATCGCCCCGGCCTCAGGAGCGCGGGGTCCAGCACGTCGGGCCTGTTGGTGGCGGCCATGACGATAACCTCCTCGTTGGGCTCGAACCCGTCCATCTCGGCCAGTATCTGGTTCAGGGTCTGCTCCCTCTCGTCGTGCCCTCCTCCGAGGCCCGTGCCCCTTGTGCGCCCCACGGCGTCTATCTCGTCTATAAAGACGATGCAGGGCTTGGCGGCCCTGGCCTTGTTGAACATGTCCCTGACCCTCGCGGCGCCCACGCCGACGAACATCTCGATGAATTCCGAGGCGTTAATCGAATAAAAGGACACCTCCGCCTCGCCGGCCACGGCGCGGGCAAGGAGGGTCTTGCCCGTGCCCGGGGCCCCGACCAGAAGCACGCCCTTGGGTACCTTGGCGCCAATGCCCCTGAAATTTTCGGGGCTCTTTAAAAACTCCACGGTCTCCAGCAGCTCCTTCTTGGCGTTTTCCATCCCCGCCACGTCCTCGAAGGTCGTCCGGGGCCTGGTCACGTCATATTGCTTCGCCATGCTCTGCCTGAACTGCAACGGCCCGCCGGGGCCGCCCATGCTCTGGGTGGTGCGCCTCATGATATATATCCAGACCCCGATAATGAGCACCCACGGAATCAGCCCCACGAGGAAACGCCCGAGGAGCGAGCCGTCCTCATCGGGTTCGATGTCTATGGCCACGCCCTTGCCGTGGAGCCGCTCGATAAGCCCCTCCCCCTGGAAAGACGGCAGGTTCGTGCGGAACTTCCTCGCTCTCACGGGGCCCTGAACCCCGGGCGTTTCGAGCTCGGTCTCCTCCTTGAACTCCCCGTTTATGCGCAAGCCCTTTATGGAGACCGAGTTGACGTTGCCCGCCTCGACCTGCTCGATGAACAGGCTGTAGCCGATGGCGTGCCTCTGCTGGTTCGGGGGGGCGAAAAGGAGCTGCCAGGCGTACATCAGAAGCAGGACCAGGACGACGGCGATGACGAGCCGCCACTGGGGGCTTCTGAGCTTTTCCTTCAGCTGTTCGTCCATCTCCAATTAGTTTATATTAATTAGAAGATTTTGCAAACTTCAAGGCCTTCACCTTGAATACGAAAGATGGAAAATTTATTTATTCCGTGCCTGCTCCCAAACTATTCCCCATCTAAATTTAGAAAGCACTTTTATTTCTTGAAATTGATTGTTTATGTGAATAAATGAATCTGGATTAAAATTGAGAATGAACGCAGCACACAATAAACTAATCTACTACTCTTTATATTTTATCAAAGGAGTATAAGTAGAACGTGGTGTTGGAGGATCCATTTTAATTATATGCTTCAAAGAAGGCTTATCTTGATCAGAACATCCTATAGCAACGGCCATTCGGGCATAGTCTTCTTTTGTGTCAAACTGCCAGCCAGATAACACTTTGTCAATAGTTATAATCCTCTCTGCAATAGATGTGCTTAATCCTCTTTCTTTTAGACCTTCTGTAACGCCGCTTTCAATTTCCTCCGACAAACCGGAAACAATTCCAGAACCACCAGTTATGATTATGTGAAGGGCCACATCAGTATCGAGCCAAAGTTTGTCCTGTAGAATTTTAATATATTCTTTAACGTGTTTACTTATATTCTTTCTCCAATTATCTACAAAATGTTTATCAATCCATTCTTCATTTCTTGTAATTTTGAATGCTTCAGCCTCTGCAAACGTAATTGATTTTCCAGTAGCATCGTGATAATCTTTGATTTCTTTAGATAGATAATCACCAGCAATAGGTAGAGTAGGCGCAGGTGGAAAATAAAAAAGATTTTCGTTTCCATTCGTACTTATAGTTCTTAACATGTACCCTATATCAGTCGAACCAGCTCCAATATCTATGACAAGAAGCTTGCCAAGTTCAGGAAATCCCGGAGGCGATATTAATTCAATGTTTCTGAGATAAGGCAACCCAGCAGCACAAGATTCAACTAAATATCTCCATCCAAAATGGCTCTGATTATATTTAGTATAATTACTTAAATTATATTTTGTACTAGTCATATTGGAGATAATAATTTTATCTTCTGTTTGAATATCGAGTTCTTTTTTAGCCTTGTGAATTAATTCTCTCCACTTGACTATTGGGTACGGTTTGTGTGGTACTGGAAGCTCATTTATTTGTGTGATAAATAAATAAGATGAAACAACAATTGCTTCATGATAATTGTTAACTGCTGTTATTGATTCGCTGTCTTTGTCTTTCAGCCAATTCGGAAATGAAAAACCGATTTCAATATTAGTTGAGTTATTCAATGACAGTTCTTTTCTCTCAAGGGCTAAGAGAAAATCTCCCAATAATGAACAAAATGAAAATACAACGCCTTTCCCTAATGACATGCCAATATCCTTACGATCATCAAATTCCCAAAATGCGCCATGAGGATCGTTAATTATTTTTCTTTTTAGTGAATGTATCGGTTCTACTTCTGGAAAATAATCGTAAGACGGATCAATGACAATATTATCGCCATGATATTTTAGATCAGATTTAATTAGGTTACTTCTCTTAATGGTTTTTCCATTTTCAGTGATTATATCAGCTGCCCATTTTGAAGAATGCGTTCCCCAATCTACTCCAAGGAATAAGTCTCTTATGACACTCATAAGACCTCCTCTTAATTCGAAGCCTTCACTATGGCTTTAATAATAATCTCTTTTTTCTGAGGACCATCCCTCTCTACCCATGGTCTCATTAGTATGATCTCAGATCCTTCGAGCATTGTCATGTTCTTATGTGGTTCATGAATATCTTTCCTGAAATTGGTTATTGAACCAACATCCCCACCTATTTCTATGTTGAAATATTTATTAGCTACGGATAATAAAAGGTTGAACGAGTCGTTTGCAAGAGGGCCATCATTGCGAGCATCCCATGAAGCGATAAGAGCAGTAGCAAGCTGTCTAATGCTGCCGCTTGCTGCTGTCTCGGATATTTCATATGTTGATTGAGAGATGGGTTCTTGAAATAAAATATTCTTAATTAATGACTGCATGTCTTCAGATAATGTAACACCCTGATTTTTCCAAATATCCTTTAGTTTATCTCTAAAAGGAGCCTCAAGCTCAATAAATTGAATATCTCTGAGAATTCCATGCATATTCTTTAATAGTTCAGCATCACCTGTTAATATTTGCTTTTGTGTTTCCCTCAAGATGTTATTTTTAAATGTATCGCTATATTGGGAAAGTTGATTTTCATTTAAGAGATCGTTAACAATCCAACTAGGATATTTTCGAATAATGTTATTAATAACTTCTAAGGACAAGTAGTATGTTTTATAAAATTTAGATTCAGCTGCTAACCAAAATAATATTTCTAACAATGGATGAAGTAATAGTTTATATTTCTTTACTGTTTTATCATTGAGATTCTTTGGTGAAGGAATAATAGTTGCTAATTCTGACATGAGTGTAAGAATATTATTTTCTGTTTTATCACTTAGTTGACTTTGAAGTGATTCGACCCATTCCTTCCACTTCAGCGTATTGCCGATAATAGTCTTAATTAGCTTATTTGACTTGCTTTGTTTTATGTAGTCGTATACGGCTTGAAAAAGCCCTGAAGCGTCTAATATTACTTTTTTTTCAGATAATTTCTTTGTGTTTTTTAAAATGTCTTTAATATCTAACGCATTCGAAATTATATCTGCTGTTTTGAGTTTTTGATTTATCGGTTCTCCTGATGATATATGAGCCCGTAATAAGAGACTATTTGAAATATTGTGATCAATATTTCGTATTTTATTAAGAATTACTTTTAATTCTTTTTTCTCTGTAGGAGTTAATTTATTAATCGGCGTGCCATTAGCCCCTACTTTATCAGGTATCATATCCAATGGCTTATTATTACCCATCCACTGCTATCCTTAAAGTCATTACCTGTAATATTACATTTATTAATAAAATTATCAACTTGCACTTTAAGGAAAGCGTTGAAACTACGAAATATCATAATTAATCAATAAGTTAAATTGTTTTACGATAATATTGAAGATATCCTTATAAAGGATTATTCTTCAACCGCATTCCTTTTTATTGCCAGCCATTCATATGCCTTATTTGTAAAGCATTTGGTGACGGTTTGGTGTCGGTTTTTAGGGGTCTAAAAGCGAGTTAACATGCTGATATTAAAGGATATTGTGGCGAGAGCGTGTGGGAATCGAACCCACCCTGCCCGCTTTTGGCAGGCAACACCGGATTTGAAGTCCGGGAGGGACACCAGAACCCTATACGCTCCCATGCCTGATTTTACAGGATTTCCGGGACACCCCGCAAGCGACCGGAAGGCCGACTGTCAACACAATTCTCGACTAGGGCACTTCATCGCCAAAATGCAAAAAAGAAAAAAAGAAAGCCTGGGACGTGGATTTCGGAAAGATTAAACCTTTCGGCTATGTAACTGGATCTGTAGTCCAGTGTCTCAGATAATTTATTAGTCAATTGCTGCTATAAGTTCTTCAGTTCCACCGAATCTTAATAGGAACTCTCCGTAGCTTGATTTAAAGAGGTCCTGAAGAACTTCCTCCTAGAGTCTTTTCGGTCTGAATGTCACCATCAAGTGAAAAGTTGTAGTTCCTTTGCTTTAGGATTGAATATAAAAACAATGTATGAAAATACACTTGTGAGGAATACTTGTTGTCGGCAACCCTTAATGCCTCATCGCCATCCAATTTTGATTTATACGTCTTAAGCATGCTGCTGTCCATATTGATAATAATAGTTTCAAGCTCATCTTTCTCATTGGAATCTGTTGCCATGATTTCATATTCGTCAAAAGAAATGCCAGAAGATTCTACATCAGCCCAAGTCTTGACCCCCTCTCTTTCATCCTTATAGACGAGAACCATTTGAGGCAATCCAATTTGCGGTACTTCGGGCTTAGGGTCTTTTTCCTTCATTTTTTCGAGTTTTATGTAGAAGATCGACTCAAGTGCGCCATCTGGAGCAACAATAGAGGATAATTTTGCCTGAATTTGGAGCTCATCACCAACCGCAAGGGGGCTCTTTGGCTGAAGGTTAACCCGGATTGTACCATCTTGAGGGCTTGATTTAACAACCTGGAAAGAGGAATAATCTTTTTTAAAATACTTCAAGCACCCGAGGATAAAATATGCAGCATAGTTATACTATTTGCTTGCCGGGTTATTAAGATTAAGAAAGTCTTTATGCCTATCACAACCCCAGAATTCTTTACTCAATTTCCCTTCCCTCCTTTCTGTTTCCTCGGAATATGTTCTGAAACCAGATTCAATATGTAAATTCTTTAGCTTACCACCTATTAAGGGAAACAGACACCATATTATTTTTACGTCCTTCGACAGGCCCTTCGGCAAGCTCAGGACAGGCTCAGGATGAAGGGGTATGTGAAGGGTATTTTCAAGTCAATCAACAGCAGAATAAGGCGAACCCTTACGAGGGGTGCGTGGCGCCGCCGGCTCACCCGATAAAGCACTGGGGGTCTTCGGCGAGGTAGTCGGCCTCGCCCTTCGCATGGGTGTATGCATATGCTATCGCCCTGCACCCGCGGCAGGCCGCCCACCTCGTGCAGCCGCCGCACTTTCCACGGTATCTTCCCCTGTCCCGGAGGGCGGCCAGCACCTCGGAGGCGGCCCAGACCTCGCGCAGGGAGTCCCGCCTTATATTGCCGATTGGGATGGGAAGCCGCCTGCACGGGACTATCGTGCCGTCCGGGAGGAGAGTCAGGCCCGAAAGCCCGGCCGCGCACCCCCCGAGTGGGGTATAGCCCAGGTCGGTGTCCGCCTGAAGGTCCATCTGCGCGGCCAAGGGGTCTCCGGTTACAATCTCAATCCCCCTGCCGTCCAAAGAGAGCAGCTTCGTATAAATTTCCCTTACCTTTTCGGTTGTGAGCATGCCGTCAAGCAGCGCCCTTCCGCTTCCGCAGGGCACCAGCCTGGAGAACCCGAACCGCTGGACACCCCGCCGGGCCGCAAGCGCCACAAGGTCCGAAGCCGTGTCGGCGTTAAGGTTCCAGAGCGTGGCATTCACCGTTACCCGGAGCCCCGCCGCAAGCAGGTTCTCTATTCCCCTGAACGCTCGCTCGAAGCTCCCCGCGCCCCGTATGCGCTCGTGGACGTGCTCAGGGCCTTCAACGCTCACCTGAACGCCCTGGACGCCGAGGGCGGCGAGCCTCAACGCCATTTGCCTGTCAATCAACGTGCCGTTTGTGAGCACGTGGAGGGCAAACCCACGGGCGCTTATCTCGCCGAGAACTTCGAAGATGTCCTTCCTGAGAAACGGCTCCCCGCCGGTTACGGTAAAGCCGGGCGAAAACTCCATATCATAGGCCCCGGCCCAGTCCCCGAGCATCGCGGAGACCTCCTCGACCACCTCCCTTGCCTCGGGGAGGGACAGTTCGTCCTTTGCCGCCTCGCCCTGGTAGCAGTGCCCGCACCGGAGGTTGCACCTCTCGGTGAGGTGCCACTGAATAAAAAAACCAAGCTCCGCGCCTTTCACCCTTTTCGCTTTCGTCATGGCCGGGCAGGCCCTTTCCCGGGAATGCGCACCTTCATAACTTAAAGTTTATGGGTTTTCCGTATTATGTCAACAAACCGTACCGGGCGAGTGTGCATCCTTCGACAGGCCCCTGAGCCGCTTTTCCCCTTGACAAGCGGCCGGGTTCTGTTAAGTTGTAAATGTAAGGTGCGTTATTCCTGTTCGAGGAGGTTAAGATGAAAAGGGCGTTTATATTGGCGGTGCTTTTTTTGCTCGCCGTCTCGGTGGCCGCGTATGCTCAGCGCATGGGGCAGGGCATGGCGGGCAAGGGCCAGCAGTATGAAGAAGGCAAAGAGGGGGAAAGACGATACGGCTACGGTCCCGGCTGGGGGTATGGCTACGGCATGGGACCCGGCATGATGGGGCCGGGCTACGGTTACGGCATGGGACCCGGCATGATGGGGCCGGGCTACGGTTACGGCATGGGACCGGGTATGATGGGGCCGGGCTACGGCTACGGCATGGGGCCGGGTATGATGAAGCCGGGCTACGGCTACGGCATGGGACCGGGCTACGGTTACGGTATGGGGCCGGGTATGATGAAGCCAGGCTACGGCTACGGTATGGGGCCGGGCTACGGCATGGATTACCGGGACCCCAAGGTGCGGAAATTCCTCGACGAGACCAGGGAGCTCCGGCGGGATATGAATATGAAAATGTTTGAGTATTCCGAAGAATCGAGTGGGCCGAAACCCGACCCGGAGAAACTCGGGAAACTCCGGGAAGAGATGGACAAACTGTCGGAGAAGATATACGGCAAAGCCCCCAAGGGGTACTGAGTTTCGTGATTTCATTACCAATGTCGCCGCAGGCTTTGGTCTGCGAGTATGGTAATCAACGGCAAGGAAGGGGGAAGCTGTGGTTAAAGGCATTATCTCGGCGGACTGGGGCGGCTACGGCATGGGCCCCGGCATGATGGGGCCTGGTTACGGCTACGGCATGGGATGGGGATGGGGCATCGTCATGATGGTGTTCTGGGTCCTCGTAATAGTGGGGATTGTCCTGCTCATCAGGTGGCTCATAATGGCCTCCAGGCCGGGGGCGCAGGGCGGCCCGCAGCAGGGGGAGTCGGCCCTCGACATCCTTAAGAGAAGGTACGCGCGGGGCGAGATGGACAGGGAGGAGTTCGAGCAGAAAAAGAAGGACCTGTCGTAGCAGGCCCTGAGAGCAAAATTCTTGTGTCACGGGCCGTTCCGTCCGCGGCCTTCCTTTAAAAGCGCGCGACTCTTTCATGGCGGGGGCTTCCCGATGGACGCAATTGACAAGGCCCCGGCAATGTGCCGGGTTCCGCTGTAAATATACAGGACGTGGAGGCGCAATTTTTCCATTGACACTTATGGTTTCAAATGGTATACTTTGGTATACTTCTTGTTGCAAGAATTCCTTTCTCGTTGAAGAGTTTCATATCTTATGTTTTGTTCTTCAGCGAGAGGGGTGAAACATAGATTTGGAGACAGGGGTATTGTCCGGCAAATGAACTTGCGTATTCTTTAAGGAGAAAAGGGAATGAAAAAGAAAAGGAATTCAATAGTTGTTTTTTCACTGATTGCGGTCTTCAGCCTTCTTTTAAGCGTAACCGTCGGAGCGACGTCCGCGTCCGCCTGCAGCATGGACGAAATCAACACCCTCCTCGATGCAGTGCAGACGGACCTTAAGGACAGTATTACCACGAACTTTGCGGATCTGTTTTCTCCAGATTTTTACCACATTTGTGTTTTGTCTGAAGAAAAACCTTCCACTTTACTCATTCTCGATTACACCGAATTTCTGAACTACGTTCAGGCTCTCAAACAGGGCAATTTAACGTATGAATTTTACAGAATATTCAACAGAAATATTCTGGAATACCTGACGGGCGATAAAGTCCTGGTCGGGGCTGAATTTTACGTTAAGTCGAATACCGGTGTGGTGCAGCGCCTTCGGGAGCAGTACACAATCGTTCGGGAAAGCGGCCAATGTGTCATCCAGAACCGCATTGAAAACCGGTACTTCCTGCAATAACCATCGCGGGAAAGGTTATTCATGCTTAATGGATTGCGGGCAGGGGGAATCAACCTCTTGCCCGCAATCCATTTTTCACTCCACGTTTTTTTTCCTTTGTCCTCCTCAACCCGAGCAGAAGTATTTCGCCCGTACTCCGGAGCGCATCGCATGAGGCCCCTGGCAGGCAATCCGATAACAGAGGTTAAAGAATATATACAGTCCCTTGGGAAGCCGTACTGGCAATAGCCGCACCTGCAATGCCTGAACAGGTGCACGAAGAAGATTAACCCGGATATTGCACGAGCCCGGTTTGCCGCGGACGCAAAGCGCGCGGGAAGCGAAGGGGGACAGTGTCCCCTGACACTATCAATACCGCGAGTGTCACGCAGCGTGGCGGATACGGAAATTCGCGGGGGGCCGTGCCCCCCAGGCTCGCCCGAAGCTGTCAAGGCGGGGTTTTCCAACCCCGCCCATGCCTGTGATTGTTTATCAAGCCTTCTTGTTCTCTTTTTCCATAGCGCCCATGCAATGAACGGGCTATCTCTTTCTGATAACCTTATACGCAAGCAGGAACACGCAGGCGTATATCATCGCGGGCAGCGCAACGAGCACCCACTGAAGGACCGGGGTATCGGGAACCCTGAGACCAAGAAAAAGGGAGGGTACCAGGACGTGCAATATATAATTGTATATCGTTCCCATGATTTCCTCATGCCTCGAAGGCGGCCCGTCCATGTTGAGGCTTGCAAACGCGGCAATTGTAACGAGGACAGCGAGCACGCAGTGCCCCACGGGATATAAGAACAGAAACAGTTTCTGCCTTTGGGTGAGCTTTTTCATCCGTCCGACGGAGGATACCATAAACCAGGGGCCGGGCTCAATCAAAAAGTGCATGCCGGCCCCTGTGGACGCCGCATGATGAGGCCGCGCGCGCCCCTCGCCTCCCTTTATGTCCTTCGACAGGCTCGGGATGATTACACTGCGACACAACGACGGTGCGACAGCGCGGCAAGGGCAGACGGAGGTCGAGGATTCAAGGAAAAAATCCCCCCTCGCCCCCCTTTAGAAAAGGGGGGAACAAAGGAGTTCATCCTTCGACAGGCTCATCCTTCGACAGGCTCAGGATGAAAGAAGGGACAATGAGGCTCATCTTTCGACAAGCTCAGGATGAAAGAAGGGACAATGAGGCTCATCTTTCGACAAGCTCGGGATGATTACAGTGCGACACAACGGCGGGGCGACAGCGCGGCAGGGGCAGACGGAAGAGGCGGAAAGGGGCTACTTTACCTTTATCTTATAGCCCTTAATCTTGCTCCTCAGCGTGGTCCGGGTGATGCCGAGGGCCTGGGCGGCCCTGACCTGGTTGCCTCCGGTCTCCTTGAGGACCAGCCCGATGAGGGCCTTTTCCACCTCGCCCATCACCGTGTCGTGGAGGGCGGGCCTTCGGAGCTTCGCCATCTCCTTGAGGTACCTGCCGACCTTGGCCTCCAGGAACTCCCCGACCGAGTAGCAGGCCGGACCCTCCGCGGCCCTGATGTGCCGGGCCTCTATCTGCGAGCCGCCCGAGAGCAGGCACGCCATCGTGACCGTGCTCTTAAGCTCACCCACGTTGCCGGGCCAGTCGTGCCTGAGCAGGGCCTTCCCGGCGTCCTTTGAGAGGGTCTTCTCTCCCATGTCGAACTGCCCCGCGGACTCGCCGAGGAAGTGCTCGGCAAGGGGCAGGATGTCGCCGGGGCGCTCCCTCAGGGGGGGCAGCTTAAGGAGCACGCCGAAGCCCGCCAGTAGAGGGTCTTTCTTGAGCGTGCCGTTTGCGGAACATATCACCCTCAGGTCGGCGGGGGGGGGCCTCCTGTCCTTGAGGAAGGCCGAGAGGCGGTTCTTAACCGGCCCGTCGAGGCCGTCCAGGCCCTTTATAAAGAGCGTCCCTCCCTCGGCTCGGGAGATGCCGGCGGGCGAGGCCCCGCCGCCGAAAAGCCGCGCCTCAAGCTTTGCCGGAGAGGCTTCGACCGGCACGAAGGGGCCGTGCCTGCGGGGGCTTCCGTGGTGGATGGCCCTTGCCACGTACTCCCTGCCGGTGCCCTGCTCGCCGGAGACCAGGACGGGAACGTCCTTCCGGGCCGCCCGTTCAAGCTGCCTGAGCACCTTCTGCATCCTCGATCCCTTGCCCATGACGAGCGAGGGCAGCTCCCGGCCCTTTACCCTGTCGAGCTCCTCGCGCAGGGCGGCGAAGGCGAATGCGTTTCCAACGGCGCACGTCAGCTCCAGGGGGTCCGGGGGCTTGCCAAGACATGCCTGCGCACCGGCATTGACCGTCTTGCCCCTTGAGCCGCTTTCGGCAAGGGCGATAACGAGTGCGTCGGGGAAGTAGGAGCGTATCTCGCGTATCGAGGAGGCCGCATCGGGCAGGTCCATGAGCACGACTTCGCCGTCTCGCATGGCCCTGAGACCCGAGGAAAGCCTCTGCTTGAGAGTTATCGCATATCCCGCAGGTTGCAGGGTCTCCCTCGCAGCCGCGATGAAGTCCTGGTCCTGCGAAAGTAAAAGCAGTTTCTTTTCCATTGAGCGTTAATCCGAAACGGTAAAAGGTTAATTAACAGACCACAGGCCCGATAAGCGCCTCAAATCCAGCAGAGGACTCATATTATACACATGAATCCCTCGTTCGGCAACCGTTTTTTTATTGTGCCCAACAGCGGGCGGAACATAATTGTAATTGAGCGGAAAGGGGGGAGAGGCGGACGCGCCGGCATATCCTTTAAGTTGCCCTCAGGCTTCTATCTCGCCCTGGAGCTTGAGCCTGTTGAAGACCTCGAGGCTGGAGAGCATGTCGTCTTCGCTGAGGACGCCGAGGTTTACGAGGGCCTCGCCGAAAAACATGTGGTTCTCGTCCATGTCCTCCAGGAGGACGAGAATCTGCTCCTCGGTGAGGTAGCAGTAGTCCACGGCGACCTCGCCGAACCTCTCCTGGCTCTCTTCCTGGTAGACGAGTATCTTTTCCACGTCATCGCTGGAGAGGAAGCCCTTTTCGTGGGCCATCTGGCCTATCATGCGGTTGTGGTGCCGCTGCACCATGCGGGCATTGAATATGTCCTCGTCGGTAACGAGCCCCTTCTTGCGCAGGAACTGGCCGAAGAGGAGGGGCTTGTCCCCCGTGTCCATGGAGAGCGTTTCCCTGAAATACTCCCGTTCTTCCCGATTGAGGTTGTCTTTCATTGCCCGTGCCCTTGCCGATATTAAAACACATAATGGCCCTCCCTGGAAACCCCTTCCGCAGCCCGGTGAGAAAAAAATTCCGGTGAAAAATTTGCATTAGAGGCGGCTAAGTCGGGTTTTTTTGTGAAAAAGTGTCTATTTTTTCAAAAAACCATCGAAAAAATAAAAAGTAGCGCGAGTTAGTCCTTGACTTTCCACTTTTCGAAGGTCTACTATAAAAAGTTCGTCGGATAAATTCATGTTAAGGAATTAAGGAGAAAAGAGCGTATGGCTACCACGCAACAGATGCCCAGCTCGCCCTGGAGGGCGATAATGGAGACGGCGCTTTTCGCCAACTCCGTAAGGAAGACCACCATGGCCGAACTCTACGAGCTGGCCCTGACACAGCCCGAGGCCATCACGACCTCCGAGCCCATGTACAGGCCGGAGCAGTTCGGCCTGCCCGGCGACGCCAGGGTGCTTGTCTCAAACGACGGCAGCGTGGTGGGCCGCACCGCGCGCGCAAGACTGCTTGTGAGGAACTTCGACAAGGCCCAGAACGATAAGTACCAGGCGATGCTCAGGGAGGCCGTCTACCAGTACAACAGAAGGCCGGGCCTGCACCTTGAGGGCATCGTGGGGCTTCACCCGGACTTCATGGTCAAGGCGCATCTGACAAGCCCCGAGAGCGACGCAAAGAACATGCTGGACTGGGGGATGAATTTCCTCCCCTTCATGGAGCCATGGAGCGAGACGTACAAGAAGTCCAGGCCCATTAACGAGCCCGACATCATCGCCTTCGCCGACCCGGAATGGAGCCACCCGGAGTTTCCCCACGGCTGCGTGATAATCGACGAAAGCACTAACTGCATCGCCATACTGGGCCTCCGCTACTTCGGCGAGCGCAAAAAGGGCACCCTCACGCTGGCCTGGACCATAGGCGTAAGGCACAACATGGTGGCCTGCCATGGGGGCATCAAGAAAATCGGCGCGAAACGTCCCGTCGCGGTCTTCGGTCTTTCCGGCTCCGGGAAGTCCTCCATCACCAACAGCCTGGACCACGAGGGCACCCTGTCCAAGGACGAGAAGGTCACCGTCATACACGACGACGCCTTTCTCATCGACCTGGAAAACGACGTGAGCGTGGCCCTGGAGCCCTCGCTCTTTGACAAGACCGACGCGGTAACCTTCGACGACTCCATACTCAAGTATTTCTACTCCGCCCAGAACATAGGCGTCACCCTGATGCCGGACGGATCGAGGAAGATGGTCAACGAGGACATCCGCAACAACAACGGCAGGTGCATAAAGAGCCGCGACATGTTCCGCCACGCAGAGCACTGCGAGAGGCCCAACATGGTGATATGGCTCCAGAAGGACACGAGCCTTCCGCCCATCTCCAAGGTCAAGGGCAGCTCCCTCGCCGTGGCCATGGGGGCGTCGCTTTCCACCATGAGGGCCAAGGGCGTTGAGAACGTGGACGCCAAAGAGCTTGAAAAACTCGTCATAGAGCCGTTCGCAAACCCCTTCAGGGTCCACCCGCTCCTTGAGGACTGCGAGCAGTTTCGGAAGCTCTTCAAGATGGACTGCGAGTGCTACATAATGAACACCCACGCCTTCGGCATCCACGACGAGCTCATCGACATCCCGAAGGAGCTGTCGCTCAACATCGTCACAGAGCTTGTGAGGGGCAACATCGAGTGGCGCGAGTGGCGGACGTTCCACGGCCTGTTTATCCCCAGAAACGGAAACGAGCTGTTCGGCCCGGACCATGACAAGAAATACAAGCCCAGGAGGACGGAGGGCTATCTCAACTTCCTGCGCGACAGGATGCAGGACAGGATTACGTTCCTCTCGAACAAGCGCGACATTGAAGGCGACATGGCCAACATGTTCATCGCCCCGCTTGTGCTTGCCCGGACCACCATAGACAAGATACTGAACCCCGACCTCTACGGTTAACCCGGACATCGAATGAGCACTGAGAAGTAAAAAAGCTCAGGGCGACAACCACGGGCATGGGCGGGGTCTGCCGGCCCCGCTGGACTCTGTTTTTCCGAACCCCGGACTCCCGCCCGCAACAGCCAAGGGGCGTCCCTCCCCATCAATGCGAAGCATCCTGAGCCTGTCGAAAGACGCGCTCTTTTTTATATGTTCAAAGCCGTTCCTTTAAAACCTTCGCAACCCCCTGATTTTGCGGAATATTCCGGCCCGTCCAGGTGTTCAAAGGGTGTTCAGGGCTCGCCTTTTTGAATCCTCGAATCCTGTCGCGCTGCCACGCTGCCGCTCTGTAATCATCCTGAGCCTGTCGAAGGACGTAAAGGGGGGCGTGGGGGGGGTTATGCTTATCCGGTTGATTCAGCAATCCCTTGAATTGTCACCCTGAACTTGATTCAGGGTCTTGGATGCTGAAATAAATTCAGCATGACATTTATCATTACCTCTTTGCGGGAGCAGGTTTGCAACCTGCTCCTTTAATGCTCGCCGACCATTGTACTCCCCCCGCGCGGAACCCGTCCATGTGAACTGGTTCACTTTGTGGTGTTCACTTTTTTTGTCGCTTTCTCTTTGGGGAGTCTGAATCTTTCATCTTTCATTCTTATTCTGCGAGATAAAGCATTCCAAATTTTTTTCGACTTCCCTCAGCCGGGTTTCAACCCTTGCGATGATTAAGCCACAGCCTGATAACACATCGGCATGCAGCTTGCCGCAATGCGATAGTTCCGGTATGGAATGCCTGATAAAGGCCAGTATATGCCGTACGTCCGCAAGCTCATCAACAACCGAAACAGACAGCCTCACGTGTCTTCTTTCCGGGCCATAACGCGGCCACCATGTGCAAACGCCTCCCGCCTCGCGGCTGGGAGGTTTGCCCGATAACGTCAATAGTCTCTATTCACAACCTTGAATATCGTAAATAGTCTATCTAAATAGCGCTTATATAGTCAATAGGCTGTTAATTAATTCCATAATTTAGCTTATTCTCTATATATGAATCAGCAGCGATTTCTCAAGGTAACAGGCCAGAAAATCAGGTCCATCAGGAAAACGAGGAATGTTTCCCAGGAAAAACTTGCGGAACTTGCGAGTCTGCACCCAACGTACATCAGCGACATAGAAAACGGCAAGGTCAACGCTTCCATTTCAAGCTATTTCTTGATTGCAAAAGCTTTGAATATGCCGTTGTCGGAACTTGTTAATCTTCCTGCCGGCAAGGCCGACCAAAACATGGAAAATGAGATAGCCGAGTTGATAGGTCTTCTAAGAAACCTCAGCAGGAAAAATCAGGCAATTTTTCTGTCCGCCGCAAAAGGAATGTTAAAAGGTTTCGGAGACAAGTAGTGGCAGGTTGGGCTAAGCGAAGCGCAACCCAACAAATTATTTCGCGGGAGCAGGTTTGTAACCTGCTCCCCTTAATTCTTTATCCATTTCCCCATCTTTCAACCTCAATTGCTCCTCATCGTAGTCCTCATTATAAAAATATCCATTAAAAGAAGGCAACGGGGGTTTTCGGGGCGATAAGCAAAATTCGGCGTTCAGGCGCAAGTCCGGGGAATTCACGGCAGCATCGGGCGGGACGCGTTACCGGGAGGGGGTGATGCATAATAGTTGACTGCCAACAAACAGTCCAGACGGGTTGCTCTGCTGATTATTTGCGGGATAAGTACACAAAAAAGCGGGGGTCTTGGCAAGCGGCAGGCGGCCCACTGCCGCAACGTATCCCCGGGCACAGTCGTAGACACTGAGCCTTAAGTTAATAATAGACTACCAGATATAAAAGTAAAAACAGCGTTGCCAGGAGGACGGCCAGGCCGATGGGGCGGTGCCTGACCACGTCGCCGGGGTAAGTCTTGATTTCTCTTTCTATTCTCTTCCTGATGCCTTCTCTTTTCTCCGGGACGGTGAACTTCAAAAGCACCGTGTCGGCCGCAATCCTGAGGACTGCCGCCGGGTTCCTGCCGGCCCAGCCCAGGGATGATGGGATGGTTTCAAAAGCAACCTTGCCAATCCTTGCCCCCAGCCAGGCCATGGGCCTGTCCACAAACCACATGAACGCCCTTGCGCCCTTCCTGTAGAACCAGTCGGCATCGAGGTTGGTGGCCCTCATTTCCGCCGGGAATATCCCGGAGAGTGTAAGAAGCATGTAGGCCAATGCACCGAAGAAAAGCAATTGAAGCGAAGTCACTACATGGGAAGCCGTGTATGGCTCGAAGTCTACAGGATACGGGAGAAGACTGTACAGGGGGCCGGGGAACACACCGATGAAGACACACAGGAAGGCGGCAATCCCCATGGCAAGGAGCATATTGAGCGGGGCCTCTTTTGTTCGGATTCCGGAGTCATGGGAGAAAAAGGCGTAATAAGGCACTTTGATGCCTGCAT
>CBDVCR010000055.1:0-17152 GCA_965372535.1 uncultured bacterium | reverse complement strand
TGAGCTAATCGCCCGACACTATGGATTTTAATTATTGCCCTCAGGGCAAGTCAAGCGGAAGAGGCCATGTCCCCGTTTTGTTCCACAACCAGGCTTTCCCCGGAATGGCCGCATTCGGCTTCTTGCACTACCGTTCCGCCAAGCCCCGTAAAAACAGCCATCAGCAGGGCGGAGTGCGGCTGGATTATCTGGGTGTCCGTAAAGCTCCCCACTACCATGACCAGGGAGTAAGAAAAGAGGGCGAACCCTCGCAATGTGCTCCGCCCGCGCCATCCGGCAATAAGTACCGACGCAAAAAACCATATTATGACCACCGGGCCAACGAGGCCGAAACTTGAAAGCATATATAGAAACGTGTTGTGCGGGTGGCGAGGTTTATACCCTTTTAAAGAGGGGACGTCGTATTTTTCCATCAACTTCTCGTAGCTGCCGGTGCCGGCCCCGATAACCGGGTTTTCGCTGATGATTTTCAGCGCCCCTTTCCACATATGAAACCTCTTGCCCATGGAAGTGGCTATTTCGCCCGATTCATAGACCTTTATGTCCCTTATCCCCTCTGCAACACGCCCCCTGACCATCGGGGATGAAAACATCGCACCCACCGAAAGAACGCATACTATGACTGCTTTTAAAACGTGCTTCCGCCCGAAAAGAATAAAAAGCATAAGCGGCAGAAGAGCCCCAAAGGCCAGATACCCGGCCCTTCCCGGCAGAAAGATTAAATTAAGAAACAAAAGCGGCACCGGAAACAGCAACGGCAGCTTCGCCTTGATTCCCTTTTTCTCTTTTGCCAGAAATATCAGGAGCAGCATGCCGAATACAAGGAAGAGAGAATATGTAATGTACTTGATAAACTCGGCCCGGTTGTCCTCAATCAGCGGCACCATGCCGGTGAACTGCAAAAGGTAAGCCACCGATGTCAAGGATATCCCCAGAACGAAGGACTTCACCACTGCCCTTGAATAATCCCGGTGCGAGGCCAGCGGCACGGCCGCGAAGGCAAGAAGCCAGTAATGCGTCTTGCCGGCCAAGTTTAACCCTATCCGCGCATCTTCGGCATAGAGCATCCCAAGCCATGGGAGCGCAATAAGCGCAAGCACCGGGGAAAACCATTTACTCCTCAGCCACAGATGCCTGAGCGCAAAAATCCTCCCGGAAAATAAAGCGGCGGCAAACGCGATATACGCAAAGACCGTTGAAAAGGAAATGCTCACCGGGCTGAAAAAAACCGCCCCGCACAGGCCGAAAAGTATGAGGCTTTCAGGGTTCGTTACGAAATTTTTTTTCAATCCAGGACCTCTATGACATCAAATGTTCAGAATTTTACAGTAGTTCCATATACTTCATTTTTACCGCTATTCCTGAAAATGCAGGGAGGGGATTCACATGCTAAACGTCAAAGAATACCGACACCTCTCCCAAAGAGAACTTCTTTATCCTTTCGTTCCGTAACCTTTGAAAGCCAATCCCCCCCCGGTCCTCCCGCCAGACATGGTGCAACGGAAAGGGGGCGGCCAGGGCAAAGCTTTTCACAAGCTCAACAGTATCCGGCCCGGAGCCGTTGTCGGCCACGATGACCTCATAAGGCCGGTCTGTAAAGCCAGGCTCTCAAGTACCCGTTTCAATGTATCAGGATTGTTATATGTCGCGACAATTAACGAAGCCTTCAACAATTCCCCCGTCGCAACCGCGGCATCAGGCAGTTGAATATCTGGTATTATAACTTATCAACGCAAAAATAAAAAAATCATGAGTACACTTTTGATATTGCTATCGGCCTTTGCGGCGGGGATTATTCTGCTCCTTTCGCTACCCGATGGCGTTACATATGCTGCCATAAAAGAGAACGGCCCCGTCGAGACCGCGCAGTTAATCGGCTATATGGCAGGGGCGGTACTTGCCTGGATATATGGAATACGCAGGACATGGTCGCACGGCCTCGGCGGGGGTGCGATTCTTTTCATCTTCGCCCTTCGCGAGATGGACCTCCAGACGATGTTTACGGGAATGAGCGTCATAAAGACGCGGTTTTTCATCACTCCGGAATTTTCTCCGGCCACCCGGATAACCGCCGCCCTGATTTTACTGGCTATAGGGGCATTAGTGGCTGTCTTTGTAAAAAGGACCGTGCGGAAGTTTCTAACGGCTCTTAAAACCAGGGACAACTGGGCGGTCATGGCATTTGCGGGAATTATCATGCTCCCGCTTTCCCTGCTTTTCGACGGCGCAAAGAGATATATGCAGGCCCTCGGGATGACGCCCGGGGAGGCCGAACTGCTCTTTTTCGCCGTTCTCGAAGAGACGGCTGAACTCGCCGTCCCGGTGTTTTTTCTTGTCGCCCTCATACAGTGGGGCAGAGGCCGCGTACCGGATACCATCGCTCCGGGCGATTGATAAACCCGTTCTCAGAACGTCCCGCCCACAAGTTCGGCGTAAACCGAGCCGATTTTCACTTTGCTCTTGAGCCTTACGGGTATCCTTTTTTCATCGTCCGTAAGCCAGATATACATTTTGCCCTTGCGGGAGAAAATACCATCGGATTTCATAAGCGGCTGGATAAGCACGGTGTCAAACGTGCCGGCGGGGACCTCGATTCTCTCTTTTCTCAGCACCTTCACTTCCACGTCCCATACCCTCTTGCTGTCGAACATGGGCACGTATACGGACGCGCCCACGACGAGGTCGTACCACCTCACCACATAAAAGGCAGAAAGTGGGTCGTATATCTCCTCCGGCAGTTCATGCTCCTTCTCCGTGCCTTTCAGGTGGTCGATATATAAGGCCTTTCCCCCGGCCCCGTCAAAAACTACCTCCCTGTCCTTGCGTTTTTTCCCCTCTCTTGTTTTCAGGTGGTAATTTACGGGGCGCCAGCCGGAGCCGGTACCGATTACACTTACCGCCCTGTCCCGTATGGGATAGATTATATCGACCCATCCCTCCGATACCGCCGTCGATATAATCGTTATTCTGTCCTCCCCCGTCCGTGTTACCTCAAGAGAGGACTCTCCGGCCTTGATCCCCAGCCACCTGACGTCGTACTCAAGCCTTTCGGAAGCGGCAGACCACGCATGACCGGCGAAAAACAGAAAAAAAGCGGCGATTAATATCGGTGTTTTTGCCCTCAAAACGTTTCCCGTCCTTTCTCTTCCAAGCCGGGAAGAGTACCGATGAATAATGTTATATTAAATATCTTATGGTTATTATACCAGCCATAGACCTCAAGGGAGGCAAATGCGTGCGGCTTTTACAGGGCCGGGAGGAGGACGTGACCGTCTACTCCGACGACCCGGCGGCGACGGCGCGGAGGTGGGAAGCTGCGGGGGCCGAACTCATCCATATCGTTGACCTCGACGGCGCCTTTACCGGCGAGCAGAAAAACATCGAGGCCGTCAAAGCCATAAGGGACGCGGTCAGTGCCGACCTGGAACTCGGCGGGGGCATAAGGGACATGGAGCGCATCGACTTCCTCGTCTCCCTCGGCATCGACAGGGTGATACTGGGCACTGTGGCGGCCGAGAACCCGGCCCTTGTAAAGGAGGCCTGCGCTAAATACCCCGGCAGGATAGTAATCGGCATAGACGCCAGGGACGGCAAGGTCGCGGTAAAGGGATGGGTTGAACTCACCTCGCACGACGCAAAAGAATTCGCCAAAACCATGGAGTCCCACGCCGCCGCGGGCATCGTATATACCGACATATCAAGGGACGGCATGCTCACCGGGCCCAACATCGGGACCACAAAGGAAATAGCCGATTCCTTGGATATACCCGTCATAGCCTCGGGGGGCATCAAGTCCCTTGAGGACGTAAAGAACCTCCTGGAGGCAGGAGGCATATGGGGGGCCATCACCGGAAAGGCGATTTACTCGGGTTCCCTGAACCTGATAGAGGCAATAGGGCTCGCCAGGTCATATGCCTCGGGGTGAGAGAAAATGCTTGCCAAGCGCATAATCCCCTGCCTTGACGTCAGGGACGGAAGGGTCGTAAAGGGGGTAAACTTCGTAAACATCCGCGACGCCGGCGACCCGGTGGAAAACGCCCTTTACTACGACGAGCAGGGGGCCGACGAGCTGGTGTTTCTGGACATCACGGCCTCCCACGAAAAACGGGACATTATCCTTGACGTGGTGGCCCGGACCGCGGACGACATATTCATGCCCCTTACCGTCGGGGGCGGCGTCAGAGACCTCGACGACATAAGGGCGCTCCTTAAGGCGGGCTGCGACAAGGTAGCAATAAATACAAGCGCCGTGAACAATCCCCGTTTCATAAGCCAGGCCGCCGAGCGGTTCGGAAGCCAGTGCATAGTGGTTGCCATAGACGCCAAACGCTGTAACGGCGCGGCCGGGGAGCCGCCTGAATGGATGGAGGACGACTCGCTCAGGCCCGGGGGGGGAAAAGACTCCTGGGAGGTTTATACCCACGGAGGAAGGAAACCCAAGGGGATAGACGCCGTAAAATGGGCCCGGTACATGGACGAGCTTGGAGCGGGCGAAATACTCCTTACCAGCATGGACAGGGACGGCACCAGGGACGGGTTTGACCTTGCCCTTACAAGGGCCGTCTCCGAGGCGGTCTCCATCCCCGTTATCGCATCAGGGGGAGTGGGTACCCTCGAACACCTCCATGAGGGCATCGTGGAGGGCAAGGCCGACGCCGTGCTCGCCGCTTCCATATTCCACTACAGGGAATATACCGTCAGGGAGGCAAAGGAATATCTTAAATCAAAAGGGGTAACGGTCAGGCTGCCGTAATGGACCTCGTCGAGAAGGCCGCCGCCACGATTGAAAAATTCTCGATGCTAAGGGGCGGCGAGAACGTGCTCATCGGCCTCTCCGGCGGGCCGGACTCCGTCTGCCTCGCAACCGTGCTTAACAGGCTTCGCCCGGCGCTCAATATCACCCTGCACGCCCTTTATATAGACCACGGCCTGAGACCCTCCGAGACACCCAGCGAGGCCGAGTTATGCAATGAGTTCTGCCAAAGCCTCGGCATCCCTTTCAGGGTCGCGTCCATCGACGTAAAGCAGCACGCCGGGGCGCACGGCGCCAACCTCCAGGAGGCCGCAAGGGAACTCCGCTACAGGGAACTTGACGCCGCGGCCCTTGAGGCAAAAGCCGACCGCGTCGCCCTCGGCCACAACCTCGACGACCAGGCGGAGACGTTCCTTATGAGGATACTCCGTGGCTCAGGCCCCGGCGGACTGGCGGGCATCCCGCCCGTACGCGGAAACATCATCCGCCCGCTTATCGAGACGGAGAGAGAGGACATCGAGGAATTCCTTGCCGCGGAGGGGATTTCATACGCCCTGGACTCGTCAAACCTCGGAGACAAGTACATGAGAAACCGCGTAAGGGCCTCGCTCATGCCGGTCGTTAAGGAGTTTAACCCCAATATCCTTCAAACCCTCTCTCACACCGCCGACATATTCAGGGAGGAGGAGCGGTATTTCGAGATAGCCGTGACAAAGGCCCTGATGAAACTGATAACCAATAAGACCGACACCGCCATAGAGCTTTTCCTTTCCCCCCTGGAGGGAATGGACAGTGTACTTTTTCGCAGGGTGCTCAGGCGTGCCATGGAGGAGACCCGGGGCCTGAGGGGAATACAGTTTGTCCACATAGAGGACATCATAAAACTGATAAAGGAAGGGAAAGCGGGCGACAGGATACACCTGCCCAAAGGGATAAGGGCAATCAAGAAATACTCCACCCTGCTCCTTACCTCGGAGCCGCCCGCCGTCCTGGGCGCCCATGCCCTCGATGCCGAAGGAGAGGTTGTGCTCAGGGAAGCGGGCCTACTGATAAAAGCGTCGGTAAAGGACTACGCCCCGCCGCAGCCGGTTGACGGGAGGTCCACGGCGCTTTTCGACGCCGGGAAGGCGGCTTTTCCACTTGCCATAAGGGCGAGGAAGGACGGGGACTTTTTCTACCCAATGGGGTTTGGAAAAAGGAAAAAGCTTCAGGACTTGTTCGTGGACGAGAAGGTCCCCAGGGACGAGCGGGACGCCGTACCAATCGTCACCTCAAACGGAGAGATCGTCTGGGTTGCGGGCTACCGGGGGGACGAGAGGTTCGGGGTCACGGACGGCACGAGGAAGTTCCTCGTGCTTGAGATAAAGCAGGCCCGCCGGTAAACGCTCCGCTTTGTCTTATCAGTTGAAAATCTGGTATATTTTAGTCTGATTTTTTCAAGGAGCGTATGTTTTGGAGAAAATAAAGACCCGGTTCGCCCCGAGCCCCACGGGGCATCTTCATATAGGCGGGGCAAGGACAGCGCTTTTTAACTGGCTCTTCGCGCGGAGCCGGGGCGGCTCGTTCGTCCTCAGAATCGAGGACACGGACCGGACCCGCTCCACGGAAGAGTATATAGAGTCCATCGTCGAGAGCATGAAATGGCTCGGCCTGGACTGGGACGAGGGCCCCTTCAGGCAGACCGAAAGGCTCGATATCTATCGGAAGCATATCGACGGTCTCATTGAGAAGGGCCTCGCCTACCGCTGCTACTGCACCCAGGAGGAACTGGAGGAGCGGAGGAAAGAGGCCCAAAAAAAGGGCCTCCCGCTCGGATACGACCGAAGGTGCCGGGACCTCAAGGACGCACCGCCCGGCAGGACGCCGTCAGTAAGGTTCAAGATGCCCCGGATGGGGCAGGTGGCCGTGGAGGACATGGTCAAGGGCAAGGTGACGTTTGAGAACGAGCAGCTCGACGACCTGATAATCATGCGCTCAGACGGCACGCCCACCTATAACTTCGTCGTGGTCGTGGACGACGTGGAGATGGGCATTACCCATGTCATCCGGGGCGACGACCATCTCAACAACACCCCGAAGCAGATACACATTTATAAGGCCCTCGGCCATGACATGCCCGTTTTCGCGCACCTGCCCATGATACTTGGCCAGGACAAGGCGCGGCTTTCCAAACGCCACGGGGCCACCTCGGTCATTGCATACCGAGACGCCGGCTATCTGCCCGGCGCGCTGGTCAACTACCTGGTCAGGCTCGGCTGGTCGCACGGAGACCAGGAGGTGTTCTCAGGGGAAGAGCTTCTTGAGCACTTCTCCTTTAAAAACGTGGGCAAGTCCGCGGCCGTGTTCAACCCGGAAAAACTCCTCTGGCTCAACGGAGAGTACATAAAGAGCGCGCCGCTGGAAAAACTCGGCGAACTGGCAAGGCCGTTCCTTCTTAAGGACGGCACAATTGAGGAAGGCGCGGAACTGGACAGTGAGTGGCTTTCCGGGGCCATACGGACCCTCGTTGAGCGCTGCCGCAGTCTCGTGGAGCTTGCAAGCGCTCTCAGGTACTATATACTTGAACATGTAGAGCCGGAGACGAAGGCCAGGGAGAAATTCCTGAACCAAAAAAACCTCGGAAACCTCAGGGAAGTCTGCAACATGCTCGAAGCGGCAGATGACTTCAGGGCGGAGAGCCTTCAGGCCGCCTTCAAGTCGCTGATGGAAAGGCTCGGCGTAAAGCTCGGCGCCCTGGCCCAGCCGGTCCGCGTCGCGTTGACCGGCAAAACGGAAAGCCCCGGCATATTCGAGGTGCTTGAGGTCATCGGCAAGGAAAAGGCCCTTAAAAGGCTCGGAAAGGCAATTGAGGCGATAGAGCGTTCCTGAGTACAAACCCTGAAGAAATACCAAAACATGGAAACTTCTAAACAGGCGACTTCTACCTCCAACTTTATCAGCGATATTATCGAGGAGGATTTAAAGGCCGGCAGATACGAGGGCCGGGTCCATACGCGGTTTCCGCCCGAACCGAACGGTTTCCTGCACATCGGGCACGCAAAGTCCATCGCCCTCAATTTCGGCCTCGCCGGGAAATTCGGGGGCCTTTGCAATCTACGGTTCGACGACACCAACCCGATAAAGGAGGAAGCCGAGTACGTGGACTCAATCATGGAGGACGTCCGCTGGCTCGGCTACGACTGGGGAGACAGGCTCCACTATGCGTCGGATTACTTTGAGCGGCTCCACGAATTCGCGCTTAAGCTAATAAAGGTCGGCAAGGCTTATGTGGACGACTTGAGCCCGGAGGAAATCCGTGAATACCGGGGGACCCTGACCGAACCCGGCAGGGAAAGCCCGTGCCGGGACCGTCCGGTGGAGGAGAACCTCGGCCTCTTCGAGCGTATGCGCGCCGGGGAATTCGCCGACGGCTCGCGGACGCTCCGTGCGAAAATCGACATGTCCTCCGGGAACCTGAACATGCGGGACCCGGTAATGTACCGCATCCTGAGGGCGGCTCACCACAGGACGGGCGGGACGTGGTGCATTTATCCCATGTACGACTGGGCCCACGGCCAATCGGATTCAATCGAGGGAATAACCCATTCCGTCTGCACGCTCGAATTCGAAGACCACCGCCCCCTGTACGACTGGTTCCTTGAGGCTCTGGGCATTCATCATCCCAGGCAGATTGAGTTCGCCCGCCTGAACCTCAGCCATACGGTGCTCAGCAAACGGAAGCTCATCGAACTGGTAAACGAAGGGCGCGTAAACGGCTGGGACGACCCCCGGATGCCGACGATATCGGGGCTCGGGAGGCGGGGCTACACACCGGAGGCGATACGGGAATTCTGCGAGCGTATCGGCGTGGCCAAGGGCAACAGCGTTGTGGACATAGCTCTCCTTGAGCACTGCCTGCGCGAGGACCTTAACAAGAGTGCTCCGCGCGTGATGGCCGTATTGCGTCCGCTTCGCGTGGTGATAGAAAACTATCCCGAAGACCGGGTGGAAGAACTTGAGGCCGAAAACAACCCCGAGGACCCGGCCATGGGCTTCAGAAAGCTCCCGTTTTCGCGGGTGCTCTATATCGAGCGGGATGATTTCCGCGAGGCGCCGCCGAGAAAATTTCACCGTCTGGCTCCCGGCCGCGAGGTGCGGCTCAAGCACGCCTACATAATCAAATGCGAACGGGTCGTCAAGGATGAGGATACAGGCGAGGTGGTGGAACTCCGCTGCACGTATGACCCAGAGACGAAAAGCGGCGCGCCGCAGGCCGACCGCAAGGTCAAGGGGACGTTGCACTGGGTCTCGGCCGACCGCGCCATCGAGGCGGAAACTCGCCTTTACGGCCATCTCTTTGTAAAGGCAAACCCGGAGGAAGAGGAAAACCGCGATTTCAGGGAATTTCTTAACCCAGACTCTCTGGAGACGCTGAGGCCGTGTTATGTCGAGCCGAGCCTGGCCGGAGCGGCCCCGGGAAGCCGGTACCAATTTCTCAGGCTCGGGTATTTCTGCGTCGATTCGGTCGATTCGTCCCACGAATTACCCGTATTCAACAGGACGGTATCATTACGGGATACCTGGGCCAGGATAGAAAAAAAGCAACAGCAGGGGTAGGCAATAGCCGCGAAAACCGAGTGAATGAAATTGCTTAAAAAAACAGGAAAGGTCAAGCCATGAGCTACATCGCCGTAATAGGGGCCGGAAGCTGGGGCACGACGCTGGCCAGCCTTCTCGCGGGGAAGGACTACGATGTTTCTCTCTGGGTATACGAGGAGGAACTGGCCGAGGAGATAAGAAATACAGGAGTGAACAAGACATATCTGCCCGATTTCAAGCTCCCGGACGGCATTAAGTTATCATCGGACATCGGCGAGGTGGTAGAGAAAGCCCGATACATACTGAACGTGGTTCCCACTCAGCACACCCGAAAAGTGATTGAAAGCGCCGTGCCGTTCATAGACAGGAAAGCAATATTCATTAACGCCTCAAAAGGCATTGAAAACGGCACATATCTCACTGTATCCTCGATAATCAAGGAGATTACGGACTCGACCGTCGCCGCCCTTTCCGGGCCGAGCTTCGCCGCCGAGGTCTCAAGGAGGCTGCCCACCGCCGTTACCCTGGCCTCCGAGGACTACAACACCTGCCTGCTGATTCAGGAGATATTCTCGACGGATTATTTCAGGGTATACACGCACCACGACGTCCTCGGGGTGGAACTCGGCGGGGCGCTTAAGAACGTCATCGCGGTCGCCTCGGGGATTTCGGAGGGCCTTGCGCTCGGAAACAGCGCCCGCGCGGCCCTGATAACCAGGGGGCTTGCCGAGATGTCAAGGCTCGGCGTCATGATGGGCGCAAAGGAGCGCACCTTCGCCGGCCTGAGCGGCCTTGGCGACCTGGTGCTTACGTGCAGCTCCCGGCTTTCGAGGAACTTCACTGTGGGCTACAGGCTTGGAAAGGGAGAAAAGCTCAAGGAGATAATTGAGAGCACGAATACAGTGGCCGAAGGGGTGTCCACGGCAAAGGCCGCATACGAGCTTTCTAATAAATTCAACGTCGAGATGCCCATAGTGGAGCAGATATATAACGTCCTTTACGGAGAAAAAGACCCCCGGGCCGCGGTCCACGACCTAATGACCCGCACCCCGAAGGCCGAGTTTTATGGATAACAGGGCTCTGAGGGACATCCTGCAAAAACTCCGGGCCGGAAAGCTGGACCTGGACACGGCCCTTGACAGGCTAAAACACCTTCCCTACGAAGACATCGGCTTTGCAAGGATTGACCACCACCGCCACCTCCGGCAGGGCATACCGGAGGTGGTCCTCTCAAGCGGGAAAAGCCTGGAAGACGTGGTGGCAATCTCAAAAGCCATATACAAAAAAAACAAGCGGCTGCTGGTCACCAAAGCCACGGAGGATATTTTTAAAACACTCAGGATAAAAGGCGCCGAGTACCATCCCGCCTCGGGCATAATCTCCGCCAGGGGAAGCGGGACCAAGAAGGGCTCGGTGCTCGTCGTCTCGGCGGGCACCTCGGACATACCCGTCGCCGAGGAGGCCGCCGTAACGGCGTCGTTCCTCGGAAGCAGGGCCGAGACGGTTTACGACGTTGGAGTGGCCGGGATACACAGGCTCATGGACCAGCGTAAAGCCATGGAAAAGGCGCGGGTCATCGTGGTTGTGGCCGGGATGGAAGGGGCGCTTCCCTCCGTGGTGGGCGGGCTTACGGACAGACCGGTAATAGCGGTGCCCACTTCGGTGGGCTACGGCACGAGCCTGGGCGGCCTCACCGCCCTGTTTGCCATGCTCAACTCCTGCGTACCGGGAATCGCGGTGATGAACATAGACAACGGCTTCGGCGCCGGGTGCCTGGCGCACAGGATAAATACTCTTTCCCCGGGCTGAGAGCCTGTCGGACTTAAGGTGACCATTTCCACAAATTCTCCGAGAGAATTCCTGCTTCTTCGAGAGATTTCCAAACGTAAAAGCGGGACTGTTTATTCGATAAACGCTGGCTTGCTCCCAGGGCTTCGAAAGGGCGGACCGCGCAACCCTATCGGCGATTTTGGGGACCCTTATTTGGCTTTACAGGCCCCGCTCGGCTGTGATAAACTAATTTTCCGGCTTAAATAGCCTAAAACAAACAATATGGATTGGAATAAGCACAATTAAGAAAGGTGGTGCAAAAGGATGCCTCTTGAGAAGACGAACAAGCAGGCGATAATAGACGAACACAAGGTTCACGAGTCCGACACGGGCTCCCCGGAAGTGCAGATAGCGCTGCTAAGCGCCAGGATAAACTACCTGACCGAGCATTTCAGGTTTCACAAGAAGGACCACCATTCCCGCCGCGGTCTGCTGAAACTCGTGGGGCAGAGGAGAACGCTCATGGAGTACCTGAAGTCCTCGGACAAGGAAAGGTACGAGAAAATAAAAGGAAGCTTAGGCTTAAGGAAATAGAGAGAGATAATGATAACGGTAGAGACAGAGATAAAAGGCAATAAACTCGTTATGGAGACCGGGGTAATGGCCCGGCAATCGGACGGTTCGGCGGTCATCAAATATGGGGATACCATTGTTCTTTCCACAAGTGTGGCGAACAAGGAGGTAAGGAAGGGGATTGATTTCTTTCCCCTTACCATCGATTACCTGGAGAAGACTTACGCAGCCGGGAAAATACCCGGAGGATTCTTCAAGCGGGAAGGGCGGCCGTCGGAGAAGGAAGTCCTCACCTCGCGCCTTATAGACCGTCCCATCCGGCCCCTTTTCCCTGAAGGGTTCAAATCCGAGACACAGGGCATAATCAGTGTCCTTTCCTTTGGCGACGAGAACGTCTCGGACGTCATGGGCATCACCGGCATTTCCACTGCCCTCATGGTATCGGACATTCCGTTCAGCGGTCCGGTCTCCGGAGTGAGGGTCGGCAGGCGACAGGGGGAATTCATCCTGTTCCCCGACCTCAGCGTTATGGACGACCTGGATATCGAGGTAGTGGTCGCAGGCACCGACGAGGCCGTGGTCATGGTCGAGGGAAGGGCCCTGGAAGCTTCGGAGACCGATTTCCTCGAGGCGATTGACCTGGCCCATGCGGAGATAAAGAAACTAAACGCCCTCCAGAGGGAACTTGCCGAGAAGGCGGGCAAGAAAAAAAGAGCTCTGTTCGAGGTCACTGTCGACGAGGGGCTCAGGGGCAGCGTGCGGGAATATGTGACGGAGAAGTTAAAGGAGCATATCAGGATACCCGACAAGCTCAAGAGGCAGGAAGCCCTGAAAGAGCTGCTCACCGAGGCCCAGGAGAAGTTCTGCGCCGGAGAAGATGAAGAGGAACTCTCAAAGAGCGTGGCCGATATCTTCTACGAACTGGAAAAGGGCCTCGTCAGAAATACGATACTCGACGAAGGCGTTAGGGCCGACGGGAGGCGGTCGGACGAGATAAGGCCCATAACGTCCACCGTGGGGCTTCTGCCCAGGGTGCACGGTTCGGCCCTGTTCGTAAGGGGCGAGACCCAGGCCCTTGCGGTCGTGACGCTGGGCACCACCGAAGACGAACAGAGAATAGACGCCCTCGAGGGAGAGTACTATAAAACCTTCATGCTGCATTACAATTTCCCCCCCTTCAGCGTGGGCGAGGCGAGGTTCCTCCGCGGCCCGGGGCGGCGCGAGGTAGGCCACGGCGCCCTCGCTGAAAAGGCTATAAAGCCCATGCTCCCCGCCAGGGAGGAGTTTCCCTATACCATCAGGGTGGTCTCGGACGTCCTGGAATCAAACGGCTCATCGTCCATGGCCACTGTGTGCGGTACGACCCTGGCCCTGATGGACGCCGGGGTGCCCATAAAGGCGCCGGTTGCGGGCATCGCCATGGGTTTGATAAAAGAGAACGAAAAGTCAGTGGTGCTTACCGACATCCTGGGCCTCGAAGACCACCTCGGGGACATGGATTTCAAGGTCACCGGCACGGAATCCGGCATCACGGCTTTCCAGATGGACGTGAAAATAGACGGGATAAGCAGGGAAGTCATGGAACAGGCCCTTGAGCAGGCCCGCACCGGAAGGCTGTTTATTCTGGACAGGATGAAGGAAACACTTTCCGCGCCCAGAGAAGGCCTCTCGCCCCACGCCCCGAGGATATACACATTGCACATCAAGCAGGACAAGATACGGGACGTTATCGGCACAGGAGGAAAGGTCATAAAGGGGATTGTGGCCGAGACCGGCGTAAAGATGAACATTTCCGACGACGGCACGGTAACCATAGCGTCGTCCGACGAGGACTCCGCCCTCAGGGCCATAGCCATAGTCAATGGGATTGTGGAGGAGCCCGAAGTCGGCAAGGTCTACACCGGCAAGGTGGTGCGCATTACGGACTTCGGAGCCTTTGTGGAGATACTGCCCAGCACCGACGGCCTTCTGCATATTTCCCAGATAGACACCAAGCGCATAGAAAAGGTCACGGACGTGCTCAAGGAAGGCGACGAAGTGGAAGTAAAAGTCATCGAGATTGACAAGCTTGGAAGGGTAAGGCTCAGCAGGAAGGAGCTTTTGAGGGAGAAAGAGACCTCCAAGAGCGCTTGAGCCCCCTGGGCCGGGGTCTGACCATGCGACGGGGTTACTCCTTTGTAACCCCGATTTTTTATTGGCAAGCACTTATTTTCAGCAAGGCTGCCCCCGGGAAGTCCGGTGAGTTATACCCATGATGCGTGTTATTTTTTATGAAGCCGACAAGGAGGCGGAAAATTTAAGCCATGTTTAAAAAAGCCCGCCTCGACAACGGGATAACGGTTGTTATGGAGCGGATGAGCAACATGCGTTCCATGTCCCTCGGCATATGGGTCAAGGTCGGCTCGCGGTATGAGCCTTCCGGGAAAAACGGCATATCCCATTTCCTCGAACACATGTTCTTCAAGGGGACCGGAAAGCGCTCATCACTCGACATAGCAGTGGAAACCGATGCCCTGGGCGGGGAACTGAACGCCTTTACTTCCAAGGAGGGGACGACTTTTTATGTGAAGGTCCTCGATGAGTATATTGAGAAAGGTCTGGAACTGCTGTCCGACATATTCATGCATTCCACCTTTCCCCCTGAGGAGATAGAGAGAGAAAAAGGGGTGGTCAGGGAAGAACTCAAGATGGTGGAAGACACCCCGGACGACCTTATCCATGATTTATACAGCCGCCTCGTGTGGGGCTCAGGCGGCCTGGGACAGCCGATAATCGGCAGGAAAGAGACGGTGAAGAGCTTCAAGAGGGAGGACATCCTGGAGCACATAAGGAAATACTACGGGACCCGCGACACCATAATCTCATGCGCTGGAAATTTCGAACACGACAGGCTCCTCGATGCTCTCAACAGGGGCCTTGGCGGCTTGCGGCGCGGCTCCGAGCCTGCGGAAGGGGAGGCCCCCGTTTTTCGGGCAAAGACCCAGGTCTACGGCAAGGCCCTCTCGGAAGTCCATTTATGCCTCGGAATACAGGGCATACGGCAGTCAAGCCCGGACAGGTATTGCATGCTGCTCCTTAATGCCATTTTAGGGGGCGGCGTAAGTTCAAGGCTGTTTCAGGAGATCAGGGAGAAGAGGGGGCTTGCCTACTCCGTGTATTCCTTCCTTTCCTCTTACCGGGATACCGGCTTATGGGGGGTATATGCGGGGTGCGGAAAAAAACACTTCAACGAGGTGGTTGAACGGGTGACTCATGAGTTTACGGGGCTTCCGGCGACCATAACTCCGGCGGAACTCGAAAGGGCAAAGGCGCAGGTAAAGGGCAGCCTGGTTCTCGGGCTGGAATCGACCACAAGGAGGATGCAGAACATAGCCAGCCAGGAAATATATTACGGTGATTACTTATCGCCGGAGGAGATAATAAAAAAGATAGATTCCGTAACTATCGAGGATATCAGGGGGCTCGCCGTGAGACTGGTATCCGGGAGCGCCGTGGCCCTCACCGTTCTCGGACCTGTTGAAAAAAAGCATCTGAAAGCATCCTTGCCGCAGAGCTGATTTCCTTCTCCGTATTGTCCTTCCCCATGCTTATCCTTAACGAGGCCGTTGCCTCATGGTCGCCGAGGCCCATGGCCTTCAGTACGGCAGAGGGCCTGCAAACCCCGGCATGGCAGGCGGAGCCGGCGGATATAGCTACCGTGTTCGAGAGGGCGTCAACAAGGGCCGCCGAGTCGGCCCCCGGAAAAAGGACGTTCAGGGTGCCGGGCAGCCTGAGTTCGGGATGGCCGTTGAGCCTTGCTCCTTTAACATGCGTTTGCAACTCCCTGAGGAGTTGTTCGCTTAATCTCATAATGTGCCGAGTCCTGGCGCGCAGGTCCCTCGCGGCCAGTTCGCAGGCCATGCCCATCCCTGCGATTCCGGGGGTGTTTTCAGTGCCCGGCCTCATGCCGCCCTCGTGTCCCGCTCCGTAAAGAACGGGGTGCAGCGTGGTCCCTTTTCTTACGTAAATGGCGCCTATGCCTTTTGGACCGTAAAATTTGTGGGACGCGATGCTCATCATATCCACATTATCGACCTTCACCGGCACCTTTCCAACCGACTGGGCGGCATCGACATGGAACCTGACGCCGCGTTCCTTCGCGGCCGAGGCCGCCTCGTCCACGGGCTGCAGGACGCCTGTTTCGTTGTTGGAATGCATCATGGCGACAAGTATGGTGTCGTTTCTGATTGCGCGGCGGATTTCCTCCACTCGTGTCCTGCACGATTCGTCAACCCCTATAAAAGTGACGGAAAAACCTTTTGACTCAAGGTGTTTGAGGGGGTTTGTCACGGAAGGGTGCTCTATGGCCGATGCGATTATATGCCCCTTGCCGTAGGCTGAGGCCGTGCCCAGTATGGCGAGGTTGTTGGATTCGGTGCCCCCCGAGGTAAAGTATATTTCCCCGGTCTCGCACCCTATAAGCTCCGCTGCCCTGTGCCTTGCATTTTCAATAATTCCACGCGCCCGTCTCCCCTCTGCGTGTGAGCTGGAAGGGTTGCCGAAACCCCTTGAGAGAGCATCAAGGACCGTCTCGCGTACTTCCGGGTCCACCGGGGTAGTGGCGTTATGGTCAAGATAAATCATTAGATTATTTTATAATATTTCCCTGAAAAGTGTTGTCACCCGGGAAGATTCGCTGCCTTTACAAAGCCGTATGTGAGTTGATAGAATAATCAGGTTAAGGAGAGGTGGCCGAGAGGCTGAAGGCAGCCGCCTGCTAAGCGGTTGTGGGGGTAATACCTCACCCAGGGTTCGAATCCCTGCCTCTCCGCCATGGGAGATACGAAATAAAATATTTCATTCAGGAGGTCGTCAGATGAGGCAAAAGGTTCTCGCAGCGGTTGTCGCTCTTGCGGTTGTATCGGCTCTTGGCGCTTGCAAAAAAGAAGAGGAGAGGCCCATAACCGGAAAGGCGCCGGGAGGCATGTTTGTGGCTCCGGTGTCCGAGGTCAGGGTGTCCGATTCTGTCAAGGAAAAATGGGCTGCGGTCAAGCTTACCATTGAGGACAAGGACAAGAACGAGACCAGTGACATAGTCATAGGCCTGGGCGCTCAATACGCAATACCCGGTTCCGAACTCAAGGTCGAGGTGGGCGAATTCCTTCCTGATTTCAGGATGGAGGGGCCTGTTATAACTTCGGCTTCCGAGAGCCTGAACAACCCCGCGGTTCATGTGAAAGTATATGAGGGAGACGAAGAGCTGTTCGACGGTTGGCTGTACTCCAAGTTCCCCTCGATTCATCCTTTCATGCACGAAAAGTACGGGATTACCCTGACAGGCCCGGTCGAGAAGGGTTAAATAATATTTATAATGCCCGAACAGGAAGCCCCTTGAGGGCTTCCTGTTTTTTTCAACGCGCCCATAGCTCAGATGGATAGAGCATCGGACTACGAATCCGAGTGTCGGGGGTTCGAATCCTCCTGGGCGCGCCACTTGCC
>CBDVCR010000054.1:0-17287 GCA_965372535.1 uncultured bacterium | reverse complement strand
CGTGGTGGGTGGTTTTGGTGTTCCAACTAGTGCCATGGTTGTTGCCCGGCGTTTTTCCCACGGCTGCCACGGCTTCGGTTCCCCGCCGTGCCAACACCCATACATTATATGACGAAGAAATTAAGAACTCGTTAAAGAAACGGAAAGGGTGAGCGATGCAGAGACATAAAAACACCTGCCCCACGTGCGGAGCGTTGACGCTTTTTCCTGTGGAGGCCCAGGGCATGGTTAGCGAACTGTACAAGGACTGGCTGACCGATATCGAGGCAGGGGGGTGCACAGCCTTTTACGTGGCACAGTTGATGCAGCAGTATCGTGATTACATCCTGCCCGTGTTTGGAGGGCACCGGCCCCAGGACATCCGGACGAAGGACTTAGCGAAGCTCAGGCGCTCGCTCCTTAGGCGCCTGGCTCCTAAGACAGCGAAGAACATCCTGGGGGCGCTCTCGGCCTTGCTCAATCACCTGGCCGAGTCGGGGGAGCTCGAGGCCGTGCCCAGGTTCCCCCGGGTGGCCGTCAAGCCCACCAGGGAAAAGCACTGGATGGATGCCCGGAGCCAGGCGTGGGTGATAGCAGAGGCAGACCCCGACGACCGGTTGATTTTCCGGGGGTTGATAGAGACCGGGGAGCGGGTGAGCGAGGCGTGCGCCCACCAGGTCAGGGACCTGCAGGACGGGGGCATCCGGGTATGCAGGGCCTTTGACGAGTACGGAGTACTCAAGGCCACCAAGACCGGCACAGACGACTTAAGGCCCCTGTCCACAGCCCTGTACGGGGAGTTGATGGGGCGGTGCAGGGTAAACAGCCCCGGACAGTGGTTGTATACGAGGGATGGCCAGCCCTACACCCGCCGCAAGCTCCGGTACCGGTGGCAGGTGACGTGCAAGCGGGCCGGAGTGGAGTATGTGCCCATCAGCCAGGCGAGCCGGCACAGCCGGGCCTCTCAGTTGCGCCTTAAGCTCGAGGCGGAGATGTCTGAGCATCTCCGGGCCGCGCTCAACCATGAGAGCGCCGCGACGACAAGACGGCACTATGCCTTGGGGAAGGAGGCGCGGGTTGAGATTGCCGAGTGACGAGGAAATTTTAGCGCTGGCGCTGGCAGCGCCCCTGCGTGAGTGCAAGCATGCCGTGGACAAGTTTACGGGTAGTCAGCAGGTTTGCCGCTTTGCCATCGAGTGCCAGAGGGACGTCTACTGCATCGTGCGTCGGTGGGTGATATTTCGTGTCGAGCACCTGGGCGAGTGCCCGGTTACGTACGGGGCGCGGCGCGCGTCGGAAAGGGGATGAGGTGGAAAAAGAGACGGAAGCAGATTTGAGGCGGTTCCTCGTGGGCACCGACACGCCGAAGTGTCCGCACTCGCGGTTTTACGGCAAGCCTGGCCAGGGGCCTTGCCGGTTCCTCTGGATGAACCCCGGGGAAAAGAGCTTCCGGAAATATTGCATTGCCGAGCTCGGCAATATTGTGCCGATAGACGAGCTGCTAGGCTGCAAGCTCGCCGGGGTGAAACTTAAGTTCAGGAACGGGGTGCGTGATGGGGTGCGTGATGGCACAAGAGCAAAGTGATGCGCTGGAGGTTTTTGCGGTCGGTGATGTGCTCAAGGCCCTGGCGGTGTGGCCGGTGTTGAGGCTTTGGCGTTGCCCCCGGTGTGGCGTCTCCTACGTCGGGCCGGAGGGCATCAAGTCTTGGCACTGCATGGAGTGCAGTGAGTTCGAGGCGGGGGATTTGCGGAGCCTGGTGCAAGTGGCATGGGTGAGCAGAAGCAGGTGGCATGGGTAAACAGAGTCTGATAGCGGGCAACGTTGAGTCGGCATTCAGGGCGTACGCCCTGGCCGGGGGCAACGTTCCGGAGGCCGCGAGGATCCTCCGGCGTGACGGGATGGACTTGAGCGAGCGGGCGCTGAGGACGTGGGCTGTGAAGTACAACTACAAGCGCCGCCTGGTCAACGCGGACGCGTTGCTGTTGGCAGAGGTCAGGGGCGTACAGAAAACGATGATAAGTTTTTTGCTCTTGCAAGTCGAGCAGTACGTAACGTACTTCCAGCGGCTCCACGACCCCGACCCCCAGGCCACGCACGCCTTTAACAGCCTACTCAAGACGCTGACGGGGCTGCTGCCTGAGGAGCCTCAACACAAGGCGTCGCCAGAGGAGATACGCCGCCGTGCCATGGAGATATTTGAGAGTGATTTCGGCATCAAGCCTCAGGAGCGATAGATACATCTCGGCCACCTCGTGCATCCGTCAGGAGCCGGGCATCGGGGCTGATAGATGTATCCACGGCGCCGTCGGAGTCCGGAGCCCCGGGGTGATAGATATAGCGTGGCCACCCGCTGCGGCCGGCGCATCGATACGATAGATGTATCGTGCCGGCGCTCAGGACCCGGACTCAGAAGCGATAGATATACGAAAGGAGGGGAGACGAATGAAATGCCCGGAATGTAGCAATGGTAAGGGCAAGGGCAAGCGCAAGGTGCCGAGCCTGCGGACGGTGCGGACAATGGCCAACGGCCGGACGGCCAGGCGCGAGCGTGTATGCCCTCGGTGCAAGGGCCGCTGGTGGACGCGGGAGCTGTATGAGGAGGATTACAAGGCTGAGTTCGAGCGGCGTGAGGTGGCCGTAGGGGAAGCCGCTCAGGAGCGGGACGCGGCCCGGGGAAAACTCGCGAGCGTGAGCTATCACCTTAACGCCCTGTTGATGCACGCACAGGCTGAGTGATGCAACAAAAGGAGGGAGACATGGAAAAGGATTTCACAGCCCACATCGCGGGCCTCATCAGGGAGATGAGGAAGGCCGCTGGCATGTCGCAGATGCGGCTTGCCGAAAAGCTTGGTGTTTCTTACCAGCAGGTGCAGAAGTATGAGAAGGGCGCGACCAGGCTGAGCGTGTCCAGGCTCCAGCAGCTGGCCGATATCTTTGGCGTGCCTTTCTTCGCGTTTTTCGAGGCCGAGGCCGAGCACGCGGCGGGCCTGACCGATGATGAGGCCAAGGTTCTGATGCTCTACCGGAGGCTCAAGAGGAAGGGGCTCAAGGACGGCTTCACGGGGGTGCTCAAGGATATCGTGAAGCTCTCGGAGTCGGAAGCAGTGACGGCATGAGCGTGCCCGCCGATGCTGCATGTATCGCGGGGCTGCTCTGCGATCCATCGGTGGCCATGATGCAGGTATCGTCCTGGGTGGCTTCCAGGAGCTGGCCAGGCTGATAGATATAGCACGCCCCTGGTCCGGACCCCGGGCCTCGGGGCGATAGACATAGAGGCTCCCCCCAGGAGACCCCGCCGCGTGACCTCCCCCACGCGGTGGGGTTTTTTTTGGCCCCTGGCTTGGGCCGGGGTGATATAATAATCAGGTCTCCCCCCCGGTGGGATCCCCGCCGCCCTGCACCAGTCCGCAGGCGGTGGGGTTTTTTTCGGCCTGCGGCCTCCTGAGGGGGGCCGGGGGAGGGGAAGCACCTGGCGCGGATGCGCGAGCCACACCCCCCCGGAAGGGGGGGCCAGGGGGGGGCGATATAAATGCCGTTAATATGCCGCGCGTACCGAACAATAGCGCGAAGCAATCAACGCTGCATCGACCGCGGGAGCGGGAGACGACGAGCGGGAAGCGAGGAGCGGGAGCGACCAGGCGGGAGGCAACCAGGCCTACCGAGCGCGGGGGCCGGAGAAGCAGGGGCCGTGACAGGCCCGCCGTTCAGGGCCTGGCGCGGCCCCTTGCCCGGAGGCCTTTTGTGCGCGGCCACCTTACGAGCGGAAGGGGCGCACGACGGAACGTGCGCCCCGGCGGGAAAGAGGGGCCAGGTAGCGAGAGGGCCGTCCGCACGGAGCGAAGCGTAGGAGGGCGGCAGTAAGGGCCGTGATGCCTGAGCGGGAGGGGCGCGGGCCGTATCCGCGCCCCGGCGGAGCAGTGAAGGCTTTTAAGATAGAACATGTCCCCGAATAGGGGACTCCTTGGAAGGCCCCTGCGTGGGTGGCCGCGTGCCGCTGGAGGCCAACCGCGCGGGCAACCACCTCCCGCGCTGTTGGCCGTTATTCTTTTCCCGCCCTGGCCGCTGAGGCGCACGGCGCACCGCGAACCCTCCAAGGTCCGGGACTTCCCCCTGGCTCAACCGGAGAAAACAGCTTAGAATTGATTTTAGGGCGTCGTATAATAAGCTGGCATGGAAATTGCTCAGTATTGCCTCATCACCTGCCCGGACTGCGGTGCCGACGCGGCTTTCGCGGCCTCCTCGGCGCCTTCAGGACTCCCCTGGTTCTGCCCGGAGTGCGACCACACGCTCATGTCCCCTGTTTCGGTGGTTTCGGAAGAATCTGCGGCGGGTGATGCTGTTTTTACGGGGGGTTAAGGTCTCCATACCCCCTTTTTTTCAAATCGGTCTCTCAGATATATAGGGCACGCGGGCTGTAAGTGCCTGATTTTGTTGGGGGCGTGGCGCACGTGCGCCGGAAGAATCTCAGGGGGCGTTGACCTGGCCAGGGCGGATAGATATATCGTGGCCACCTCGTGCATCCGCCAGGAGCCGGGCATCGAGGTTGATAGATGTATCGTGCCGGCGCTCCGGACTCCGGACCTCAACGTGATAGATGTATCGTGCCGGCGCTGGTGGACGTCGGCGCCAGGGTGATAGATACAGCGAAGGGGGGTTACGCGGTTACTTGCTCGGCCTCGGCCGAGGTCCGGGGTTCAAATCCCTGCACCGCCACCATCTTTTTGCTTGAGTTTGCCCGTAAGGCGGCATGCGACGCTTTATGCTTCCATTCGGCGCTTTCAGCCTGTCGTCGGTCCAATATTCAGTTGAGGCGGCGATTTTCGTTTGGATTATTACCCATATTCCGTTAACTTGACAGGGAATTCAATAAATTCATATACTTCTAAAATGTCCGGGAACATAGGGGAACTGTACGAGCGCGGCAGCGAGCTCTTCGGGAAGGGAAAATACGTGGAGGCGGAGGGGCTTCTCAGGGAGGTCATCAAGCAAAACCCCGGCTATGCCGACGTACTGAACAAGCTCGGCGTCATGGCCAACCTGGACGGGAGGCTCAAGGAGGCATCGGCGTATTTTGAGAAAGCCCTGGAGCTGAACCCCAGGTACACCGAGGCCATGCTGAACCTGACCATCACCTATAACGAGATGGGCAAGGTGGAGCTTGCGGGCGAGCTCCTTGAGTCGTCCGCCAAAAACGTCTCACCCAGGGACGGCCTTGACCCCTTTGCCGCCGGAAAGCTCGCCAACGAACATTTCAGGCTGGGCAATATCTACACGGACTTCGGCCTGAGCGACGAAGCCATCGGGGAGTACCGGAAGGCCCTCAAACTCCGTTCCGGCTTCCCCGACGTGCACACCAAGCTGGGCATCGTCCTGAGGGACAAACAGCTTTTCGACGAGGCCATAAGCGAATTTACGAGGGCCAAGGAGACCAACCCCTCCTACGGCCCCGCCTACGTCCACCTGGGCCTTACATATTATATGAAAGGGCTTACCGGCCTTGCCTTTAAGGAATGGGAGGAGGCGCTCAGGAAGGTCCCGGGACTCCGGGAGGCCCGGAGCCTGCTCAATGCCCTGAAAAGCGGGGAATAGCTTGTCGCTACTTGAGGTAAGAGACCTCAACGTCCACCACAAAACGTCTTCCGGCACGGTCGAAGTGGTCAGCGGCCTTGACTTTTCCATACCCGAGGGCTCGGTCTTCGGTCTTGCCGGGGAGTCCGGCTGCGGGAAAAGCATAACCGCCCTTTCCATCATGGGCCTGCTCCCCCAGGGCATGTACGCCGAAGGGGAGATTGTCTTCAGGGGAGAGGACCTCCTCAAGCTCTCCCCCGAAAGGCTCAGGGAACTGAGGGGCCGCTGGATGTCCATGATATTCCAGGAGCCGATGACCTCGCTGAACCCGGTCCTCCGCGTGGGCTACCAGATAGAAGAGGTGATAAACACCCACATCAAGGTGAGCAGGAGGGAGGCCCGAAAAATTGCCATCGGGCTTCTGAGGTCCGTGAGGATGCCCGACCCGGAGGTAAGGGTGCGCGAGTACCCCCACCAGCTGTCCGGGGGGATGAGGCAGAGGGTCATGATGGCCATGGCCATAGCCTGCGGCCCCTCGCTGCTCATCGCCGACGAGCCCACCACGGCCCTGGACGTTACCATCGAGTCCCAGCTCCTGGAGCTGCTCGAAAGCCTGCGGGAAGAGAAGAACATGGGGGTGCTCTTCATCACCCACGACCTCGGGGTGATGGCAGAAAACGCCGAGACCGCAGGCATCATGTACGCCGGAAGAATCGTTGAGCTCTCGCCTGTGGAGGATCTCTTTTCCAGGCCGCTCCACCCCTATACCATGGGGCTTCTGCGCTCGCTGCCGGGCGCAAGGGGCAGTGAATTGAAACCCATACCCGGCGCCGTGCCCAAGCCCGGCAACCTCCCGCCGGGGTGCAAGTTCTCCGACCGCTGCGAGTACGCCATCGAGGACTGCGGCAGGGAGGAGCCCTCCCTCCGCCCTGTTGAGGGCCTGGCCGCGGAGCGCCTTGTCAGGTGCATACGCTCGGAGGAAATCCAATGGAAATGACGGATACGAAAAACGTCCCCGCGGCGGAGGGAAAAGCTCCCACCGCGCTCCTCGATGTCCGGGGACTTGCGAAGCACTTCCCGGTCAAACGCTCCGCCCTGTCCCGGCAGGAGTGGCTCAGGGCCGTGGACGAAGTGGACTTCTCGGTCGAGCGCGACAGGGTGTTCTCCCTGGTGGGGGAGTCCGGCTGCGGAAAGTCCACGGTGGCGAGGCTTGTGCTGAGGCTTCTTGGGCCCACCTCCGGCGAGGTGGACTTCAAGGGCAGGAACGTCTTCGCCATGGACAGGGAGGAGGTCAAGGCATTCCGCAGGTCGGCCCAGATAATCTTCCAGGACCCCTTCGCCTCCCTCAACCCCAGGCGGACGGTGTTTGAGACCCTTGCCGAGCCGCTCAAGATACACGGGCTGGCCGCCGGCCCGGAGCTTAAGGACAGGGTCACTGAACTGCTTTTAAGGGTGGGCCTCCGGGACGTTCTCCACCGCTACCCCCACGAGTTCAGCGGAGGGCAGCGGCAGAGGATATGCATCGCTCGGGCGCTTGCCGTATCGCCCGAGCTGATAGTGGCGGACGAGCCGCTTTCGGCCCTCGACGTCTCCGTGCAGGCGCAGATAATGAACCTCCTTCTTAAGCTCAAGGAGGAGACCGGTATTTCCTACCTCTTCATAAGCCACGACCTGAGGGTGGTGGAGTATCTGAGCGACGAGGTGGCCGTCATGTACCTCGGAAAAATCATCGAGCGCGGGCCCGCCGAGGACCTCTTCCGCGAGCCCCTCCACCCCTATACGGTCATGCTTCTTTCCTCGGCCCCCGTCATCGCCCCCGGCGGAAAAAGGCGGGCCGTCGCGGGCGGCGAGATCCCAAGCCCCCTGGACATCCCCCCGGGCTGCCCCTTCCACCCACGCTGCGCCCGCAGGTTCGAGCCCTGCGACAAAATAGTGCCGGAGCTTAAGGCCGAAAGCGGCCGCCCCGTGGCCTGCCACCTCTCAAACGGCTACTGAGCCGAGCGCCCTCGACCTCTCGAACTCTGTCCTTTCTGCGCTCCGTGGATCTGTGGTCAATTTTTAACATAGCTGATATGTTTCTTGATCCGTGAACCCCTGAATCCTCCTGCCGTTCTCCGTGCCTCCTTGACTCTGTGGTTAATTCTGCCTTTTGCCGTTCTTTTTTATATGTTCAGAGCCTTTCCTTTAAAACCTTTATAACCCCCTGATTTTTCGGAATATCCCGGCCTGTCCAGGTGTTCAAAGGGTGTTCAAGGCCCGGCTCTTTATTGCTCGCTTTTATCGATAGGCGGGGTTTTCCAACCCCGCCTCGACGCTTTCTCTTTCCCGCCCTTTCAAAGAACTTTGCGGGAGCAGGTTTGTAACCTGCTCCTTTAATGCTCACCGACCATTCTAATACCCCCGCGCGGAACTCGTCCATGTGAACGGGTTCATCTTGACAAGTTCACTTTTCTGTCGCCTGTATGCTTTTGGGGGGTAAAGAATCGGATGGGAGTCTTTAAAAAGATGTTGGGTTTCGGTCAATTGACCTCAACCCAACATAGGTTTACTTAACAGGAAACAGATCATAAAAATCGACTTTATTCTTACTGTCCTTCTCCATAACTTCAATACTCTTTCCATCAGGACTAACAATCATTTGTCCGGAATAGTTGCTAATTTTTGTCTTTGCATCCTTCAACCCTCCAAGCAAAGAGCCATTCATTAATATTCTGTTTGGTTCGTCTTTTGGAGTCGTTGTAACAGAAAGCGTATAATCAATAATTCCATTAATAAATACCCCTTTATACTCGATTTTCTTTATATCTATATCTGTCATAGGACTTAAAGCTCTCGCCAATACACTTCCGCCATAAATATCAGCCAACCCTGCCTTTGAAACTTCATATTCTCCGACTGCTTTGAACCTATTGCCCTTAACGTTTATTTTTATTTCTCCATGTGGAGATTTCCATTGCACATCTCTAATGGATATTTCATTTCCTTGTGTATATGCTTCAGCGTATTTAATCCTAAACTTTAGTTCTGGCACTGATTTTGATAAGAATTCTTTTTCATCCTTATCTTCTTTTGCAATTCGTTTTTCTAAGTTTGACAGTGCACTACTTATATTAGACGAGCAATCCTTATCCTTTAAAGCTTCGTGCAAGTACTCCTTAGCCATTTCAAAATATCCAGCATCTATTAACTTGTAGGCTAAGTTCCCAACTGGCGTTGTTCCTCCAAGTTCCTTTGATTTTAAATATGCACCGACAGCCTTGCCTTTAAGCTCTAATTCAGATAATTCAACTCCAATATTGTTCCAGTTAGATTCATTGGGGGTTGAATTACACAAAATATTGTAATGATGTAGTGCCATTATATGGTTATTCTGTTTTGAATATGCATATGCCAAATCAAACCTAAAACTGTTATCTGTGGGTTTTAAATCTATTGCTTTTTCTGCAAGAGAGAAGAACCTTTCATAATTATTAGCTTCCTTTTGAAGGTTAGCAAGTGTTTTATATATGTCAAAATTCTCAAATGTATCACCACTATGTTTTCCTATGTAGTTTAGAAGCAGCTCTTTCCCTTCTTTAAGCTTTCCTGCTTTTACATAAGCTGTCGCTGCTTTACAGATAAATGCTGATTTATCTTCATCTGTACTCGATAGCTCAGAAGATTGCACGAAATGGCTTGCAGCTTTCTCATCCTGCTTGAACTCTTCATACAAATTACCCAACCAAATGTGAGGTTCGGGATGCTGAGGGTTATTTTTCGAAAGTGCTAACAAATCTTTTAGTATGTCCTTTTTTCCAAATTTATATCTAACCCAATAATAATAAGCTGTGAGTTCAATTTTCTTCTCTTTAGTTCCATCGCCTTCAGACTCTAAAAACTTGGCAAACGCTTCTTTTTCTTTAGTCTCATCTCTTTCTTTTATAGCATCTAATAATTCCTTAAGTGGATGCTGACTATCTTCTGGCTTCTCTCTTTGAATAGGTTCAGTTGGTAACTGCTCTTTAACCTCAACCGTTTGTTCAGCAGGTTGAACTTTGTCAGAAATATCCTCTTTCTCACGTAGTAATGACGTTAACATTTCATTTAATTTTGAATCTGATAACGATATGTTGTTTCTGGTAAAAGGAATATGCTCTATGTTACCTTGCAATCCCCCTATTGCATTTATGCCTTCTTCAACTAGAAAAATTGTTTTCATACCCTTGCCCAAGGCATAGCCACTTTCTTGTATGACCCAATCGGATGTTGACCATGTGAAATCTTCTTTTTTAGCCTTTAATGTGCTTTTACTTAATATGGAAATCGAAAGTTTGCTAGCATCAATCTGTTTGCTCTTAACTGTGAAAATACCAATAAACAAATTTTTACCTTCCATTTTTTCTTTAACTTTAATGGCTAACTCTTTGGGCTCTGCCCTCTCAGCATGATCCCATTCAAGTCCTATATCTTCAAAACCATTTAAGTACTTTAAAAAGTAATCCACCACACTACTATCAGAATCATTAAAGCTATGACCAACAAATGCCTTTAGCTTTGACATTGCCTACCCCAACTCTTTGCAGGAGCAGGTTTGCAACCTGCTCCCCTTAATTCCTTATCCACTTCCTCGTCCTTCAACCTCAATCACCCCTCATCGTAGTCCTAATTATAAAAATATCGACTGCAAGAAGGCAATGGAATTTTTCGGGGCGATGCTCAAAATCGCGGAGTGCAACAGGAAGGAACACCCCACGGAGAGTGTTTAAAACAAAAGGGCCTCAGCGCCCTCAGCCTCTCAGTCCCGCCCCCGCGCCCTCACGCGGCAGGCCTCTGTCCGTCGCGGGGATAAACTACGGCTGAACCCCGGCCCCGCTGGACTGTAATCCAGCGCGTCGCAGCCCGTCAATGTGGGCCGGTTCGATACGCCGCCCGCGCAATTACGGTAATGCCGTAATAGTGCTTTTTTTAATTGACATTCGCGGTCACCGGGTGTAAACAGGGGATATGGACCGTTTATGGCTGTAAAACGTACAAACCGGAGCCTGCTCTTTGAGCAGCATGGAAAGGAGAGATTATCATGAAACGCAGCAAGATTCTCACAAGTTTTCTGCTGGCCTTGCTGGTGTCGGCAGGTGTTGCCGCACTGGCGGGAGCCTTGACCTTCGGCGGCGGCGAGAAGCACGCGTTCACGGAGGATTTCTTCATCGAGCAGTGCACGTTCTCATCGACCGGGGGCAACACGTACTTCATACTTGAGCCCGGCTACCAGATTGTCCTTGAGGGAGTCGAGGACAAGGAGGAAGTGAGAGCCGAGATAACCGTTCTCGAAGATACGGAGACGGTCACGGGAATTGAGACGCGGGTGGTCGAGGAGCGTGAGTTCGTGGACGGCGAACTTGCGGAAGTATCCAGGAACTTTTTCGCGCTCTGCACCGAGACCGGCGATGTGTTCTATTTTGGAGAGGACGTGGACATCTATGAGGACGGCGTTATCGTAAGCAGCGAGGGAGCCTGGCGCGCGGGAGTGGACGGCGCCGTGCCCGGCGTCATAATGCCCGGCAGCCCCATGCTGGGGGCAAGGTTTTTCCAGGAGATGGCGCCCGGCGTTGCCATGGACAGGGCGGAAGTCATCCGGCTCGATGCCGTGGTTGAGACCCCGCTTGACTTATTCGAGCGGTGCCTGGAAACAAAGGAGACCAACCCCATAGAGCCGAATGACAAGGAAACGAAATTCCATGCTCCCGGCGTCGGCGTGGTCGTCGATGGACCGCTGTTTCTGACCGAGGTAAACATGCTCTAGCGCCGGTGGACTTAATAGAGCCGGGCAGCGGCATTTTATTACACCGGCAAATATATGTAAGTACCGCGCTTTTTGATTGGATTCCCGCCTGCGCGGGAATGACGGCATTAAGGTATTTAATTGCCGGAGTAATAATAAGGAGAGCATAAAATAGATTGCATGACGAACATCAGCCTGGAACGAATCAATACGGCTTCCCCCTTTGGAAAAGGGGGAATGAGGGGGATTTTCTGAATATTCAAAAGGGGCAAGGAGGCACAGAGAAAGACAATCATTCAACGTCAAACATACAGAGGGATTAATTTCCCCCCTTACATCTTATGCCCGTGAAACCTCGCCAGCGTCTTGAGCCGCTTCATGAGGGCCGCGAACTCATTTAGGTCCAGCGACTGAGGGCCGTCGCACAGGGCCTTTTCCGGCTGCGGGTGCACCTCGACGATTAGCCCGTCGGCCCCGGCGGCCATTGCCGCGTAGCACATCGGCATTACGTAGTGCCTTACCCCGGTGGCGTGCGAGGGGTCTATGACGATGGGCAGGTGCGAAAGCTCCTTTATGACCGGCACGGCGGAGATGTCCAGCGTGTTCCGGGTGGCGGTCTCGAAGGTGCGGATGCCGCGCTCGCAGAGCACCACTTCACCGGCCCCCTCCGAAAGTATGTACTCGGCTGACATGAGGAACTCCTGTATGGTGGTGGACATCCCCCGCTTAAGCAGTATGGGCTTTCCGAGTTTGCCCGCCGTCCTGAGGAGCGAGAAGTTCTGCACGTTCCTGGCCCCTATCTGGAGCATGTCGGCGTACTCGGCGGCCTCCCTGGCGCTCTCGGCGTTTATGACCTCGGTGACGAAGGGAAGCCCGGTCTCCTTCCTGGCCTTTGCCAAAAGCTTAAGGCCCTCGACCTCCATGCCCTGGAATGAGTAGGGCGAGGTCCTCGGCTTGTAAGCCCCGCCGCGGAGCATCCTGCCTCCGGCGGCCCGCACTCCCTCGGCGGCCCGAATTATCTGCCTTTCGCTTTCCACCGAGCACGGCCCGGCGACCACGCCGAATGAGCCGCCGCCGAAGGCGGCTTTTTTGACCTTGACGACCGAAAGCTCCTTCTTGAACTCCCGGCTTGCCAGCTTGTAGGGCTTGAGGATGGGGACTATCTTCTCAACGCAGGGTATTGCCTCCATATTCTGAAGCTCCTGCTTTCCGCGCTCGTCCCCGATAGCGCCGATGACGGTGCGCTCCACCCCCACGCTCACGTGCGCCTTGAGCCCCAAGGCCTTTATCTGCTTGACTACGCCGTCTATCTGCTTCTGCCTGCACCCGTGCTTGAGGACTATTATCATGCCTTCCTCCTCGTTGTCGATGAAAAAATTTTAATATATGCGCGGCCAAATAAACAATCCGCGGAGACATTGCGCGGTGCGGGCGGCGAGTCCCGGCTAATAAAGCGGCGCGTGGTCGGCATACTCCCCGGTTATGGCCGCAAGCGGGGTCTCCTCCACCGGGACGACGACCTTGCGGGAGAGTTTCGAGGGCCTGCATGGCTGCTCCGGTATGCCCTTTTTAAAGAGGATGGGCGATGCCCCCCATTTCCCCGGCGCCAAGCGGCGGATTTCGAAGCATTTATTAAGGGGAGCATAAAATAGATTACATGACGAACACCGGCCTGGAACGAATCAATACGGCTTCCCCCTTTGCTAAAGGGGGGTGTAAACTATTTTATGCTCTGAGTAATATGTGCAGGCTTGCCAACGGCGCCGGCGGTAAAAATAGACCTCTGTTTTTCTTGTAACGGCGAATTATGGCTGTTGCCTTGCCCGTCCGTTCCCGGAACTCAGGCCGGTTGTGCACCTTGGGTTGCAGATTAAGCTTGACACTCGCTGCATGGGCATTTATAATTCAATTGATTTTTTATACCATTAACTATAAAAAACAAGGAGGGTGGATTATGTCAGGGGTAAAAGTGGATAAAAAACAAGGAGGAAGGATTATGCCAGGGGTAAAAGTGGATAAAAAACAAGGAGGAAGGATTATGTCAAGGCTGGACGTAAGGTGCGACTCAAGGATGCCTGTAACAGTGGCGCTGGATTCGCAATCAGCCCCTTTGTCCTGTCAGGCCATGACCTTGAATGTCGGCCTGCGCGGGGCGTTCATAAACGCGCCGCTTTCTTTTCCCGAGCAGGCGGACGTAAAACTCAGGACAAATTTGGAGGGTTACGGCGAGTTGGAAATAAACGGCAAAATTGTAAGGAGCGAGGAAAACGGCGCGGCGATTAAGTTCGTCAATATGGGGGCCGACGCCAAGTCAAGGCTCTGGGAGCATATCCGGGAAAACCTTTACGAAAAATACTGTCCCTATTGCGGCATCACCCACCCGTCGAATAACGGCAAGTGCCTGCAATGCGGCCGCAATATAGACTTCTCGGCGCCCCTGTACCTGGACGAACACGAAAGCGAGGTAGCCGCCCTCTGGCTTGAGAGCCTTAACGGGGCCATACATGACTTCAACCGAAAGATGAAAAGCATAGAGTCCCGTTTCGAGGCCAACCCCCAGGACAGGGACGTTCTGCAGAAGGAGACCACGTGTGCGATATACGAAGTCTGTGACGTATGCAGCGGCTTTGAAGATGCGATGGGAAACCATAAGGAGCTTTTAAAGCGGAAACAGACGGAACTCAGGGAGAAGACGGACCACTATTTCTCCAGGAGCTATTTCATGAACCGCGCCCGCACCTGGCCCCAGGGCTACCCCGGGGATTACAAGCTGCTGGACGGCGTTTACCGGAACGCCCCCCTCTCCGGAGGCATCGGACACCTTCTGGACCTGCACTTTCTTTCCGCCGGGCTGGCGGTTGCCGTCAGGGGGCGGCTTGAAAAGATAAAGGAAATCCTGGGCGAGGAGCTTCGCGCGCGGAAGGACCTCCGGGTGCTTAATATCGCGTGCGGCTCCAGCCGCGAAATCCTTGAGCTTGCCAATGAAATAAAGGGCTCCCGCGCCCGGATAACGTGCGTGGACTATGACCCGGACGCCCTGGACTTCGCGATGAACCGCCTTGCCTATGCGGAAATGCTTCCGCAAATAAACATGCGGCGATACAATGCCGTCAGGATGATAAACCACGAAAAGAACCTCAAGGAGTTCGGCCCCCATGACGTCATCTACAGCATGGGGCTCTTCAACTACATCCCCGACAACCTGGTGGTTTCTCTCGTAAGGTCGCTCCATGACCTTTTAAACCCCGGAGGCAAGCTGGTTATCGCTTTTGAAGACGTCGACCGCTACAGGACCCAGGAGTATCACTGGTTCGTGGACTGGGACAGCCTTTTAAAGAGGAACGAACGCGACAACAGGGCCCTGTTCGCAAAGGCGGGCATACCGGAGGCCGCTTTGAGCGTGGTGCGGGACCGTTCGGGCGTTATCATGTTCTGCATCGTAGAGAAGGGGTAGTTTTTTGGATATGCCGCAGGAAGCGCCGCCGGCTATGGAGAAAGCCGAATATATCAACGACCTGCTGCTGAGGTTGACCCACTACTGGATTGGCGTGATACTTGCCGTCGGGGCGTTTCTGTTTCTTCTTTTCGGGGTGGTGGACTACTTCGTGACCCCTGAGTATTTCAACGGGTTCTTCCTGTTGAGGGCCGCGGTAGCCGCCACCCTTGCCTTACTCGCGGTGCTTAACAGGGTTTGGGGAGGGGCCAGGATAAGCAAGGCAAGGCTCTATGCCTTTATACTTGCCGCCGCCGTCATCTCGGCCTCCGTCATCGAGGCGATGGTCCTCAAGCTCGGAGGCCACGAGTCTTTTTATTACGCGGGCCTCAGCCTCGTGGTCATCAGCGCCCTGGGCATCGTCCCCCTCAGCCTGACAATCTCCATAGTCTGCGTGGGGCTGATTTACGCCATATACCTTGTGCCCATTCTGCTTTTCGACACAATCGTCAACGTCTCCGTGTTCGTCAGCAACAACGCGTTTTTGCTCTCGACGTTCGTAATCGCCCTTGTGTGGCGTTCGCTGGAGCAGAAAAACCTTATAAAGACGCTGGGCCTTCAGTACGAACTGGACAAGGACAAGAAGCAGCTCGAACTCTACTCTACGCGGCTTGAGCATCTTGTGGAGGCCAGGACGAGAAAGCTCAACAAGTCCGAGCTGATGTTCCGCTCCCTCTTTGAGCACGCAAACGACGGGATAATGATTACGGACCGGGAAGGGACCATAATAAATTTAAACCAGAAGGCCTCCGAGATACACGGCTTTGACGAAAACGCCCTTAAAGGGACGAGCATAACCCTGCTTGAGACCGAGGAAAACAAGCCGCTTTTCAGGGAGAGGATGCGGCGCATTCTCATGGGCGAGTCCCTGCTGTTTGAGACCCGGCACTACCGTAAGGATGGAAGCCGGGTGTCGCTGGAGGTGAGTTCAAGGGCCATCGAGGTCGAAGGGAGGACCCTGATACAGTCCTTCCAGAGGGATATCACGGAGAAGAAAAGGCTCGAGCAGCAGATACTGCATTCCCAGAAAATGGACTCCATAGGGCTGCTTGCCGGGGGCATCGCCCACGACTTCAACAACATCCTGACCTCCATCCTCGGTTTTGCGGAGCTCATGATGCTTGACGACGACCTCGGCGAGTATGCCTCCAGGCACTCAAGGAACATTGAAAACGCGGCCCGCCAGGCGACGCAGATGGTCTCCAAGCTATTGAGTTTCGCAAGGAGGAGCAGTTTCGAGCCCGTCCCTTTCAGCGTCAACAGCGTCATGGACGACACCCTTGACATGGTGGCCAGGCTCATACCGAAGGAAATACGCCTTAAAAGGGAATTCCTCGAGGTTTCCCCCGTGGTGGAGGGAGACCCGAGCCAGCTTGAGCAGGTAATCATGAACCTGGTGCTTAACGCGCGGGACGCGCTGCCCGGCGGGGGAGAAATCGTCGTCAGCAGCCGTTTTGTCGAGCTTGGTCCCCGGGACTTGAAAGTTGACGCCGACATGGTCCCGGGCGAATACGTTTCCATCGTGGTCTCCGACACCGGGGTGGGCATACCCGAGGAGAACCTCTCGCATATCTTCGAGCCTTTTTATACGACCAAGGAAAAAGGCAAGGGCACCGGCCTTGGGCTTGCCATGCTCTACGGCATCGTAAGAGAGCACAAGGGATATGTAACCGTCAGTAGCAGGGTTGGGAGCGGGACGGCCTTTACCGTTTACCTTCCGGTCTCCGACCGGACGTCGCTTGTAAGGGAAAGCGGCTCAGAGGCCGCGGCCAGGGGAAACGAGACCATCCTGGCCATCGACGACGAGAAGCATATCCTTGAATTCATCAGGGAAACGCTCGAGGGCAGGGGGTTCAGCGTAATCACGACCGACGACCCCGTTAACGGTATGCGGCTTTACCGGAGCGACCCGGAAAAGTTCGACCTCGTCATAACCGATATACTTATGCCGGCCATGGACGGCACACGGCTCATAGACTCCATAAGGAGGATAAGGCCCGAGGCCAAGGTCGTCGCCGCCACGGCGTTCAGCGAAGACATAGGCGTCGTGAAGGCGGACGCCCTCTTGAGGAAACCTTTCAGCGGGAGCAAGCTCCTTATGACCATACGCGACGCCCTCGACCACCCCGCCAGACACTGAGACCGGCCGCTTTCGGCCTCTGTTGCGGAGAAGATTAGCCCGGACATTGCATGAGTATTATGGAAAAAGAGAACAAGGAGTTATGATAACAATCACAGGCATAGGCGGGGTTTTCCAACCCCGCCGGAGGGGCGGCCCCCGACGGGACTGGAAAGTCCCGCCTATCGGGAGGGCGGATGTTATATAAAAGTGTTTCGAGGAATATTCTATTTTTGGCTATATGCTTATCCGGTTGATTCGGCAATCCCTTGAATTGTCACCCTGAACTTGATTCAGGGTCTTGGATGCTAATCAGTCGTCCCTGAAAAAGTCGGGGTTTCAGGCTGACAGGAGCAACCTGCAAGTTGA
>CBDVCR010000053.1:0-17407 GCA_965372535.1 uncultured bacterium | reverse complement strand
AATAGGACATTTCTATTTTGCCAAGAATAGGACATTTCTAAATTGGCTTGACAGAGGCAAGTCGGCCTCTTGACTTGCCCTGAGGGCAATAATTAAAATCCATAGTGTCGGGCGATTAGCTCAGTGGGAGAGCGCTGCCTTCACACGGCAGAGGCCGCAGGTTCGAAACCCGCATCGCCCACCATTTGTTATCAAAGGGTTACGTCACCTGGCGTAGCCCTTTTTTATTGCGGTGTCTGGTAAAATGTCTGGCATGAGAAATTCACTTGGTTTAGAAGGCAGAAATGAAGCACTAGATTTTATTAAATCAATAAGTATATTGTTCTTTTTCTTCACCTTAGACCTATCTGGTTTGATATTCAACCCTCAAACACTTTCAGTATTACAGCATTTTTTCAATATATTATTTTTGATGAGGCAAGTCATCTATTTGCAATTCGCTTGAAAGAACCATAAGCTAAGAAATCATGAGAGTCAAATGTATTAACAGGAAGATTATCTTCTTAGGGCTCTTTCTGGTTGCCGTGGCTCTTGCGGTCGCAGTGTCCGGCCATGCCCGGAGCAAGCCGGTAAGAATCGGCATCGCCTCCATGATCACCCCCATTGACACCGTCAAGTACTATCAGGACATCGTGGATTATCTTTCGGATAAGCTCGGGATACCAGCCGAGATGGTACATCGAAGGACCTACGCCGAGATGGACAGGCTGATAGAAAAAGGCGATGTCGATGTGGCTTTCTTATGCTCCGCACCTTATGTGAAAAACAAGCGAGAGTTCGGGGTGGAGCTTCTCGTAGCCCCTGTGGTGGAGGGCAGGCCGTTTTACCAGTCATATATAATCGTTCACAGGGAAAGTGAAATTAATAACTTTAAGGAACTAAAGGCAAAGACTTTTGCCTTTACCGACCCGCGTTCGAACACCGGCAAGCTCTATCCACAGTACGTTCTCGCCCAGGAGAGGATGAATGTGGAAGACTTCTTCGAAAGGTATGTTTACAGCTACAGCCACAATAAGTCGGTCGAGCTGGTGGCAAAAAGAGTTGTTGAGGGGGCTGCCGTGGAAAGCCTCGTATATGAGTACATGAAAAGGGCAGGCTCTCCTTACGCCAAGCAGGTCAGGGTCATTCACAAGTCGCCGGAGTTTGGCATACCACCTGTTGTGGCGGGAAAGAACGTGCCTGTATTTTTGAAAAAGAAAATAAGAGAAGAGCTTAATGTTATGCACACGGACCCGAAGGGGAAATCCATACTCGATGCGATGCATATCGAGAGGTTCATCGAAGTCCCCGATACCAATTACGATACGATAAGGGAGATGGAGACCTTTGTATCAACCATCGAGGCAAGCAGCATAAAGAGTGACAAAGAGTCAAACGTGATTCGTTTCAGCGTCGTTCCGCGAGACAATCCGCGGATAGCCTATGAGAAGTATCAGCCCCTGATCGATTATCTTTCCGAAGCGACGCCCTACCATTTCGAGCTCGTCCTCAAGAAGTCCTACGAAGACACGGTAAACGCGCTCGGCCAGGGAGAGGTGGACATCGCGCTCCTTGGCCCTCTCGCCTATCTCGAGGCCCACAAGAAGTTCGGGGCCTTAAGCATCCTCCAGAGCGTCACCGGGAGGAACGAATCCACATACCGGAGCGTGGTAGTGGTGAGAAAGGACAGCCCCTTGACGAGGCTCGACGAGTTGAAGGGCAAGAGCTTTGCCTTTGCCGCTCCTCAGTCAACGTCCGGAAACCTGTACCCGAGATACATGCTTGCCGAGGCGGGAATACACCTCAAGGACCTTAAAGAGTACAATAATTTCAACTATCATGACTCGGTCGTGAAGTGGGTTCTGAATGGCGATTACGACGCCGGCGCCATACGGGAGAGGGTGGCGGAGAAGTACTTGCCGGCAAAGCTTCGGGTCATCGAGACGTCGAAACCCATACCAACCGGCCCCGTCGTGATCGGACCGAAAACGACATATGCTGTTGCCGAAAGCGTAAGGAAATCCTTGCTCGACCTTGGCAAGACCGGGAAGGGAAAAGAAGTTTTGAAGAAACTCGACCCCGAGTTCCGCAAAGGGTTTGTCCGGGCCGAGGACCACATTTACGAGGACGTAAGGCGCATGATAAACGATGTGCCCAAAACATGCGGCATAGGCTGCCACCCGAAGATAGAGCTGTGATTTCCGCAAGATTGGAAAACCTGTCCCTCCAGAAGAAATTCATTCTCGTCACTTCGCTTTCCATCATTGTACTCATGGCCGCCATAGGCTACTGGGTTGTGAAGCGGGAGAGCCGAATCATGTACGACGAAATCGAGAAAAAGGGGAAGCTTCTCGCCGAGACCCTCGCGATACCCATGATCAACGACCTCATATACGAGAAGCTCGGGCTGGTCGAGGAAGGCGGTCTGATCGACAACTACGTAACCGAGATGTTCGGGAAAGAAGACCTGGACCTGCTCTATGTCGCGGTTATCGATGCCGATGGGAAAGTAACATCCCATAACGATTTCAGGGAATACGGAAAGACCTATTCCGACTCTCTGACGATGAAAGCCCTGCTGGCTGGAGAAACCATTATCCAGAGATTCCACGACGGCCCAAGCGGACACGATGCCATAGACATCGCCACCCCTCTTTCCATTGGAAAGAAGAGGTGGGGCACCCTGAAGCTCGCCATATCGCTTGAGAAACTGGAGGCGGAGATCTCCGGGGTGGTTACTAAAGTGGCTGCCATAACGCTCGTAATGCTCGCGGCGGGCTTTGTCGCCATAGTCGGCCTGAGCAGGAGGTTCATGGGGCCCATAACTCAGCTGGCGAAAACCATGGAGAGGGCCGGAACCGGGAGCCTCGACGTAAAGGTTGACGTCAAGGGAAAGGACGAGATCGCAATGCTCGGCCAGAGTTTCAACGACATGATAGCGAGGATTCGGGAAGCCAACATCGAACTGAAGAAGACTCACGAAAAAATGTACCAGTCCGAAAGGCTGGCTTCGATAGGGGTGCTCGCTTCCGGAGTGGCACACGAGATAAACAACCCCCTCGGCGGCATGTTCAACTGCGTCAAGATGCTCGAGGGCCGCGGGGCGGACGAGGAGTTCAGGAAGCAGTACCTCGACCTCATACGGGAGGGGCTTGAGAGGATAGAAAATACGGTTGGGAAGATGCTGCTGATGTCGAAGAAGAAAGAGCATGAGCCGACTGTCGTCAGAGTCTCGGATGTCATCAGGGATGTGCATGGACTGCTGGACTACAGGTTGAACAGCGGAGCCATTGAGTACGCCGAAGACTTAGAAGACGGCCTCGGCGTCTTGATAAACCGCCAGGATTTGCACCAGGTGATGCTGAACCTGATAATCAACGCTATCCAGGCGATGAAAAACGGCGGCAGGCTTCGCGTCGGAGGCGATAGGAACGGAAGCAGCGTTGTCGTCAGCGTCGAGGACACGGGCGAGGGAATAAGCGAGGAACACATAAACAGGATATTCGACCCGTTCTTCACAACGAAGCAGCCCGGAGAGGGCACAGGCCTCGGGCTATGGATGACTTATGAGATAATAAAGAGCTACGGGGGCGATATCGCCGTATCGAGCAAACAGGGAGAAGGGACAGTTGTCACCGTAACGTTGAAGGCAGCCGGAGATGATGAAGAAAAACCGAGTCCTGGTAATTGAGGACGAAAAGATAATGAGGGTTACCCTTGCGGACGCCCTTTCGTCCGCGGGATACGAAGTGGTGGCCGTGGAGGACGGCGAAAGCGGCCTAAGGGAGGCGGAGGCTGCACCCTTCGAGATTGTCGTAACGGACGTCCGGCTTCCCGACGCAAGCGGCCTCGATATTCTCAGGACGATAAAGGAACGAAACGGCGGCGACACGTGCGTCATCGTCATGACCGCATACGGCACGATTAAAGACGCGGTGGAGGCCATGAAACACGGGGCCTTCGACTACATCACCAAGCCCTTCTCTCTCGACGAGTTCATGATAATAGTCGAGAGGGCGCTCGAGCTGAGGCGGCTGAGGGAAGATAACCTGCGTCTCAGGCGGGACCTCAACCGCTGCTACAATTTCCCCAACATCATCGGCGAAAGCCCAAGCATGAAAAAAGTGTTTTCGCTTATTGAGAAAGTTGCCTCCTCCGACGCCACCGTGCTGATTACCGGCGAGACGGGAACAGGAAAAGAACTCGTGGCCACCACCATCCATTACCAGAGCGCAAAAAAGGAAAAACCGCTCGTAAAGGTCAACTGCGCCGCCCTTCCCGAGGGCCTTATCGAGAGCGAGCTTTTCGGCCACGAAAAGGGCGCATTCACCGGGGCGCTCAGGAGAAAGCCCGGCAGGTTCGAACTGGCGGACGGCGGCACCATCTTCCTCGACGAGATAGGCGACCTGTCCCCGGAGACCCAGGCAAAGCTCCTCAGGGTCATGCAGGAGAGGAGCTTCGAACGGCTGGGGGGAGAAAGCACCATCAAGGTCGACGTGCGGGTGATTGTGGCCACGAACAAGGACCTCGCTCAGGAGGTGAAGGCCGGGAGGTTCAGGGAGGACCTCTTTTACCGTTTTAACGTCATCCCCATACATATCCCCCCGCTCAGGGAGAGAAAGGAGGATTTGCTTCCCTTGATTGCGCATTTTTCGAGGAAATTCAGCAGCCGCCTCTCGAAAGAAGTACGATTTTCCCGGGAAGCCGTTGACGCCCTCCTGGGCTGCGAATTCCCGGGCAACGTGAGAGAGCTTGAGAACATCGTGGAGCGAAGCGCAACCCTATCCGCCGCGGGCGTGATAGAGCGCTCCGACCTTTTGCCTCACGTTTCAGATAAGCGCGGTGCGCAGACGCCATCGCTTTCCGACGTGACCATGCTTGCGGAGAAGGACCACATCGTCAGGGTTCTCGCCATGGCAGGGGGAAATAGGACCAGGGCTTCCGAGATGCTCGGCATAAGCCGCAAGACCCTCTGGGAGAAACTCAAGACCTACGGAATCGACCAGTCATGATGTGAAGGCGGCGTAACAGAACCGCCCTCACACTGTTTCAGTCCAGTAACACTCACAATCCCCCTGAAAATCAACAACCTAAAATGATACCTACTTATATTTGTTACCAAACCGTAACGCCTGTTTTTTATTTCTACTTATAAAACAATATGTTACGCCTGGCATTCATTTTGCTATTAAAAGCCGGGAGGTGAAATGCGCATGTTTGGTATCGGGGCAGGAGAACTATCTATAATATTCGCGCTCCTGGTCGTCCTTTTCGGCGCCTCGAAGCTGCCGGAACCTGGTCGGGGCCTTGGAAAGGGCATCAGCAAGTTCAGAAGGGCGCTATCCGACGAGTATGCGAAAATCGGGGGTTCACAAGACCCATGAATTGTGGTAATAGTTTTTGCATATGGGCGTAAGGCTGTAATTAACAGATGACTTCATTCAGGAGGTTGACATGAGAATCAAGCGAAGGGATTTTCTCAAGGTGAGCGCGGCCGCCGGTGCGGTTGCCGCGGTCGGGCTGCCGTCGCTTAACGCCTTTGCCAAGGGCGAAGGACACGAGGACATCGGCACGGGCGCTGGCGAGTGGAAGCCTACCACGTGCCAGGGTTGTACCACCTGGTGCCCGGCAGAGGTGTTCGTCCAGGACGGCCGGGCAGTGAAGGTCAAGGGCAACCGCTATTCGAAGCAGAACGAAGGGAGCCTCTGTCCCAAGGGACACATCTCGCTCCAGCAGCTTTACGACCCCGACAGGGTAAAGGTCCCGATGAAGCGGACCAACCCGAAGAAGGGCAGGGGCCAGGACCCGAAATTCGTCCCCATCTCGTGGGACGAGGCCCTCGACACAATCGCGGAGAAGATGATGGAGTTGCGGAAGAAGGGCGAGCCCGAGAAGTTCTTGCTCATGCGTGGCCGATACACCTACATGCGCGATACCATCTATGCGGCGCTCCCCAAGGTCTTCGGCTCCCCCAACGGCATCTCCCACAGCGCCCTCTGCGCCGAGGCCGAGAAGTTCGGGGCCTATTACACCCACGGCCTCTGGGGCTACCGCGACTACGACCTCGACAAAACGAAATACTTGCTCATCTGGGGCGCCGACCCCTTGAGCAGCAACCGGATGATTCCGGCAACGATTAAGCGGTTCGGCGACGTGCTGGACCGGGCCACCGTGGCGGTCGTGGACCCAAGGCTCAACTCCTCGGCGGCCAAGGCCCACGAGTGGCTTCCCATCGAGCCCGGCACCGACGGCGCATTAGCCTCGGCCATGGCCCACGTGATACTCGCCAAGGGGCTCTGGCACAAGGAGTTCGTCGGGGACTTCAAGGACGGAAAGAACAGGTTCAAGAAGGGCAAGACCGTCGACGAGGCTGCCTTCGAGGAGAAACACACCCATGGCCTTGTCAAGTGGTGGAACATTGAGCTCAAGGACAAGGACGCCAGGTGGGCCGAGAAAGTCAGCGGGATTGATAGAAAACAGATCGAGCGCGTGGCAAAGGGGATGGGCAAGAACGCGCCCAATGTCATCGTCTGGCAAGGTCCCGGCGCGTCTATGCACGTGCGTGGCGGATATTCGGCCATGGCCGTGGAAGCCCTTAACGGCCTGCTGGGGTCCGTCGACAACGAGGGCGGCCCCATCGCCGCATCGAAGATACCGGTCAAAAAGATCCCCAAGTACGACGATTACAAGGACGAGCTTGCCAAGAAGCACTCCAAGTTCCAGAAGATTGACCAGCGCGGCTACAAGGAGTTCCCTGCCATGAAAAAGGGTAAGCCTGGAAGCGGCGTGGTCACCAACAACGTGGCAAGCGCAATGCTCGCCAAGGACCCCTACGAGATAAAAGTAGCCATCGGCTACATGAACAACTTCGTCTTCTCGAGCTCGGGCGCACAGCGCTGGGAGAAGGCGCTGGAGAAGCTTCCGTTCTTCGCGCATGTAACCACTAACGCCTCGGAGATGACCCAGTACGCCGACATCGTGCTCCCGGCGGCCATCACCAAGTTCGAAAAACTCGGCTACGTAAAGACCAAGGCAAACGGCTACGCAACCTGCACGCTCGTTCAGCCCGTGGTCAAGCCGCTCTGGGACGTCAGGATGGACGAGACCGAAATGGTCTGGGACCTGGCCCTTAAGCTCAAGGACAAGGGGTTCCCGAACCTCCACGACTATCTCCAGAAGGAGTTCAAGGACCCGGAAACCGGCAAGGAGCCCAAGAACGGACTTGAGTTCACCGAGTACAATCTCAAGATCCAGACCGCACCTCTCTGGGACGGCAAGAAAGACGTGGGAGGAGACAATATCAACGGCTGGGCTGAATTCAGGAAGCGCGGCATGTGGAACTCCGGCAAGTACAAGTACAAGAAGCGCTGGGGCAAGTTCAAGACCAAGACCCACAAGTTCGAGTTCTACAGCGAGACGCTTAAGGAAGCGCTCCAGAAGCATGCCAAGAAGCATAAGACCGACATTGACGACATTATGAAGGCCACGAATTACACGGCCCGCGGCGAACTCGCATTAGTGCCGCATTATGAACCACCGTTTCGGTACGGGGACAAGAAGAAGTACCCGTTCGCGTTCCTCGACTACAAGAGCAAGCTCAGCCGCGAGGGCCGGAGCCAGAACGCCCCGTGGTTCCAGGAGTTCAAGCACGTGGACATCGGCGACGTGGGCTGGGACGACGTCCTGAAGATAAACCCAAAGGACGCCTCGAAGCTCGGCGTCAAGGACGGCGACATGGTTAAGATAAGCTCTGTCACCGGGAGCTACAAGATCAATGCCAGGCTCTCGGAGGGCATCAGGCCCGGCACGGTAACAAAGTGCTACGGCCAGGGCCACTGGGCCTACGGGAGAGTGGCGGCAAAGGACTACCACAAGGCCGTCCCGAGGGGCGTGAACAACAACGAGATAATGCCTTTCGAGACCGAGCGCCTGAGCGGAAGCAACGTTCGGAACGGCGGCTTCACCGGCGTAAGAATCGAGAAGGCCTAAAGGAGGGATGAAAAGATATGGCACAGTACGCAATGGTCATAGACCTTCAGAAATGCGTGGGCTGCGGCGCGTGCGCCATAGCCTGCAAGACGGAGAACAACACCCAGCTCAGGCAGAGTGGCCAGTCCTTCAACTGGGCCGACTTCCTCCATAAAGAAAGCGGGAAGTTCCCTAATATCGACTATACCACCCGTCCGGTACTCTGCAACCACTGCTCCAACGCCCCGTGCGTGGCGGTATGCCCCGTAACTCCGAAGGCAATGTTCAAAACCGAAGACGGCATCACCATGCACAACAGCGAACGCTGCATAGGCTGCCGCCTCTGCCAGCAGAACTGCCCCTACAGCCAGGAGAACGTCAAGGGCGAGGAATGGAGCGTCATCAGCTTCAACGAATTCGAAAAAGACACCCATCCCTTTTACCGCGACGCGAGGGAACTCGTTAAAAGCTGTACGGCATCGGGAGCCGAGATAGCCCGAAAGACGCGCGGCATGCCGCCTCACAAGACCGTCTACAGCCACCCGGATTACAACCCCGTGAGACGCGACGGGGTCGTTGAGAAATGCATTTTCTGCGACCACAGGGTGAAAAACGGGGAGTTGCCCTACTGCGTGGTCTCCTGCCCGGCCGGGGCAAGGATATTCGGCGACAGGGACGACCCCAAGAGCCAGGTGGCGAAGCTTCTGAAGGAACACAAGGCCACGGTGCTGAAGCCCAAGGCTGGCACCAAGCCCAATGTATACTACATCCGGAGCTTCAAGGTCAAGGCGTAGGGAAGTTTTTTGCGGAAACAGCTTGCCTTGCCCGGAAGCGGCATCCTGTCAGGCCGCTTCCGGGACTTCTCAGGGCAATGAATGCGAGGGTTGGAATTTGGTGAAAATTGACAGCGCTGACAAACTAATTGCCAGGGAAAAAGCAAGGGGCGATGTTTATAAACTCCTCGCCGCGTGCTTCTACCTTCCGGAGAAGGAACTGTTCGGGCAGGAATCGGTATTTGAGAATCTTGCTTCGCTCATGAAGCTCGTCTGCCCGAAGGCGGAGGGACACACTCAGAAAATGGCGGGCGCCTTCATGATATATTCCGATGAAGACCTCCAGGTGGAATATGCGAAGCTCTTCGTCGGGCCCAATGAGCTTATTGCCCCGCCTTTCGGCTCGGTTTACCTCGACCAGGGGAAGCGGGTGATGGGAGATTCCACCCTCGCCGTCTCGAAAATATACGATGAAGCGGGCCTCGTGCTTGACGAGGACGTAAAGCAGCCTCCGGACCATGTCGCCATAGAGCTTGAATTCATGAACTACCTCATTGCGAGGGAGATTCAGGCGCTGAATGATGGGGACGCCGCCGCGGCCAAAGGATACCTTGGAACGCAGGCCGCGTTTTTTGAGGAAAACCTTGCCGCATGGGCTCCAGAATTTGCGAGACGGATAAAGGACGGGACTCAAAACAAGTATTACCGCGCGCTGGCAGAGTGCCTGGAGGCATTCGTCACCGGATGTCCGGTGCCGGAGGATATCGGATAAACGCGATGGTCAGGGACAGCATACTAAGCTTGGTTTCGTCGCCCCATTCACAGGTAAGGATAGACAGGTCCCGATGCCTGAGGATGCGGTACAACCGGAGTTCATGTGCGAGATGCGTATCGGCTTGCCCGAGTGGCGCGATAGCTCTGGATGGCGGAATTTCTCTCGATGCAGGGAAATGCACCGGCTGCATGCTTTGCACGTCCGCATGCCCCGTGGACGCGCTTGAGATCAAAGGGTTCGACTTCCAAAGGGCTGCTGCCGAGCTTGGGAAGGCCGAAAGCCCCGTGCTCGGATGCATGCATAAGGAGGGCCTACTTGCACATGCTAAGACGCCGTGTCTGGGGTTTCTTTCGACAGAGCACCTGGTGTTTCTTCTCTCATTCATGGACGGCGGCATTCAGTTCAATCTAACCGAATGCCGGGAATGCGAAAACGGGCTTATCCTGGACAAGCTCTCCGATGTCGTCGCATCGGTTGGAAGGACAGTCCCGGGGATGGCGCCCAGACTCAGGGCCCTATATGAGAAAGACGAGCTGGAGTTTCAAGAAGTCTCTTTGAGCAGGAGGGGCTTCTTCAGGCTTCTCAGGGGGGCGACCGTAGAAGGAGTCTCCTGCGTGGCGGAGGAGTTTTCCCGGACGGAGAAGTCCCAACCTTACGGCTCAAAGAAAATTCCCGGAAAGAGGGAATTGCTCAACCGTGCATGCCGGAAATTCGGCACAGTTGATGGGGATTTGCTTACTAATTGTTTCACCGTTAAAGTGGATGACGCATGCAATGCATGCGCCGCTTGCGCGGCCATGTGCCCAAACGGGGCGCTCAAGTGCGGCCGGGAGGGAGAAACTAAAGCGCTTTCGTTCAACGCGTCCCGTTGCAGCGGCTGCGGACTCTGCGAGGAATTCTGCATGCACAATGCAATCGAGCTCGGAAGCGGGCATGATGGCATCGGCCTGGTGGAATTCGTTTCTGTTACAACTGGTTCATGTGTGGAGGTTGAACAGGGCAATGCGGCATAGCGGCGCGATAAGCAGCACCCAGGCAGTGCTGAGCGGTCTCGGCTTCGAAGAGTTGCTCGATGAGTCCGTGAGGGTCCACGGGCACCTCTGCGCGGGACAGGTGCTCGGCGTGCGGATGGCCATGTTGGGTCTCCGCGAAATTGGCATCACAGACCCCAGGAGCGCAGACCGCAAGAAGCTCATCGTATTCGTGGAGATGGACCGCTGCGCCACCGACGCAGTGCAGTCGGTCACCGGTTGCAGCCTCGGCAAGAGAAGCATGAAGTTCCTTGACTACGGGAAAATGGCGGCTGCGTTTCTCAACCTTGAGTCCGGGAGGGCCGTCCGGGTGCTTGCGAGGGAGCATTCGCGCGAGAAGGCGAAAGCCCTCTGTCCCGAGATAAATGACAAGTACCTTGCTCAGCTTGAAGCGTACAAGGTAATGGACGACGGGGAGCTTTTCGAGATGGCGGAAGTGGTGGTCGAGGTCCGGCCGGAGGACATGCCCGGAAGACCCCTGAGGAGAGTCCGGTGCGACGGATGCGGAGAGCACGTCCAGGACATGCGGGAGGTTTACCGTGAAGGAAAGGCCCTGTGCCGGGCGTGCGCTGACGGCGCGTATTATGAAAAAATTTGATGACCGTTATGCAAGACAGTCATAGCGCACGGAAGCACATGGAGATACGCTCTAAACTCTGGATAGAGGTCGGGGGCGAGCCGGTATTCGGCCGGGGCAGGAGGTTTCTCCTTCAGGCCATCGACAAGCACGGCTCCATCAACCAGGCCGCGAAGGAGATAAGCATCTTCTACCGCAAGGCATGGAGCTACATAAACGCCATGGAGGAGAGGCTCGGCATACGCCTCGTGGAGCGGCATGCCGGGGGGAAAAACGGTGGAGGCGCGGCCCTCACCCCCCAGGCGAGGGAATTTCTGGAAAAGTACGAGACCCTCGAGGAGGGGATACGGGAGACGGTGGATGCCCGGTTCAGAGAGGTATTCGGGAGGTAGGATGAGAAGGCTTCTGTGGGACATCTCCGGCGCCTTTGGCGACATAGGGGTGCTGTTCCCCCTGGCCGTTGCCCTTATTGCGGCCAACGGGTTCAACCCAACGGCGCTTTTCCTGATGGCCGGGCTTTTCTACATAGCGTCTTCCTGGTTTTTCAGGGTTACGATGCCCGTCCAGCCCCTCAAGGCCATGGCGGCAATCGCAATCAGCACGGGCCTGGGCTTCGAGGTCATAAACGCGGCGGGCATGGTCATGGGAGCAATACTTCTTTTCATTGCCCTGACGGGGCTGAGCGTAAGGCTCGGGGAGCTGTTCCCCGTCTCCGTGGTCAGGGGCATACAGTTTGGGCTTGGGCTGATGCTCGTCAGGGCCTCTTTCGGCATGATGGCCCCTGAGGCGGCGCTTGCGGTTTCGGCCGGAGCTCTGCTCTTTGCATGCGTTGTGTTCACCAAGGCCGTGCCGCCCCTCATACCGGTTCTTGTTCTCGGCATCTTGTTTTCGTTACGGACCGTGAATGTGGCCTTTCTCGGGCCGGTGCCGCTTGAGCCTGCGCTTCCGACTCCGGAAAACCTCTGGACGGGCTTCATGGTACTGGTCATACCGCAGATTGCCCTCACGCTCGGAAACGCGGTTGTGGCGACGGAAAACACGGGAAAAATCCTCTATGGCCCGCGGGCTTCGCGGCTGAGCCTCAGGAACATACCTTTGAGCATGGCAATCGCCAACTTAGTCTCCGGAATCGTTGGCGGAGCCCCAATGTGCCACGGAAGCGGAGGGCTCACGGCGCACCGGAAATTCGGCGCAAGCTCCGAGCGGTCGGGCTGCATCATCGGCGTAGCGCTCGTGGTCCTCGCCCTGGTGTTCGGAGGCTCCTCGCTTGCCATCGTGGGAGCTTTCCCCAAGGGAATACTCGGGGTGCTCCTTTTCTATGTCGGTCTTCAGCACTCGTTATTCATGAAGGACATACTCGACAATAAGCCTATGGTCGCAATAGCTGTCTTGACCGCGGTCGTCGGCTTCGTATCAGGCAACCTGTCCCTGGGATTTGCGGCGGGCCTTGCCCTGCACTACGGCCTTGAGGGCGTCAGGCTTGTGCTCGCCCGCCCGCAAGGCAGGAGCTATAAAGGAGGTATTTATGTGTGATGCCCATTATGGTATTTCTAATACAAGCACGGGTCTGAAAACGGTCCCCACAGTTGATGCCGTGGGCAAAGTCCTCGCCCACGACATCACCGAGATACGGCCCGGCGAGACGTTTGCCGAGGGGGGCCGTGCCCCCTTCAAGGGCAGGGCCTTCAAAAAGGGACATATCGTAAGTGAGGACGACATTTGCCGGCTCCAGAGGCTCGGCAAGGAAAACCTGTATATACTCGAACTCAAAGACGGCGAGATGCACGAGGACGCCGCCGCCTACGAGCTTGCCACAGCGCTCATGGGCGATGGGGTCGAGATGCAGGGCGAGCCCAGGGAGGGCAAGATAAACCTCGTGGCCGCCAGAGACGGGCTTCTCAAGGTGAATAAGGACGCGCTGTGCGCGTTCAACATGCTCGGCGAGGTGATGTGCGCGACGCTCCAGGAGGGCACGGTCGTCAGGAAGGGCCGCGTCGTCGCCGGCACGAGGGCGATACCTCTTGTGGTTCACAGGGATTTGGTTGAGCGTGCCGTCTCGGTCGCCGGCGCCTCTGGTGGCGTGCTGAGCGTCAGGGAAATGCGGCGGCCACGGGCTGGAATCGTAATAACAGGAAACGAGGTCTATTACGGCCGGATAAAAGATGCTTTCGCCCCCATCATTGAAAGAAAAGTTCTCGAGGTGGGCGGCGAGGTCATTGGCGTCCACTTTGCGCCGGACGACAGGGCGGTGATTCGTGACAGGCTCGAACAGCTCCTGGCGGCCGGGGCCGACCTCCTCATAACCACCGGGGGGATGTCCGTGGACCCCGACGACGTGACGAGGTTCGCCATCCGGGAGCTCGGGGCCGAGGACGTGACGTACGGCTCCCCTGTGCTGCCCGGCGCCATGTTCCTCGTGGCGTATCTCGTGAGTGGGCACAACGGCTCGTCGCGGGAGATACCCGTGGTGGGCATACCCGCATGCGGGATGTACAACGGGGCGACTGTCTTCGATATCGTGCTGCCCCGCATACTGGCCGGAGAAAAGATTGGCAGGCGGGAGCTCGCCGAGCTTGGCCACGGTGGCCTCTGCCTGCATTGCAAGGAGTGCAGGTATCCGGTCTGCCCTTTCGGGAAATGACATGGCGCTTAACGACGCTTTCGGCAGAAGGATAGACTATCTAAGGGTTGCGGTAACCGACCGCTGCAACCTGAGGTGCATCTACTGCATGCCCGGGGGCGTCCCTTCGTGCGCCGACCCCGATAAGCTGATTGGGAAAGAGGCCCTCGAAAGCCTCCTCAGGGTCGCCGTCAGATATGGGCTTAAGAAAGTGAGGTTCACGGGCGGCGAGCCACTCCTAAGGGGAGACATCGCTGACCTGGTCCGCTCGGCAAAGCGCCTCGGCGTCGCGGACGTGAGCCTTACCACCAACGGGCTGTTCCTGAAAGACAAGGCGCGCGAACTTAAAGCAGCCGGGCTCGACAGGGTGAATATCAGCCTTGACTCTCTCCGCTCCGGGCGGTATACCGAACTCACCGGCGGCGGGTCTATTGAGCGCGTATACGAGGCGATAACCAGCGCTGAGGCCGAGGGTTTTTCTCCGATAAAGATAAACGTGGTTCCCCTCCGTGGCATCAACGACGACGAGATGGCCTCCTTTGCCGCCCTCACGCTCCTAAAGCCCTACCACATCCGGTTCATAGAGCTTATGCCCATAGGCGAGGGAGGATGGGGCAATGAACGGCGCATCGTCTCTTCCGAAGTCATGAAAATTATCTCAACCAGGCTCGGAAGGATGGTCCCCGTGGGAGAGGAAGGCTCGTCGAGGAATTTCAGGATCGAGGGCTCACAGGGGGTGATGGGGTTCATAAGCCCGATGAGCAACCACTTCTGCGGGTCCTGCAACAGGCTCAGGCTTACCACGAGGCGGACTCTGAAGCCGTGCCTCTTCTCAAGCGAGGAATTCAGCATAGCCGGGGCGGCCTCGGACGAGGAGATGGATGCGGCCTTGAGGCAGGCGGTTGGGTGCAAGCCCCGTGGGAGGGGAAGCATTGCATCGCTTCCCCTCGAGGCCATGTCTCAGGTCGGCGGTTGAAGCCTTTTCGCCTAAGGCAACCTCTAATAATAGCTTTCGTAGCGAAAGCGAGCGAAATCGCAGCAGGCGCGGCGGAAGGGGAAATTTCCCGGAAGCGTGGCCATAGCTACGTTGAGGACAAATTTACCCTGACAACAAAGCATGCGGCGATTGCAGCCGTTTGCAGTAGAAAGGGATTATTAGAGGTTGCCTTTAATATCGTCTATCAGGTTCAACAAGTATTCCTGAAATCCCGCGTCGTCTTTCCGGAACAGTCGTGCGCTTTTCTTCCCCCCGCTCGGGGGTCGCTCGCCGTGGAGGATGATGTCAGCCACAGCCAGAATTCTTTCTGCCCCCCTCTTTAATCTGTCCCCGTCCGCTACGAATACCACGATGTCCGGCTCCACCAGAGATACCGCGCTGTTGCCTTCGACGACAATGCCCTCGAGACAGGAAAGCCTCGAAACAGCCTCCATGAGAATTCCCTTCAGCCGGAAGCGGGGCGACCTTAGCCAGATGACCCGCTCAGCCCCGCTTTCGAGCAGTAGGGCCGTGTCTTTGCCGCTCCGTGCGAGCACTGACCTTTCATCGACCAAAACTGAGCTCAGGAGGGTTTTCGTATATTTCACCGCGCCCCACTTTTTCAGCCCCCGGAGAAAGGAGCATGCAACCGTGGTCTTCCCCGCTCCGCTGAAGGCGCCGCCCACGCCGACGATGATTGGAGGTTTCTTTTCCATGCTATGAGCCGGTAAAGTTAAGGCTTAGACTTGTCGAAAAGGACCTTGACGGGGTCTCCACTGCGGAGGCGCCCGCCGGAAGTTATCTTTATGAAGATGCCCTCCTTGGGCATGACGCAGTCTCCGGCCTGGTAGTAGATGGCGCACCGGGTATGGCAGACTTTGCCTATCTGGCTGACCTCGCCCTCAACGCTCTCGCCGAGCCGCACGCGGGTTCCTATCGGAAGGGCCGGGAGGTCTATCCCCTCGGTGGTGATGTTTTCGGCGAAGTCCCCGGGCTTAACGTCAAGGCCCATGTCCCGCATTTTACTGATGCTCTCCATGGCCAGAAGGCTCACCTGGCGGCGCCACTCGCCGGAGGCGTGGGCATCGGCCTCGATGCCGAAATCCTCCTTGATTAGAACCTCTTCAACGGGCTTCTTCCGGACACCCTTCTTGTCGCTTATATTTATGGAAACCACTTTTCCTTCCATATATATAAGATACCATAAGCAGGCGGCGTGCCTGGTAGTCCCCCTATCTGAGCCAATCGTCGATGAGCTTGTGGTAGGGTGCAAGGGCGAACATCGGCCCTAAAGGCCCTTAAGACGTGTGACTTTCTACCGATACTTTTCATTCGGAGATCCTTCAATTTTTGCGCCCTCGCAGGTGAAGCCAACATCCCTCCTCACAAATCTTCGATTAATTTTCTCCCCCAACTACTGAAATCTCCTGCCAAATCATTTCAGGATATAGGTCGCCTTCGACCGGGGCGTGCCGGTAAGCGTCCTGGCGGAGCAGTGGGGCCTTTCCGAGCGGCAGGTCTGGAACGTGCTGAAGGACCGGGGCATCCTGCCCACCGTCGGCGACGGAAGGATGTAAAGATTGCTTCCTTCCTGTACACTTCCTGTACTTCTCATTGACAGGTCATTCTGAAAATATGTAGATTACCTGGGTTCGAGCGCTTTTATCTTCCTGCGCATCTCGATGTCGTTGACCATGGCGCCCAGCTTGTTCATGATAGTGTCCACCGCCCCGTTCCAGTGCGTCCAGTCCGGCCCCATCATGCTCGCCCCCATCCGCCAGCGGCGGCCGTCGTGGTGCCATATCAGGTAGTGCATTATCTCCGGCGTCTCGTCGATGGGGTTGTCCTTGCTCGCCAGGCCCTCCTTGTATGCCTGCTTCAGAAGGCCGTCCGTATATGCCCAGAGCATGTTGTAGTCGCTCACCACCTTGTCGAACTCCACAAAGTAGTTTTCATACCACTGCGGAGAATGGCACTGTTTGCAGACCTTCTTCATCGTAGCTCGACCCTTCTCTGCCTGGGCCTTGTCGGACACCCGCTTGAGCACGAAGTCCAGCTCGTCGGGCCCCTTCCATTGGGGTACCGATTTCTTGGGCTGGAGCTCCCAGTAGAGCCTCTCTCCCACGTTGTGCGTGGTCTCCACCGCGCCGCCGAAGCCGCTCATGTGGCAGGCCGCGCACGTGGGGGCCACTATGTCCCTCGGGCCCCACTGTCCGGGCGGTACGTCCCAGTTCCACTCCTCGCCCGAGGAGGCGTAGATGTTTCCGTGCTTGGACTCCTCGTAGATCTCAAACCGGGGGTGGTCGGGGCCCAGGTGGCACTGGCCGCAGGTCCCTGGCTTTCGGGCCTCGGCAACGCTGAACTTGTGCCTCGTGTGGCAATAGGTGCAGGAGCCCAGGCTGCCGTCGGGGTTTATCCTGCCCACCCCGGCGTTGGGCCAGCCCTTGAGCTTGCCGCCCGGCTCCGCAATGATGAAGCTCCCGTGGCACTCTATGCACCCCAGGTTCACGTTGTTGTGGTTGTACTTGGGATTGTCCAGAAGCCCTATCTTCTTCAGTATGCCGCTGTCGGGAAACAGGGGCGTGAGGGCCGTCTTGGCCATCTTTTCCGGGTCAAGCTTCCTGGCCGTCTCCTGTGCCATGGGGACATCCCTAATACTGTTCGGCATGAGAATTGCTTAAGGCGATATCAAACAAGGAAATGGGGTT
>CBDVCR010000052.1:0-17411 GCA_965372535.1 uncultured bacterium | reverse complement strand
TGCCCGCCGTTTCCTCGTAGATGTCCGACCACGTGGCGTTGAGCTCTTCGAGCTTGCCTTTGACTTCGGAGATGTCGTCCTTGAGGGAGGTTATTGAGCCAGCAACTTCATGAAGTTGTGTGTTTTGGTTTAACGCCTCCGTGATGTTAACTATTGTTACAACGCCGCTGATGATATCAAATATCAATCTTGCATAACGCAGTAAGGCGGGGGTTATAAAAACTGATGCTTCTGGAGGTTTAAGGTCGTTTAAAATTTGCTGTATATTGTTTTTCAAAGTGTTTAATGCGGGAGATGTCCTGTCCTCTGCAGTTATCTCTATCTTTACTTCAGCCATGTTATAATCTCCTTGTGAATGAATTTCAACAGAAATTCTTTAAAGGTTTCAAGAATGAACTCATTTTTGTTTGTTTGTTGCTGATCATTCTCTCGGTAATTATGTTTTTTTCTGGCAAGTTCTGGTGTGGTTTAGCCCTCTTTGCTTTTTCGGGCTCAATATCCATTCGCCTTTTAGAAGCCCATATGAAAAACGACAAGAAGTAAAGTAGCACAGGTCGAATTGCTTGTGACGCGCGGGTCAAATATCCGATAATAACGTCCTTGTAGGTGACGTCCGGGATGGAGGCCAGGGCGGTCTTGACCTCGCCCGTATTCCGGATAGCCTGAGCAATGGTGAGAGAGAGAGTTTTATCAAGCATGGAGTCAAGTCCCGAGAGATGGTTTTTCAATGAGCCGATGCTTTCCTCAACCGCGTCCGCGGCCCCCTGGGTGACCTTGGGAAGGGACACGCCCAGCAGTCCCTCCAGTTCCTTGATTGCTTCGTTAAGCTCTCTTTTCAGGCCCGACAGGTCCACCTCGAACTCGGCGTCCTTGAACGTTTCCTGGAGGTCGGCGATATAGTTCGTAAGAAAGTTGATTTCCTCTATAAGCCCTTCGAGTCGGCCCTTGTATTTGCCCGCCGTTTCCTCGTAGATGTCCGACCACGTGGCGTTGAGCTCTTCGAGCTTTTCCTTGACAGAGGAGATGTCGTCCTTGAGGGAGGTGATTGAGTCTGAAATATCTTTTAATGGGTCACTCTTAGAAAACTTTTCCTTTACCTTGTCTATCATGAGTGAAATTCCACTAATCACCCCAGACCATTCCAGAAAACTCTTAATTCCTGCTGCAAACGAGGCTTCGACATGGCTGGATGATTCGCCTAATTTTTCTATTTTGCTACTTACATTTGCTATCCCCCCTCCCACTACTCGGAGCGTTGGAGATGTCTTGTCCTCTGCTGTTATGTCAATCCTTACCTCAGCCATGTTATACTCTCCTTAATGAACGAATATAAAAAAAGATTTTTCAGGGAATTCAGGCACGAACTACTTTATTTTGCTTTGCTATTAACCATCCTCTCCGTAATCATGTTCATTTCAGTCAGTTTCTGGGCAGGTTTTATGCCCCTCAGCCTGGCTATTATCATAATTATTGATGTCATCGAGGCCCATAAAAAGAACGACAAAGGATAACACCGTAAGCAGCGCCGGCTACACTGATAAGAATATTCCGGGAGAAAAGTAATACCCCCCCCTGCAGGCAAGCAATAACGCCTCCCGCAATAAGCTGTCGCATCTCTATGAAAATTGAACCCTCAATTTTTACTCCCGCCATGCTATACTTACCTCCATGGATAAATATAAAGAGTTCATAAGAGAGTTCGCAGGGGAACTCTATATCGTATGCGGCATATTTGCGCTACGGGCTGTTTATTCATTCTTCGACCACATGTATGGATTCGGAATTCTGTATCTCTCGCTGGCCTTTTTCCTCTTAAGGCGTATTGTTTTAGCCAAAAAATAATCTTTTCGACCCTCGGTCATGTTATACTCTCCTTGAATGGATGAATTTCAAAAGAAGTTTTTCAGGTCCCTTAAAAGCGACCTCATCTATGCCAGCCTGTTGTTGGCAATCGCTGCGGTGTTCAACTTGCTGGCCGGCGATTTCTCAACAGGCCTGTTTCTTCTTTGTATTGCATCCTTGATCGTCTTGCGTCTAATCGAAGCCCGCAGAAAATAAAAGGGTTGTTTATATCTCATCAGCGGCGCTCCTTGTTTTTCTTATAATAAGCGTATCTTGCAGGCGAGCTTCAGCCTCAGCATTTAGTTGTATCTTCACTTCCGCCATGATATAATTACCTCCATGGATAAATACAAAGAGTTCATACGGGAGTTCAAAAATGAAATCGATATTCTTTGCGCCATATTGGCAATTCATTCTCTTTATTATTTTTTCGACCACCGCCACGGGCTTGCTTTAGCATATCTCGTGCTGGCCTTTTTTCTCTTCAAGCGTAGACTATCCGCAAGGAGATAACCCCTTTGCCCTTGCATCCTGTTTTCACCTCTGCATGCTATAATCACCTCCATGGAACCCGGGTACGGAAAATTTTTCAAGCACTTCAGGTTCGAAATTATTGTTATTATTTGCATTCTGGTTATTGAGTCTCTGCGGACCATGAGATATGAAAACGTCATAAACGGTGTCCTGTATCTTCTTTTAGCCGTTTTACTCATCTGGCGTTTGCTCTCAGCCAGAAAGTAATCTTTTCGACCCTCTGCATGCTATAATCTCCTTGATGAATTTGCTTCAGGATCTACGATGGGAGCTTGCCATCGTCAGTGTGCTGATGTTCCTGTTCGGGTTCGACCAGGACACTGGGGACCTGCACCCGGAGACCGCCGGTTTTGTAATCATATCGCTCATCCTCGCAAGGCGGGTTTTCATCGCCCGTGACTCTTTTTCCTCCGACAACCCCTTTGAGAAATTCAAGTGGGAGTTGACCGTGGCAATCTTAATGCTGCTTACCTTCTCGTTAGACCTCATGTCAACCAGTCCGCTGTACGGATACGGCCTGCTCATACTGTCGCTCCTCCTTGCCAGGCGCATACGTTTCCGCGACAGACCGGGAGGCGATGCCCATTCAAGCGATAAGATTTCTCCGCCATCTCCTTGAAAATACCGATGCCTTTCCTTGCTTTTTCCTTCGGCAACGGCCATGTTACTCCCCTTTTTCAAACCCCTCGTCGAACGCTCGCTCAAGGAGCGAGTCGCGGACCGCGTCCCTTAAGAAGCGCCCCGGCCTGATGCCCTTTATGGCGACCCCTTTCACCGGATGCGGGGCACCTTTCCACCAGAGGGCCTTTTTCCCGACCGGACGTATAATGATAGGGACATTGTGCGGGCCGTAAAGCCCGGTGCCGTCGTGAAGATAGGAAGAATAAGGCGCGGCGGAGACCAGCGCGGCATTCATTGCGCCCGTAAGATAAGCGCGTATCGCGTCCCTGAGCTTCCCCGTCCTCCGGGGGGCGGATGCCCTGGCTTGCGCCTCCGCGGCCCCGACGGCGCGGGCAAAGCCGGCCCTGACCCTTTGTTCGGCCTCGCCCCTTATGCCTTCGAAATCTCCCGAAACAGCCACACTGATTCGTATCATCTCAGCCCGCGCTTTCCTCCATGGTCTTAAGCTCCTCCTCCACAAAGGCCAGAAGCTCCGCGTCCTCTCTCCCGGCCCCGTACATGCGGAGTATCGACGCCGAATCGACAAGTCCCCTGAGGGAGACGAGCATAGAGCGGATTCCGAGCACCCTCGCCCCTTCCGGGCCGGGGGACGGGATTATACATCCCAGTTTTGTTTCGCACTCGGGCGGCGCTCCGTCAACCCTCCGCGCGTCCTCGCAGCTTGCGCAGCTCACCCCAGGGAAGTCCCTTCTTGCCCGGAGGTGAGCACGGAGTTTTTTTCAAGCCGCCTCCGCTCCTCGCCGGCAAGCGCCTGGAGGTCAGTGCAGGCATCGCCCACGAACTTGGCGAAGTCCGACCACCGGGTCATGAGGAGGTCGCGGTTTTCGGGGCTGAAGGGAAACTCCGCGCCGTCCACGGTAAGCCCCTTCCATCCGCGCACCGCGGCCCGGCCCAGGAGGCGGTTGGCCTCGAGGGCGTCCATTGTCTCCAGTGGCCGGTGTTTCCCGTCCCACTCCCTCCTCGTGGCCTTTTTGCCTATCCGCTGGAGTTCCTCAAGCGACACGTAGCGCACCAGCACCTCGGCGTCCATGAACCGCACCCATACCTCGAAGTCGTCTCTTTTTAAGGCCCCTATTTCCATAAAAAACCTCCTGGATTCCCGCTCCCCGCCTTCGCGGGGACAGGCTTCGCGGGAATGACGGGTTAAAGGTTACGCCAGCACGTCCGTGCTCCGCTTGTTTATCACGTCCGCCTCGAAGGGCTTGAGTATGCCCGTCATTCCGCTGGGCGCGGTGTCCGTTGCCAGGCAGCTAAACTCAAGCGGGTGGACTATCTGCCCCTCGGCCGTGGCCGCCTCGGCGTTTACGAGCGCCAGGTGCGGGAACCGGAGCTTGAACTCCCGGTTGTACGTGCTCTCGATGAGCGCGCCGGTGAAGACTATATCCATCTTCTTGCGCGTGTCCGAGCCGAGGGCCGTGAGGAAAGTCGTGGCCGTGTAGCGCGGGAAAGTGAGCTTGAGCGTGACCTCCGGAAGGCCCTCGTTGGCAGGCTCGTCGATTTTATCCGCCCCCCCCGCGACGTAGCTGCCCTTGAGGTTCCGCTTAAGGGAAAGCTCGAAGGCCGACGGGTATATGTCGTCCGTGGGCGAGGCCAGCGCAGCCCCGGACTCGTCATTGAGCCTGAAGACCCCCTGGCTCATGAGCACGCGGTTGGCCGTCTCGGCATAAGTGACGTTTGCAAAGCTCGTGAGGTCGTTGGTTGCGGAGGCCGGGTCCTCGTCGTCGGCCAGCACGCCGAAGGAGACCTCCACGGGTTTTCCCATCTCGCCCTTGATGGTAAAGCCGGTTATCTTGGCCGACGGGTACTCAAAGACGTTGACCTGCTTGTTGACGGCCAGCGTGGCGAAGAGGCCGTCGAGGCCGTCTGCCAGGGTGAACTTCTGCGCATAGGCCGCGGTGGCGCCCTGCTGGGTGGGCGCTCCGCCTGTCGCTCCCATTGCCAGGGCGATGAGCAGGTCCAGGGAGTCGTAACGCAGGTAGGCCTCAAGCCCTCCCTCTGCCTTTATCTCCCCCTGGTCGCGGCCCGTTACAAACGGCTGCCCAAGGGAGTCGTCCAGGTGGCTCTCGATGGCGCGCTTGAGCGAGTCGCCCGTGAGCAGCACTCCGTCGTTCGCCCCGCAGGCCACGGGCGTGCCCCACGCGGCGGCCTTCTTCAGGGCCGCCCTGATTTCAAGTCCTGATGGCATTGTTTACCTCCTTACTTTTGGGCGTAAGAGGGGCTTCGCCCCCCTTACGTATCCCCCTTTTTTTTGGGTGCAGGGGGGACTTGCGTCCCCCCTGCGGAACCCCCCTCATTAGGGGAGGCGCTTTTCTTTTTAAATATCTCCTTGCCGAAGTCGGCCTCCTCGATTTCGAGTTCCATGCCCTTTACGAGGCGGCCGTATTTCGGATGATACGTGTCCCCGACTTTCGAGATAACCTTTATCTTCACGGCACCTCCTTTCAGTCTTTATCCTTTTTTGTCATTCCCGCGGAGGCGGGAATCTACTTTTAAACCTGTCCCCGCAGGCAGTAGGCGGGGAATGGATGCCCGACCAAGACCTCGGGCATGACGGTTCTTTTCGGGCTGCCGGTTCCTTTGCTTTTTCTTACCACTCATAAGTCGTGTCAAAACCCGTTTGAAAATCCAGCCCGTAAACCGTGACGGTGTTGCTGACGAAGACAAGGGAGACCCTCGACGGGGTTAGCCTTTCCATGCCGAGCCCGAAGTCCTTGTTTACGAGGGCCGCGAGCACGGCCTTGACGAGGGCGTAAGCCCCGCGTTCGCCCTTTCGGGCGGCGCTTCCTCCCCTGAGGTTCCTGGCCGCGACGAGCACCGAGAACTCCGCGTTTTCCCGGTGGTTGGGGCCGTCCACCCACTCAAGCCTCGATCCGCCGTAGACCACGAACGCGGCGGGGAAACGGACGACGAGCTTTTCAATCTCCCCTTCGAGCTGGCCCGCGTAGGTCTCCACTGTCCTTAGATAGCCGACCTCCGCCCTGAGTGTCTCGATGATTTTGTCCTCTATGTTTTCAAAATCCATGAACGCTCCTCATACCGTATCCAACGACTCCTGTATGATTACCACCGCCTCGCCCTTTCCGGGCACGGTGAACTTGCCGCCCGAGGCCGGGGTGATTTCAAACTCGATTTGATATTTGCCGGCGGTGTCCGTGTCGCCTGCCTGCCATCGGTACTCGAACTCGCCGCTTGCGGCGGCGGTGATGACGATGCCCGTTGACTGCCGGTCGATTTTGAGTGTGCCGCCCGGGGCCTTCATGGTGCAGACGATGTCCGCGCCGGTGAGGTCCACCGCGTTGCCGTCCGAGTCCTCCACCTTGACGCGGTAGTAAGGCTGGAGGTCGTTTCTCTTGAGGTATAAATCAGGCACAGAGCTTTCTCCTTTCGGTGTCGAGCGTCATCGGCCTCTTTTCGGTATCGAGCACGAACGTCCGGGCCGGAGACGGCAGGCTTGCGGCCTCCTGCTCCATGAGGTCGAGGCTCTCCACGTACCCGGAGACCGTGGGGTTGGGCCACGCGGATTTTTCCGAGCTGAGGGCGTAGACGTACCGGAAGTCCACCGTCTTGTGGAGGGCCAGGCTCATGGCGCCGAAGAGGTTTGTTCTCCCCGCGTCGAGGTATATGTAGCAGTAGAGCGTCCCGTACGTGCCGACGGCCTCGTCCCTCTTAACCGTAACGTAGTACTTTGTGTTTTCCGCAAGCCCCGTCAGGGAGGACTCCCACCATCCGAGGTCGTTGTCCTCGAACAGGTAGAAAGTGAAATCAGGGTCGTCCCGGTGAAGCCTGAGCGCGAGGTTGTCCTCGCCCGCGACGTGCAGGGTCACCCAGTCGCCGACCGCGTTGGCCGTCATCCACGGGTGGCACCTGCCGTAGTTGGTGGAGCCGGTTATCATAAACTGGAAGCAATGCTCGAAGTCGCCGCCGAAGTGGCCCGCGCCCTTGTCCTTATATAGATAGGCGCTCTCGTCGTAGTTGAGGCCCGTGAACGTTACCCTGTCCACCGCGGCCTCGATGTGGCCGTTGGGGTCGGCTTCAACGTATGTGGTGAGGTTTTCGTTCGGCATCAGAAACCTTTCAGCCTGTCGCGGGTGAATACGTTTTTATCCGTGGCCTTGTTCGTCTCGGCCCCTCCGGTGTCCGCTGCGGGCGGCAGCTCGGCCACCCCGAGGGAGACCGTGCCCTTCGCGATGTCCTTGAGCTGGCTGACGGCGTTGCGGTGCCGGTCCTTCCTCACCTCCGGCATCTCTTCCACGCGGCGGGAGTAGAGGTTGTATATCGCGATGTCCACGGAGAGCTTCTTGACCACGCCGGGCACGGTGGAGAGGGGGACGCCGTAGCGCCCCCCGATGCAGGAGTCTATCTCCGCGTCGGCCTGGGCAACGGCCTCATCAACCCGCGTTTGATTTACCGCGCCCAGCCCCTCGTCGTCGGTAAGCTGGAGGAGGGAGTCCTCCGGCAGGAGCTTCTTTATGTCATCCAGGGTGCAGTACATGGTCTCCTCTGTCATTCCCGCGCAGGCGGGAATCTACTTTTAAACCTGTCCCCGCAGGCAGTAGGCGGGGAATGGATGCCCGACTAAGACCTCGGGCATGACGGCTTTTGTAATAACTGTACATGGTCTCCTTTCAAATCCCCCCTCGCCCCCCTTTGCCAAAGGGGGGAATCAAGGGAGCGGGTTACTTCTTGCCTCCCCTCGCCCCCCTTTTGCCAAAGGGGGGGTAACCCCCCATCCCCCCTTACATTAAGGGGGGAGCGAGGGGGGTTATTTCTTTCCCTTCTTGTCGTCCTTTTTCTTGCCCTCTTCTTTGTCCTTATCTCCGGCCTGGCTCACCGGCTCCACGGAGAGCTTCGCGGCCTGCTCCTCGGTTAAGTCCATCTCGTCGCCGGGGCCGTAGACCTTTGCCTCCTTGCCCGCGCCGTGCCTGATGTGGGTGTCCTTGACCCTGTATTTCGGCATTTCCGATTTCCTCCTTTTTTAGTGGATACGCAGGGGGGACGCGAGTCCCCCCTGCGCTCGCTTACGCTACGGCGTCCTCGATGAAGTAGCCGAGGTCGCCCGCTATGACCTTCTCGTCGGAGTTCCAGGCCACCTTGAAGTAATGCGCGCCCTTGATGCCGCGCTTGGGGTCGAAGTCCCGCTGCGTCTGCCGCTTCGTCTCGACGAACGTCCCGCCGAACGTCACGGACTTGATGCCGGGAGACTTGACCACGTGCAGGGCCGCGCAGTGCTTGCCCCACAGCCGCGTGTACGCGGGCGTCTGGCCCTCCCTGGTCGAGATGTAGCGCGACCTGCCCACGAGCACCCGGTCCACCTCAAAGAGCGCGGCCACTTCGCTGCCCGTGGCGAGGCCGCCCGGCGAGCCCTGGTGCCTCGTGGTGGACTTCACCGCGTCCAGCACCTCGGGGAGCTGCCTGTACTTCTTCCACGCCTCCACGCCGAAGACCAGCGTGTTGGCCCGCATGAAGCACGTCTCAACAGCCGTGAGAACGTCGCCGATGGGGTCGTTGGCCGACTCGCCCCACTGCGCCGTGCCCGAAAGCTGCACCTTGTTGCCCGTGGGATAGGGCGCTGCGTTGAACACGAGGTCCACCACCCTCTTTTCCTGCGCCACGTCCAGGAGCATGTTGAGGAAGTCGTTCGTGTCCACCTCGGGCTGGAGCGGGTTGTCCACGTTGTCGATGGTCTCCTGCGGCAGCCAGTCGCCCAGGGCGTGGTCCTTGACGGAGTAGTTTTTCGTGGCCACTCCCCAGTCGACCTCGTTGGGCAGGCTCTTGGGGCCTATCCTGTCGTCGTGGAGGCGGTAGCTGTCCTCCTTTTTGTACTCGTAATAGATGTCCGACCTCTTGCCCACCGGGATTTCGGGCAATATGAGAGACCATATCATCTCCTCGTTGCGGTACTTGACCGAGAGTCCGGAGAGCACCGCGTCCACGTGCAGGTTCTTGGGTTCCGGCATTGCCAGTTACCTCCTTTTCTTTCTCGCGTAAGGGCTAATGCCCTCACGCGGTTATTCCGTTATCCCTGGATGCGTCCGGGGGCGAGCAGCACCGGTATGATGTCTCCGGCCACGCCGGAGGCAAGGGCCTTGCCGATTACCGCGGCGTTGACCCCGGCCCCGGGGGCGGCGGCAACGCCCTTTGCGTTGGCGTCCGAGGTTATCCAGCCGCCCCTCGTGACCGTGCCGCCGAGGACGACCCTCGTGATGCCGCTGAGCATCACCCTGACTTCGTCGCCCACGGCGGCGGTGGTGTGCTGGAATACCCCCACCAGCTCCTCGGTCGAGGCCGTGGCCGCCGAGAGCGTGTCGTCGTCCGCGCCGAACTTGGCGATGGTGTAAGCCGTGCCGATGGCTGCCGTACACTTTGCGCTCTTCTCGATGCCGGTGGTCTGCCCTATCATCCCGAAGGCGAAGGGCACTGCGGCAAGCGCGGCGAGCGTCGATGCCCCGGGGCCCAGCGCCGCCATGCAGCAGAGCCCGGCGAGAAGAAGTGCGGCCACTACGGCCAACCCTGTCTTTGCGATTCCCGAAAGTCTCATAACTTTTTCAAACCTCCTCTGATTTTTTTTCGCGCTCAGTCCCTGAACAGTCCGGGGTGCTCCCTGGAGACGGCCAGCACCGCGTCCTTGTAAGAGACGTTATGCGTCTTCATGTGCTCGGCGACGAGGTGCTCCCTTTTCTTGTCCCGGTTGCCGCCTGCGGGACCGGCGCCGCCGGCCCTTTCCTTTTCGTCCACGATGACCGGCTGCCTGGCCACAAACTCATCGAAGCCGGCCCGGTCCTTGAGGGCCTGCCTCACGGCCCAGTCCCTCATGGCAGGGGTGACCTTGCCCTCCTTCATGGCGGACTCGACGAGGTCCTCGGCATCGCGCCTGGCGAGGTCTTCCTTGAGCGCGGCGACCTCCTTTGCCAGGTCGCCGGTCTGCTCCTGGCCCTGCTTCATGGCCGTGATTGTGCCGGTGACCTCGGAAACGCTCGCGCCTGCCTTGAGGCCCAGGGAGTCGAGCACGTCCCTGTGCGCGACTCCCACGACGACCTCGCCCTTTGATGCGGCGGCTATTACCGCCTCGGGGTCGAGCCCCGCGGCCTTCATGGCCGTAAGCTGCCTGGCGTCGTCCGCCATGCCCTTCACGGCCTCCAGCGCCTGCTCCTCTGTCGCGCCTTCCTTGAGCGCGAGGAGTTTCAACAGCTTCTTCATACGCACCTCCTTGTTTGCGTTTTCAAATCCCCCCTCGCCCCCCTTTTCCAAAGGGGGGGATGAAGGGTTGCCTTTGTTTACTACCGGCACCATGCCGTCGATGGCGGGCGTGTTCGTAAGCCCGGCGTTCAGGAGCCTTACCACCTTGCCGTCCTCAATGGTCTTGAGGAAGACGGGACTCAGGTAGCGGTACTCGCGGTTCTTGAGGTACTCCTTCGCGCGCTCCGTCCACTCCACCACGGCCCAGAGGCCGTCCTTGCCCCGGTTGACGAGCTTCTTTATCCAGCCTGCCGCAGGGGCCTCGCCGCCCTCGATGGTCTGGTGCTCGTAGTCTATGACCATGTCGTTTTTCCGCCTGGCAAACGCCGCCGTGATTGCGGCCATGCCCTCCTCGTCGAGGAAAAAGGCCCCCTTTTCCGTCTCGTGGCTTCCGTAGGGGATGACCTGTATCTCCGAGGGAATGCCGTCGATTGTCTTACAAATGGCTACCTGTATAAGGCTCACTTCGCACCTCCTGTTATGTAGTCGGCAACCGCTTCCCTGATTCCCACCAATCCCCTGTCGTCGTACTTGATTTGCAGCGCTACCCCGGCCACTTGAGTTCTCCGCCGGTATGGGACACGATAGAATCAACTGGGCGGCAGGCGGCCCATGCGCCACATGCCAGCCGCCGTAGCGACACAGTCCCGCATGGGGGGCTGTAGTCTACCTTCCCCGTGTCTTTATGCCCACGCGCCTGGTGGCCCCGCAGCCGGGGCAGGCGTCCTTCTCGTAAGCGAGCCGTGCCGACATTGCCTCGGGCCGGCGGGAGCCGGTGGACCTCGTCGTGGTCGCCTCTCCCTTCTTCGGCTCGGGGATGCCGAACCGCGCTCTGATGTGAGACACGGGAATCTCCACGCCCATCTCGTTAAGGCCCTTGAGGGTATCGGCCAGCTCTTTGAGTTCCTTGCCCTCCTCGACGGCAAAGCGGAAGACAGGCAGCGATTTATCGGCGCCGAAATTAAAGAGCACGAGAGGATAAATAAGCTGCATGGCGACGGTCTTTGCCAGCGCCCTGGCGTCGGCCTCCAGGAGGTCGCGGCGCACGTCTCTGGCCTCGTGCTCGCTTCCGAGCTTGCCGGGCGTCGAGTCCGCGCTCCCGGCATGGCCGAGCACGGCCTTTGAGACCGCGCGGTCGCAGTAGGAGGCAAGCTGCTCGTAGAGGTCCGACGAGCCGCGCTTGCCCTTTTCCTCGATGATTTCAATTATCGTGGACTCGCTGATTACGGCGGCAGCGTCCGCGCCGAGGTTGAAGACCGCGTTTCTGAGCACCTTGCGCTCCTCCTCCGACGCGCCCGGAGAATATTTGCCCACGCGCATGGGCATGGCAAACCGTTCGTTGAATACCACCCAGTCCTTGAGGGTGTAGTTCTTGAAGAGGTACATCCATGCGCAGGCCCGGAGCACGCCCATGCGGGGCACGCTGCCCGCGCGGCCTCCCGCGCGGTGGAAAATAAATTTATTCGGCGGAAGCTCCTCGCCGTAAAAGGGCTGCTCCCCGGTGAGCAGGCGGGGCGCATCGAGCACGGCGTCCTTGCTGTAGAACGTAAACTTCTTCGGGTGCCGCCACCTGATGTCCTTGCACCAGACCTTGCCGCCGTCCAGCTCCCACATGATTTCGGAGACCGAGAACCCCTTGCCCACCGCGTCGAGGATAGCCATGAGCGCGTTGTCCCAGTTGGCCGTCCAGGTGAGGGCCTCGCGCACGAACTCCGCTATGCTCTCGTCCTCCTTGTCCTCGCTTGCGGCCACCACCTCCCACTCAAGTCCGGCGACGGCAAGCTTGCGGGTCTGGAGCACCGCGCCGAGGTGCGCGTCCTTTTCCTCCATCTCCTCGAAAAGCTCCGCCTGCCTGAGGAGCTCGCCCTGGTCGGCATCCCTGAATATCCGGGTGAGCTTTTCCGGGGTGAGGCCCTGGGATGGATAGGTCGAATACCGGTCGCGGACGCCGCTCACACCCCCTATTTCGTCGAGGATGGGACGGTCCTTTTTGATTTCCTTGCCGTATGCGTTAAGCAGGCCCATTTTGCCCCCTTAAAATTTTGCCGAAAAAAGTTTATAAGCATGGCGGCCGGTAAGCGCGAGGAAATATCTCCCGCCACTGGTGCTCAGGCAGCCGTCCGCGGGAGGAAATTCCCTCAGCCCTGTCAAAGCGGCCCTCCCGCTCCGAGGCCGGACATCGGCTCCCATTACCATCCGCCCCTCCCCGTAAACCGGGCTCCATCAAGGGCTATCTCCCTGGCGGCCATTGACTCGTACTCCACCGGCCCGGCCGTGGTGCTTGCCGCGTGCACCGCCAGGGCCAGTGCCCAGAACCGGTCGGCGTGGGAGCCTTCGCTCCTTTCGGCGTCGAACCGGGCGTTGCCCGCCGGGGTGACGGCCTTCCTTACCGAGTGGATGTCCCGGCGTATATCCCGGTCCGGGGGGATGCGGAGCAGCCGCTCCTCGAAGGCCCGTCTCAGGGTGACGGCCAGGTCTTCCTTTACCTGCGCGGTAAAGGTGACCGCTTCCACGCGGGAGCCGAAGCGGTCCACCGCCTCCTCGGCTAACTGCATTCCAAGGCCGGAGGAATCGATGCAACAACGGCGGGGGGGGGATTTTATCCCTGCGGAACCCCCCTCAAGGAAACTCCCGTCGAGCAAGGAATAAAGGAACTCCTGCTGCGCCCTGAAAGATGCGTTGCGCATGACGCGCACCATGCGCGTCCAGAAAACGTCGCCTACCTTCTCCAGCAGCCAGAAGACGGTGAGGTCTTTGTGGCGCCCTATGTCCACGCCGAGGAACAAGTCATCCTGGATTCCCGCCTCCGCGGGAATGACGGCAGTTGCCCCCTCGTCCTCGCAGGCGGCTATCATGTCGTAGGTGACGTATGCCGTGGCCTCGTCGAGAAAGCGGCACTCAAACTCCTGCGCCCACGAGTCCGGGTCGGTGATGCCCCGGCGCAGTTCCTCTATGTCCACCTTGAGGCCGTCCCGCACCGCGCCGTGGATGTCCACCTTGTGTTTTGAAAACCCGCTGTTTTGCTCCCAGATGTCGTAAAACATGTTCTGCCTGCCGTTGGGCGTGGAGGTAATGCGCACCTTGTAGCCGCGCGTTACCGCGGGGTACATGGCCCGCCATATTTCCCGGCTGTCGCGGTGGAAGGCGAACTCGTCTAAGAAGACGTTGCCGGAAAACCCCCGCACCGTGTCCGGGCTTGCCGGAAGAGAGATAATGCGGGAGCCGCCGGGAAGCACGGCCTCCTCCCGGGTTTCGCGTTCCGCCCTTATAATCTCCTCGGAGCGGACGTTCAGGTATTCGAGGAGCATGTAGACTTTCAGCATGACCTCGTGGGACTGGCGCTCCGAGGCCGAGAGGATAAGGTTGGTGCTTTTCCTCTCGATGGACTCAATTATGGCCTCCATTGCGATGGAGAATGACTTGCCTATCTGCCTGGCGGCGAGCCATACCTTGAAGGGGGCGTTGTCTTCCACCCACCTCAGCTGGTAAGGCAGCAGGATTGCCCTGCTTTTAAGAAGGACGCTCTCTTCAGACATATCATTCACCTCTTCTTTTAATCCCGAAATCACTTTCCAGTATCTCCTCGGCGCGCCTTCTCATCTCCTCCGGGCTTCGTGTCGGAGCGGACGACTTTTTGTTAAGCTCAAACAGGGTCTTGATGAGGTTCGTGTAGGCGTTCTGCGCCTGGTTGTCCACGTCGTCCGTCCCCTTTAAGGCGAAATACGCCTCGTAAGCCTCTCTGCGCTCCTCAAGGGCGTCAATCATCCTCTGCTCGAACGATTTTTCGCGGCTCATAGCTCGGAGTCCACCCCTTTCTCGCCCACCAGGCCGTCAAGGAGGTCCCACCCCCCGGCCGTAAGCGCGGCGAACTCCACGCGGAACCCGAAGCCCCGCTTGACGTGGAGCCTGGCGTAGCCCTTTTCGTCCAGGTACCTCAGGTGCGCCTCCAGCATGCCCTGGGGCATGGGGTAGCCCAGGTTGTCCATGGCGAACTGCAGGGCCTTGAGGTCCAGCGCCCCGGGGTACTCGGTCCTAAGGAGCTCCAAAAGTGCAATGCGGATGCGCCTGTTCTTTGCGCTTTCTGTGTTCAACCCTTACCTCCTCGAATGATTGCTGTCTCTGGGCAATAAAGCGTAAAAGCGTGAGCATCTCCCTGTGCTCGGTGTTGTCCTTTCCCGTGGCCTCCCGTATGGAGGCGGTAAGCCCGGCAAGCGACTGGGCCTGCGCGCCCTGGGCCTCGGCCTGCCTGTGCTGGGCCTCTATGAACTTCTCGCCGAGGCCCCTGACGATGCGGTAAAGCCCCATGAGTATGACCATCGCGATGAAGGCCCCGACCCCGGCGTTAAGCAGGGCCTCCATGTAGGAGGAGGCCGTCATCGCCCCGCCCCTGACTCAAGCAGGTAGATATAATGGTAGAGCCTCCGCCTGTCGCCTTCGGTGATGCAGAAGACCCCGCGCTCAGCGCCGTCCACTGTCTCGGTCCTCTCCACCGACCAGCCGTAGTCCATCACGGGCCTCGGGGGAAGACCCCTCGCCCGGCCCCCCCCAGGCCCCAGGGTCGCGCACCCGGAAATGAGAGTCCAGAGCGCTATCGTCATAAAGCCTTTTGGCCAGTTCCTCTTCCGCATCGGCAATCCTTTCGCCTTCTTCTTCGAGGGCCTTGAGCGCCCCCCTTTCCTCGCTCCTTCTTGCCACCCACCGGAGCCCCAGCCCGAGCGAGACGAGGGCCGTCGCCCCAAAGGCCGCCAGGGCCGCGAGCGCCACGGTCACCGCATGCTCCTTTTTACCGCCGCCCGGGAGATGATGTAGGAGACGATGACCCCCGCGATGCCCAGCACCGCCTCGATGGGGATGTGGAGCCCCAGGTGGGAGTTGACGACCGGGATGGCCGCCCCGATGAGCGCGAGGTAGAACTCGCTGGTTTTCAAGCCCGACTTCACCTTGTCCATGGTTTCCTCCTTCTTTTCAGTCAGGGGGAGTCCCGCCCCCCCTGCGTCTGCCCCCGCCAAGGCAGGGGCTTTATCACTCTGGTTTTCCCGCGGCCTCAGACCGGCTTTCAGTTGCTCAAGCCCCAGGCCGCCGGTGTACTCGAAATGCCCGTAGTCCCGGAGCCCGAACCTCCCGCCCCAGCGGAGGCCCAGCGACTCGCCCATGCGGCCCGCTTCCTCGTAATCGGAAACGCCGTTTCCGTTTACGTCGGCCTCCACGTCCCAGACCGGCTCTCCGTCCCTGACGACCGCTATATCGAAGGCGCAGCCGAACTGGTGCACCGATACCGGCGCACGGGTGACGACCCGGTTTTCGGCCTCGCCGACGGGGGAAAGCCCCGCATCCAGCCGTAGGGAGTTGACCACTTGGAGGGGCTTTCTGCCCTGGGCGTAGAGGGCCCTCTGCTGGGCCGCGCCCCTGAGCGTGGAGGTCAAAAGGAGGCGGACGCCGTTTTCTTCGGCCATCTTAAGGAGCGCCCTGCACTTTTGGGCCGCCGCGGGGTGGAGGTCATCAACCTTTCTGCTCACCTTGCGCCCACGCCTTCCCCCAACGGGGCCTCCTCCGCCCCCTCGATGTCCGACTCAAAGCACGCCCTGCATATCGGGTCCCCCCTGAGGGGGATGCACGACATTGAGCGTTCCACCCTGCAAATTTGCCTTTCGGTCAGCCTTGCCTGCGCCCACGCCTCGTATGAAAGCCTCATCTCGTTTCCTCCTTTTGCTCCCTCAAGGGCCTCCGTTTTGCGGCATGGGAAGAAGGCGGGCCGTTTTTCTCGCCGGCCCGCCTTCCGGGGGAGGGCCTTTCGGGACTTTTGCGTCATCATGCGTTGATGATAAACCCGCGAAAAGGAACTCGTCCATGTGAACCGGTTCACTACCCGGCGTTCACAAACCGAAGTTATTGCATACGAAAAAATACCGCACATTTCAGGGGTGGATTGTTTAAAATAACGCAATTACAATTAGACCGCGTGGCGGGCGGGCCGGGCCTGCGGATAGGCAGGGCCTTGCGCAACCACAACCGAAAGGAGGCTGGTTATATGCATCACGGCAGAATAAGCAGGGAAACGGCCAGGGGGCTGAAGGAGCTGAGGAAGAGGATTGAGCGCGCCGATATCCCTTCCTCGAAGCTCGACGAGACTATAAACCTCGCGACCTGGAATATCCGGGAATTCGGGAGGAAGCGCCGGATGAAGGCGTCGCTTCACTACATCGCGGAAATCCTCGGTCAATTCGACCTGATAGCCGTTACCGAGGTCAGGGACAACCTTTCCGACCTCGCGGAAGTCTTGGGGATACTCGGCCCGTACTGGAAGGCGGTGTATTCGGACTTCATAAGGGACGCGGGCGGCAACCGGGAGCGCGTGGCGTACGTCTACGATAAGCGGGCGGTGGCCTTCACCGGGCTTGCCGCAGAGGCCGACGCGCCCCGCAAGAAGGTCAGGAATACCGGCGAGTACGTCTCGCAGTTCTCCTGGTGGCGCAGCCCTTACATCGCCTCGTTCAGGGCCGGGAACTTCGATTTCGTTCTTCTTACCGCGCACATCCGCTGGGGCTCGGGCAACAAGGCGCGCATCCGGCCTTTAAAGCTTCTGGCCGAATGGGTTGACAGGAGGAGGAGGGACAAGCACGTGGTGGACAAGGATATCATCGTGATGGGGGACTTCAACATCCCGAGGGTCGACGACGAGCTTTTCAAGGCCGTCACCGGCAATGGCCTCCGCATCCCCGAAGCGCTCAGGGGCCTCGACCACGGCTCGAACCTTGCCGGCAACAAGCGCTATGACCAGATACTGCATTATCCGGTACATTCCAAATGCTTTACCGATAAGGCCGGGGTGCTGGATTTCTACACGGGCGGAATCGCCAGGCTGTATCCCGGGGCAAGCCTTGACAGGAACAGGTTCACCTATGAGCTTTCGGACCACCTGCCTCTCTGGGTGCAGCTTGACACGGATATCGCCGAGGAAAGACTGGACCAGCTACTTCGGGGTTGAGACGACATAAGGAGCGTGATTAAAGCCGGGAGCATGAAATACTTTACATTCCTATGCCGGGGCTGCCATGTAAAATAAGCTTTTTTCAAGGCTTCAATGTGAAGATAAAACTAACCGTGTTAGTAAAAGCCGT
>CBDVCR010000051.1:0-17471 GCA_965372535.1 uncultured bacterium | reverse complement strand
GCGTCAGGGTAGAGTCACTCACACTCGGGCTTATGACAACCAAGTCTGGATTTGTCGGTGTCGTAACCGTAATCTGCACACCGGTGGAGCATTGGTTAGTGGTCGAGGACTCGCCGCTGACAGCATCCACACAGGCCCCCACCCAGTACGTCCCGTCTGTTGTCGGGGCCGAGACCGTGATGCTTTCAGGCGAGGTGCCGTTCGCCGAGAGCGAAGTCACATAGTCCGTCCCTATCTGCGTGTCACCAGTGGAGATGGTTGAATTTGTCGAGCGGTAGTAACGCAAGGTGGTGCTGTTTGCGGCACCATTGTCCTGGTTCTTCACCGTCGCAGAGATCGCAAATGACTGCCCCGGCGTCAGGGTAGAGTCACTCACACTCGGGCTTATGACAACCAAGTCTGGATTTGTACCACCAGGCCAAACTTGTATTAGATCGTGGCTACTACCTTCATCCCAATCGAGGTAAGTATCTGTGCTTACCCAATTATCGTATACTCTAAGCCAATTGGTAGAAATGTTATCATTGTAACCAGCGACAAGAACCTGATGACCACCATTGCCACCGTAACTTTGGGCGTCCCACACCACATATAAAGCTGGCCGCCCATTATCTATATCTGCTTTTAAGTCAGAGCTCCAAAAGGGATATGTATCTACATCGAATGTAAATAAATAGTTCCGATTATTATTAGTAATATTCTCGATACCGTCTTTAATATTGCCTACACACCCATTCCAACCAAAAAGATTAATACGGCATGATGGATCTATTGAATTATCTAAATCAGCTGCAAGATTTTGGTATCCTGCCAAGTATTCTGCATTGCCTCCTATAACTAGATTTTCCCACAGACTTATTCCTCCATATGAATTGTCATCCCAATAGGCTAAAAGTGAAGCAGAACTAGTTGGAGCACAAAGAACACCACTATCGTTTTGGGTATAGTTTGGCACACCACTTATAAAAGCAGAGCCCGCTAGCGCCCAAGTAGGAAACGCTAATAATAGAATCAATAAAAAAAGTTTCTTCATTTAGGGTCCTTCTATAATTTCATCCCACTTTTTCTTGATTCGTTTCTTTTTCAGATCATTATGCTTCTTTTTTCTTTGTTGCTGTTCAGGCGAGAGCGCCTTCGCAGCATCAGGTTTGGTGGAGCGTGCTTCGGGTTGGAGCGAGAGATTATTTACGTAAGTAGAGTAGTACTCTACTTTAAAGTCACGAAGATCAACAATGACACTGTCTCCCGCGGTGTTAAATCTCATCAGTATTTTAAAAGGACCGAGAGAATAAATTTTTCCGGGAGAAACGGGCGAATTTGTATATGTGATAGCCGCCTCCAAAGCACGCTGATACAAAACCGTATGGACAGGAAGACCTTTTCGCATTTTAGCTACAGGTGTTTTGTCAGAAGAAGTATTGACATACACAGTATAAAATTTTTCGAACATGTACATTTTGCTTTGAATGTCTTTGATTTTTTTTGTGGCATTAACCCCTTTTTGTTTTTTACGAAGACTATTCAGTTGTTCTTGTTGACTTCTTAGTGCCAAAGCTAATTCCCTTTTATTTATTGGATTGGTATTAGAGGGGTACAATGTTATAATGTGATATTTCAACTTTTCGTCAAAACCATAGACTTGATCAATGGAGTAAACTTGCACTTCTCCAAAGATTTCCCGAGCTTTGAATATGGCGGCCTTTTTAACTAACCCTGGTGACATATCTTGTGCGTAAACCATGAACGGAAGCACCAGAATGCCGCTAAAACTTAATAAGGAAAAAATAGCAGGGGCAACTATTCTTATTATTCGATTTGTCATACCGTTTCTCCCTTTACTTTACTCTTCTGAAAAAAGGGGTTAAATCTTTTCCAAACCCATAAGCTCTGAAAATATGCGTTTAGAAATACAAAAGGGCAGGCCGCACATATCGGCCTGCCCTTTTGTATTTCTAAGGGACGTAAAAAACTGACCGAGCAAATTGCATCCCATCGTATTCTCCATGTGTTGTTGCACCCCTACAAGCTATGGTTCAACGCTCATCCCCCGACAATATAGTGCCGATGTTATCTTCCATGGGCACTACCCTGCCCACCTAAAGTTGGTATATAAATACCATTATCACGCATAAAAGTCAAGAGCATGGGGAGTAAAAAATGCCACCGCCGATAATTAGGTCACACGGGGGTCTTGCTTTGCTACATTTTATCTTTCCCCTCTGCCCGCTTGATGCGTCTGCTCACCGTGGCATAATGCAGGCCGGGGCATTCCGCTATCTCCTTCATCGTGTAGCCGTGCTTGATACAGGACTCGCATATCGCCCTGTCTCTCCGCTCCTTGCCTTTACCGGCAATCCCCAGGAAAAGCTCCTCCAGTGAGCGCCTTGTCGCATACCGCTGCGCCCTCGGTATCTCCTTTAAAGTCTCCCTTAAAGTCTCCCTGCCCCTCAAAAGCCTTTTAACCTTCTTGACGAACCTCTCATCGCCGAGCAGTGTCTGCCCTTTAAGTTCAACCCACGGCGACCTTGTCCGCAAACCCTCACGCACGAATTCCCTGTACCTCCTGACCGCTTCTTCCCTCGTTTCAGCGGAGCAACAGCGGACGGACGGCTCAAATTCCCTCGCAAAGGAGTAGCGCAGGCAAGGGCTATTGCCCCTCCTCGAAGTTCTTGACGAACTGCCCTATCTGCACGCCCAGGTAGACGCACTTCGTGCCGTCCATGCACTCGTCGGCGTCTTTTTTCTCAAGGTGCGTGGTGAGCTCGTGGCGGTCTTTCCGGAATTTCACAATCCAGGCGTCCTTCTCCCCGTCAAAGCTCAGGGACATGTTGATGCCGTGCTCCCGTATCTCGGGATACATCTCCATCAGCTTGCCCTCAAGCGCGACCTGTGTATACCCCATGCCAACCTCCTTGTCCGTATTTTCTATAAAAATTTTAGCAGACTATGCCGCGGATGCAAATAAAAAAACTAAACGGTCCTCCCCGTAACCCCCAAACCGGGAGCCGCGCCAGCGTGATACTCCGCATCTTCAGCGCGTTCCTGTTAAAATAGCCCCATGATAGCGCTCGAAAATGTAAACAAATATTTCGACGAGGGCCGCGTCCACGCGGTCCGCAACGTCTCCTTCGAGGTAAGGGAGGGCGAGACCCTCGTGCTGCTGGGTTCCTCGGGTTCCGGAAAGACCACCGTAATGAAGATGATAAACCGGCTCGTTGAGCCCACCTCCGGGGTTATCAGGCTAAACGGCGAAAACATCCTCGAACGCGACCCCATAGAGGTGCGGCGCTCCATCGGCTATGTAATCCAGGGCATCGGCCTCTTCCCCCATATGGACATCGAGGAAAACGTCTCGGTGGCGCCCAGGCTCAAGGGGTGGGTCGCGGAGGACAGGAGAAAAAGGGCCGCCGAGGTGCTCGGACTCGTGGGGCTTGAGTTCGGCGCATTCGCCCGCCGTTATCCCGACGAGCTCTCAGGGGGGCAGCAGCAGCGTGTGGGCGTGGCCAGGGCGCTTGCCGCCGACCCGTCGCTTCTCCTTATGGACGAGCCCTTCGGCGCCCTGGACGCCGTCACGAGGGACCTCCTGCAGCAGGAGCTTATCAAGCTCAAGGAACGGCTCGGAAAGACCATCGTCTTCGTCACCCACGACATCTTCGAGGCATTCACCCTGGCCGACAGGATTGCCGTAATGCACGAGGGGAGCCTTGAGCAGACAGGGACGAAAAAGGAAATCCTCTCCTCTCCGGCCACGAAGTTTGTCGCCGACCTTCTGGCGCGGCCCAGAAAACAGCTCGAAGACTTCAGGGAGGCGCTGTGACCGGCTGGGAATTCGTCATGGAGAGGTCTTCCGAACTGCTCCTCAGAACGCGGGAACACCTGTTCCTCACAGGGGTGTCCATCGGCGTGGCCGTCCTCGTGGGCATGCCGCTCGGCATGGCGGTCTCAAGAAACAGGTGGGCGAAGTCGCTGGTGTTCGGCGCGGCGAAAATCGTCCAGACAGTGCCGAGCCTCGCAATGCTCGCGTTTCTTCTGGCGCTTACCGGGAAAATCGGCGTACTGCCCGCTATCGTCGCCCTTACGCTCTACGCCTTCCTGCCCATCATCCAGAACACCGTCACCGCCATTGAGGGGGTCTCCCCCGAGATGATCGAGGCCTCCGCCGGCATGGGCATGACCCCCTTGGAACAAATGAGGATGGTCAAGCTCCCCCTGGCCATGCCGGTGATAACCGCCGGCATCAAGACGGCCGCCGTGATAAGCGTCGGCATTGCCACGCTTTCGGCCTTCATAGGCGCAGGCGGCCTCGGTGAGTTCATAAACCGGGGGCTTTCGCTTTCCGACACCCGCCTCATCCTGCTCGGCGCTTTCCCCTCCGCCCTGCTCGCCATATACGTGAGCTTCGCCATCGCCTCGGTGGAATGGGGGTTTAACAACAGAAAACGGCGCAGGGTTCGGCTCCTGGCGGGCAAAGCGGGGAGGCTCCTGACCTTCGTGCCGCTGCTTCTCCTGCTCGTGCCGGGCCTGCTCGGGCAGGCCCCTCCCGCCGGGGCCGGAAAGACCGTCAGGGTCGGCAGCAAGAACTTCACCGAGCAGTTAATCCTCGCGGAAATGATGGCCCGGAGGATTGAGGCGGCCACAGGGTTAAACGTGGAGAGGAGCCTTAACCTCGGCGGCACCATGATATGCCACGGCGCGATTGTACGGGGGGAAATAGACATATACCCCGAATACACCGGTACCGCGCTTACCGCCATCCTGAACGTCAAGGAGCGCGTTACAGACCCCGAAAGCGCATACCGGCTCGTATCCCGCGAGTACCGGAGGCTCTTCGGCCTCAGGTGGCTGGGTTCCTTCGGCTTCAACAACACCTATGCCTTCGCCGTTAGAGAGGAGGATGCGAAAAAATACGGGTGGAAAAACGTCTCAGACCTCAAAGGCCGGGCCGCCTCCCTCACGGCGGGCATCACGTCGGAGTTTTACGAACGGCCCGACGGCTACCCAGGCTTCAGGCGGATGTACGGGATTGAGTTCGGCAAGGTCAAAAGCCTCGACCCGGCCCTCATGTACGAAGCCGTAAAAGAAGGGCAGGTGGACGTTATCTCAGCGTTTTCCACCGACAGCCGCATCCCGGGCTACGGTCTCGTCATCCTGAAGGACGACAAATCCTTCTTTCCGCCGTATTACGCCGCCCCCGTTGTGCGGGAAGAAGTCATCGGGACATTCCCCGAAATCGGGGACGCGCTTGAACCCCTCGCCGGGATACTCAAGGAGAGGACCATGCAGCGGCTGAACTTCGAGGTGGACCGCGAAAAGCGCCCGGTCAGGGAAGTGGTGGAGGAGTTTCTGGGCGAGAGAGGGCTCCTCAAGTAGCGCCCGGTCGCGAACCACCCCTCGTTAATGCTTGTATTTACTGGAGAACTTCTTGGCGGTCATGCGCACGGCCTCGGGGACGTTCTTGTTCGTTTCGAGGCCCTTGATGTCTTTTTTCTTAAGCCCAGGCACTATTTTCATGGAAATGCCCACCGGCGTCTTGGGGTTGGTGGCCAGGCCGAGCTGGACCTGGTAGCTCTTCATCCAGTCCCGGTGCCTGGCGATTTCCCTCAGGACGTCCTCTATGATGGAGCGGTTGCGGGCCAGACCCTCGATTTCCGGGTCCGTAATCCTCGGGTTGTCGAGCACGGCGAGGACGACGAGCTTGTTGGAGTCCTTGCTCAATATGCCCCTCACCTCGGAGTTGCCCTTCATGGCGAACTTTATCTTTTCCGTAACGCTGAGCTTCTTTATCCTGTTGGAGAGGCGCTCTTCCCGGTGCCTTTCCTGTATCTCCAGCGCCCTCCGCTCGGCATCGCGCTTTTTGACAACAGCGACATCCGTCTCGGTGGGGACCGGCACGCTCAGCACCTTTGCGGCCTCGGCCCTTATGTCTTCCGGAGTGTTGGCGTGCTCCACGAGGAGCCTCACCACATCGGTCCTGTTTCTGTTCGCCTCCAGTATCTCCTTAAAGACGGTGGCGTCCGCCGCCTCCTCGACAAAAAGCTCCAGAGTTTCCTTGGAAGTGCTCGCAAGGTCCAATCCTATAAGCCGGGAATCTTCCATTACGCCCCCTTTAGCCCTTTAGCCTTTAGATAGAGTAAATATTCCACGTTGCCCTTCTGCCCTCTTACGGGCGACTCCATGGCCCCAACGGCCCGGAAGCCGCAGTCCTCGGCCCCGGCCTTAACGGCCTCAACAGCCTGCAGCCTCCTGGCCTCGTCCCTTATGATGCCGCCCTTGCCAACGTCGCCTCTGCCGACCTCGAACTGGGGCTTTACAAGGGCCACCGCCTCGCCGCCGGGTTTGAGAAACTCCCTGACCCTTGGAAGCACAAGCCTGAGGGAGATAAAAGAAACGTCAACCGAGGCAAAGTCCACCTCCTCCGGGACCCTCTCCTTCTCAAGGCGTCTTATGTTCGTCCTCTCAAGGAGCACGACACGCGGGTCGTTCCTGAGCTTCCAGTCGAACTGGCCGTAGCCAACGTCCACGGCGTAGACCTTTCCCGCCCCCTCCTTGAGCATACAGTCCGTAAAACCTCCAGTCGAGGCGCCAACGTCCATGACGGCCTTTCCTTCAAGCACAATGCCGAAACGGTCAAGGGCGGCCTTGAGCTTGAGCCCCCCCCTGCTCACATAGGGGATGTCCGAACCCTTCAGGACGATGTCGGCGGCCTCCTCGACCATTGAGCCGGCCTTGGTGACGGGCAGACGGTTTACGAGCACCCTGCCACCGAGTATCAGGGCCTTCGCCCTTTCCCGGCTTCCTGCAAGCCCGCGTTCGCAGAGAACCCTGTCGAGCCTCGCTTTCATGTAACTATTTTACAAAAACCAGGTGGTTAAAGGGGAGGCGTCAATCTTTTGAATACATGTGTTTTCTTTCTCAATACTATGGGCCGGACGGAAAAAACCGCTTAATACCTCAGAGTCTTCTTCATGAGCGCCTTGGCCGAGGCGGCGATGCCCTCGGCGTCGAGGCCGAGAATCCTCCTGAGTTCGGCCTGCGTGCCGTGCTCCACGAACCTGTCGGGGATGCCGAGTGTCTTTATCTCAACGTTGTGGAGTTCCTTCTCGTTCAGGCACTCGAGCACCGCGCTTCCGAACCCGCCCTGCAGGGCGTTTTCCTCGACAGTAAGTATCCTTCCCTGGCGCGAGGCCGCACGCGAAACAACCTCCTCGTCCAGGGGCTTTGCAAACCGCATGTTCACCACCGCGGCGCCTACTCCCTCCTGCCCCAGAATGTCGGCAGCCCGGAGCGCATGGCCCACGGTGCTCCCTATGGCCAGTATGGCGAGGTCGGCCCCCTCCCTGAGGACCTCGCCCTCTCCAATGGAAATCGGAAGGCCCAGGGTGCGCTCCTCCGCCATGCCCCTTGGGTAGCGGATGGCGACCGGGCCCTGGTGCTCAAGGGCGAGTTTTAGCATTCCCTTGAGTTCCGTGCCGTCGCGCGGGGCCATGACCACAAGGTTCGGCACGTGCCGGAGGTAGGAGAGGTCGAAAACCCCGTGGTGGGTAGGGCCGTCCTCGCCGACTATGCCCGCCCTGTCTATGGCGAAGACCACCGGCAGGTTCTGGAGGCATACGTCGTGGATTATCTCGTCGTAAGACCTCTGGAGGAACGTCGAGTATATTGCCACCACCGGCCTTATGCCCTGCGTAGCGAGCCCCGCCGCGAAGGTCACCGCGTGGGGCTCGGCGATGCCCACGTCGAAGAACCTCTTGGGGTGCCGCTCGGCAAAGGGGACAAGGCCCGTGCCCTCCTTCATGGCGGCGGTGATGGCGACAATATCGGGGTTCTCATCGGCAAGCTCGGCCAGCGTCCTGCCGAAGATATCGCAGTAAGCCTGGCTCTGCCCGGAACCCCCGGATATGGGCGAGCCCGTCTCAAGCTCGAAGGGCCCCACGCCGTGGAAGGTGCAGGGGTCCTCCTCGGAAAACCCGTAGCCCTTGCCCTTCTTGGTGATGGTGTGAACGAGCACGGGCTGCTCGGTGTCCTTCGCTTTTTCCAGGGTCTCAAGGAGAAGCCCCATGTTGTGCCCGTCTATGGGGCCCACGTAATTAAAGCCCATCTCTTCGAAAAGCATGCCGGGCAGGAAAAGCCCTTTTACCGACTCCTCGAACTTCTGCGCGAAACGGGACACGGTGCCGCCGAATTTGGGCACGCTCTCAAGGAACTGCTTGGTCTCCTTCTTCACGCGCCTGTATACGTCTCCGGTGAGGATGCGGTTCAGGTACGCCGACAGCGCGCCCACGTTTCGGGAGATGGACATCTCGTTGTCGTTAAGGATGACTACGAGGTCCTTGCCGAGCTGCCCAGCGTGGTTAAGCCCCTCGAAGGCAAGCCCCGCGGTCATGGCCCCGTCGCCTATAACGGCGACGACCTTGAAGTCCCCGCCCTTGAGGTCGCGGGCCTCCACCATGCCGACCGCCGCGGAGATGGAGGTGGAGCTGTGGCCCGTGCCGAAATCGTCATAGGGGCTCTCGCTCCTTCTGGGGAACCCGCTGATGCCGCCGCGCTTTCTCAGGGTTGAAAACTTTTCATACCTTCCGGTAAGTATCTTGTGCGGGTAACTCTGGTGGCCCACGTCCCATATCAGCTTGTCCACCGGGGTGTCGAAGACGTAGTGCAGGGCGATGGTAAGCTCCACGACCCCGAGGCTCGAGGCCAGGTGCCCGCCGCCCTCGGACACCCCCTTGATAATCGCCAGCCTTATTTTGGAGGCAAGCTCATTCAGCTCCGATACGGAAAACCCCTTGATGTCGTCGGGGCTTTTTATGTCCTCAAGTTCAATCAATGGCTCCTCCTGACGATATACCCTGCAATCTCCCTCAAGGGGTCAGCCAGACGGGAGAGGAGTTTAATGAAGTCGAGCGATTGCGCCACGAGGCCCTCTGCCGCCTGCCTCGAAGCCTCCACGCCGTAAAGGGCGGGGTACGTCATTTTCTTCTTCTGCGCGTCGGAGCCCACGGGCTTTCCGAGCACAGCCGCGTCCCCCATGACATCAAGTATATCATCAACGACCTGGAAGGCAAGGCCCAGGTTCTCGCCGTAACCGGTCAGTGCCGCCGTTGTGTCCCGGTCCGCGCCCGCAAGTATTCCGCCAAGCCGCACGGAGGCCCTTATCAGCGCGCCGGTCTTGTGCGTGTGGATGTAGCGGAGGGTGCCGGGGTCGGGCTCCGAGTCCTCCGAAAGGATGTCCTGCACCTGGCCGCCCACCATCCCCCTTGGGCCGGCCGCGACGGAAAGCTCCCGTATCGCCTCGATTATATGTTCCTTCCTGATGTCTTTTTTCGCGTTTAATATCATAAGAAATGCCTCGGTAAGGAGGCCGTCCCCGGCAAGAATGGCGACCGCCTCGCCATAGACCCTGTGGTTGGTGGGCCTGCCCCTCCTCAAGTCGTCGTTGTCCATGGCGGGCAGGTCGTCGTGTATGAGGGAGTAAGTGTGTATGACCTCAAGGGCCGAGGCGCACTCCACCACTTCCTCCGCCCTGCCGCCGCAGGCCTCGTAGGCAGCTATGGCGAGTATCGGCCTCACCCTCTTGCCCCCGGCGAGCATGGAGTAGCGCATGGCCTCGTTCAGCACCGGGGGGACCGAGGGTGCGGGGTTTTCGAAATAGGAGGCAAGGAAAGCGTTTACCATCTCGGCTTTTTCCCTGAGATAAGACTTTATGTCCAGCGGCTTCACTTCCTCAGACATCGGAAGGCGACCCCCGGTTCATTCCCATTCTATGGTGCTCGGGGGCTTGGAGCTTATGTCGTAGACCACGCGGTTTATGCCCTTTACCTCGTTAATAATCCTGTTTGAGATAACTCCGAGGACCTCGTAGGGTATCGGGGCCCAGTCTGCGGTCATGGCGTCCACGCTGGTGACGGCCCTTACCGCGAGGACGTTCTCGTAGGTCCTTTCGTCCCCCATGACCCCCACGCTCCAGACGGGCAGGAGCACTGCAAAGGCCTGCCAGAGCTCGCGGTAAAGCCCCGCCCGCTTTATCTCCTCAAGCACTATGGCGTCGGCCTCCCTGAGCATTTCGAGCTTTTCGTCCGCGACCTCCCCGAGGCACCGGATGGCAAGACCCGGCCCGGGAAAAGGGTGCCTCCAGCAGATTTCCTCCGGAAGGCCGAGTTCCGCGCCCACTTTCCTCACCTCGTCCTTGAAAAGCTCCCTCAGCGGCTCGATGAGCTTGAGCTTCATGGCCTCCGGAAGCCCGCCCACGTTGTGGTGGCTCTTGATGACCGCGGAGGGGCCTTTAAACGAGACGCTCTCTATTACGTCGGGATAAAGTGTGCCCTGCACCAGGTACTCAACGCCCTCTATGTCCCTGGCCTCTTCCTCAAACACCTCGATGAACTCGTTGCCGATAATCTTTCTCTTCCGCTCCGGGTCCTCGACCCCCCCGAGTTTTTCAAGGAACCGGTCTTTCGCGTCCACGTGGATAAGCCGTATGTGCAGGAGCCTGCCGAAGGTGTCCACCACCTTCTCGGCCTCCCCCTTTCGCAAAAGCCCGTTGTCCACGAAAATGCAGGTAAGCCTGTCCCCGACGGCCCTGTGCACGAGCACCGCCGCCACCGCGGAGTCCACCCCGCCGCTTAAGGCGCAGATAACGCTTTTCTCCCCCACCTTGCCCCGTATGTCGGACACCGCCCGGTCGATGAACGAACTCATCCTCCATGTGGGTTTGCTCCCGCATATGTCGAAGACGAAGTTCTTCAATATCCGCACGCCTTCTTCGGTATGGACCACCTCTGGGTGGAACTGGAGGGCGTAGAGCTTTTTATCCTGCTCGGACATGGCGGCAAGGGGAGCGTTGTCCGTATGGGCGATGCTCCTGAATCCGGGCGGAAGCGCCTCTATCCTGTCGCCGTGGCTCATCCAGACCCGTGTGCTCTCGCCCACCCCCCGGAGAAGCCCGGTGTCTATGTCCACCCTGAGCACCGCCCTCCCGTACTCGCGCTTGAGCGAACCTGCCACCCGCCCGTCGAGCATATGGGCCATCACCTGCATGCCGTAGCAGATGCCCAGAATCGGAACGCCGAGGGAGAATATGCCGGGGTCGGGCATGGGCGCGCCCTCGTCGTATACGCTTGAGGGGCCGCCGGAAAGGACGATGCCCTTCGGGGCAAAGGCTCTGATTTCCTCAAGCGCGGCGTTAAAGGGCAGTATCTCGGAGTATACGTCAAACTCCCTGATTCGCCTTGCTATAAGCTGGGTGTACTGGGAGCCGAAGTCCAGTACTAAGACGTTTTCCTCATGCGCCCTGGCGTTTTGCATCAATAAATTATAAGACATCCAAACCGTAAAAGTCTAAGCAGGGCTTCTCGGCGGTATAAACCGGAAATGAAGGCTTTGTGGCGCGTTTTTCCGCCACACATGAAGACGTCAAAAAGCAGACACTTAGGGGGTCCGCACACTCCATGCCGAAAACGTATTAAACCACCGGCTCCCCTGTAACAGGAGCACGCGACCCAACGGCAAATGCACAAAGGGCTGTGACGTAGCACGCAAACCCCGTCCAGAAAGCAAAGGATATTCCCGAGGTCAAAGCTATGACGACCGCCAGCACCGAGCCGCAGACCGATGTCGCCCCGTTTATCCCCCACAGCCACGGGGTCAGGTAATCCGACCTGCCCGAGGCCAGCTTCATGCCCATCGGAAACGCCATCCCCATAAAGAACCCGAGCGGGAAAAGTATTATGACAGCGGCAAGTATGCGCACGGCGGTGACCGCCCCCTGTAAATGCGAGGTTGCATACGGCGTAAACAACCCGAAAACCATGAGGAACAGAAGCAGGAGGCCGAGCCTCTTATACGCCGCTTCCCTCAGCCTTTCGGCCTTTATTGTTCGCGTGGCGTAACTGCCGAAACCGCTGGAAAGGAGCAGGGCGAAGAGGACCACCGATAGTCCGTAGGTCGGATGGCCGAGGAAAATAATGAGCCTCTGCATCTGTGAGATTTCAACCAGAATAAAGCCGAACCCGATTGCTGCAAAGTAAAAAAACATGGGAAGGCTGCCCTTCAGCCGCTTTTTGTCCGCCGTAAGTATCAAAGGAAAAAAAACGAAAAGCGAAGTAAGGACTATCACGATAATCAGTAACATGCCCAGAACCGCCACGGCTCTGTAGTTGTGAGCAACCGCTGCCTGATTCATAAGGTCCCTCCTGAACATGTCCCTGAGCCTCAGCATGTTGAAAAAGAACGGTTTATCGTCCGTGGAAGGGGCGATATTGAGGGAAAACGTATCGGCAACTTTAAAAACGTCTTTGGCCGAAACAATCTTTTCAAAGTTTACGTCGCTGGAAAACCTCGGGCTCAGGACAATGTCGAACCTCATGTCGCGGGCAACTTTCTCGAAAATATCCAGGTCCCTCACTGTAAACGGCTTGCGGCTTAAAAGGATGGTGCCGATGCCGACATTCCCCTGCCGTCTGTTCATATTCCTTACTATCATGATATGGTCCCGCGGGTTTTCCATGCCGAGTTCCATCAATGATTCAACGGCAAGAGACGTCAGCCTGTAGGCCTCGCCGGGGTTGCCCCCGAAGAACCACCTTGAAAATGTGAGCACGCCGTCCTCTGTCAGGTGTTCGAGGAATATCTTCCATGCCTCCACGGTATAAAGTGAATTTTCAGTCAGAACGAACGCCCCCGCCGCGGTCGCCGCCCACGTGTCAATAAGGGAAACCTGGATGATGTCGAATTTTTCCTTAAGCCGGGCGGTATAGCTGCGGGCCTCGTCATTTACAAACGTGACCCTTGGGTTCCCGTCCAGATGGCCTGTGAAGTCCCCGAACCGCTTATTTATGGCATCGATAATATCCTCGTTAATTTCCACCCCTCGTACGGATTTCTGGCCGAAAGCCAGAGCGGAAAGGACATCCCGTCCGCCGCCTACTCCCACAACAAGGACGTCGGCTCCGCGCCGAAGGTAATGAGCCATGTTAACGATGTCGTACTTAAGGTACTCCAGGCTTTTCCTGTCGCCATTGAACCCCGAAATGGGAGTCCCCGCCGTCGCGTCAATGACCAGGAACATCCATTGGACCGGAAACATCGTGCGAGGATAGGTGCTGCTCAGCCCCCAGCCGAAAGCCGGCCTGAGTTTTTCCGGGTCGCCGGTAACGGAAATCCGCGAAAAGGAATTCCATTTCTCATAAAGGGGTTTGGCTTCTTTCTTGCCTTTTGCCCATTGCACCCGAAAAACAGGGGACTGCTCCCATACCAGTTTGGTATGAATGCCCGCAAACAGTCCAAAAATCACACAGACCGCTATAGCAAAATTCCTGATCTTGTTAAACGGCGTTTTGTACGCAAAAAGAAAAGCCCCAAGCCCTGCAAGGCCCGCGACCACGATAACCGCCGTTGGCCCGTCGGTAATATCCAGGGTATATTTAAACAAAATGCAGCCCATAGCCGCACCGGCAAGGTCGGCGGCGTAAAGCTTGCTCACCTTCCGCGGGAACCTCGTCAAAGCAATAGTCACACATATGCCGCTGAATACAAAGGGGACGGATATGGCCACATAAGTAATAGCCATGGAACTTACGCCCTCAAAGGTGACTTTAAAAGAAAAAGGGACTATGAGATGGACGATAATACTGCCAACGATGGTTATTGAAAAAAGCAGCGAACTCAAAGAGAGATGGTACTGCGCCTTCTCCCTGCTGAAGAAATCCGGGCACAGATATACCAGAATCGCCCCTACAGTCATGCCGAACATGGCTATGGATATGGCCATGAACGCAAAGTGATACCACATGGTCACGCTGAATATCCGCGTCAGGAGTATCTCATACATCAGCGTGGCAAGCGTAACCATGAAAAGGCCCGCATAGACCTGCTTCTTTACACTTATTTCCATATCCAAATTAGGCCCTCCCAATAGATGAAGAAGATTGTTAAACTCATTTTTTCAACTGAAATAAGATAGCACAAAATGCTTTAAAACCTCAACGTAAAACAGACTCCGCATCGCCGCCTGACTCAGGCAATGAATCATATTGAGCAACAAAGCGTATAACGGAATGTTCGGAAAGAGATAAACGGAAAAGGCGCGGTCGGGTGCATTCAAAACGCCGCGCGGGAGAGACGGCAAGGGGGACGGGAGTCCCCCTGCCTGCTTAAGCCTTACATCTCGTTGATTGTGATGGCTTCCGAGGGGCAGACGCCGAGGCAGCTCTCGCAGTACTCGCACTCGGCGGAGCCGACCACGGACTTGCCGTCGGCCATCTCAAAGACCTCGTTCGGGCAAATGCTTATGCACTCCTCGCAGCCCTCGCACTTCTCCGAGTCAACCGTGACCATGTACATATAAAACACCTCCTCTATAGCTTGGTTTTATTGCCCTTTCAGAACCGCACCCCTGAGACCTTCAGGGGCCCAGGGGCGCGGGGGAAAGACATATCGCAAAGTTCTTTTTCTCTTACGCGGCCTCTTCCTTTACCGTTACGGCCACCTTGTAAAGTACCGTAAGTACCAGGAACCCGGCGGCCCATATCCCAAGGGTAATCATTATCTCCCACCGGGTGGGATGATAATCGAGCACGCGCTCGAACATGGTGGGTATGAACCCGCCGATGACCAGCCCCACTCCCTTGTCTATAAAGAGCGAGGTAAAGAGCATCGCGCAGGCCGCGGCCAGCCGCCCGTAGTTTTCGCGGGTCGAGGGGAACAGGAGCATGAATATAGCCACTACGCCGAGTACCACGGAGGTCCACATCAAGGGCACGAGGTTGCCCTTGCCCTCCAGACCGGCGAACAGGTACTGGAAGGTGTGCATGTGGCCGGGGATGCCGCTGTAAAAGGAGGTAAAGACCTCCATGAGCAGGAAGAACACGTTGATTACAGCCGCGTAGGTGACGATGACGGCGAGTTTCCTGATGGCCTCCCTGCCCGCGTCGAAGCTCGTGTACTTCCTCACGATGAGCGCCAGGAGGATAAGAAGCGAGGGCCCTGCGGCAAAGGCCGAGGACAGGAACCTCGGGGCCATTATGGCCGTGAGCCAGAAGTGCCTGCCGGGAAGCCCGGCGTACAGAAACGCCGTCACGGTGTGGATGCTGACCGCCCAGGGTATGGAGATGTAAATGAAAGGCTTCACCCACTTAGGGGGCGGGATGTCCTTTTTCTCCGCCTGAAGCACCACCCAGCCGCAGAGGAGGTTCAGTCCCAGGTAGCCGGCGAGGACTAAGAAGTCCCAGAACATCACCGAGTTGAGCGTGGGGTACCTCATTATGTTCAGAAAGCGCTCGGGCTTGCCCATGTCGGCCATGATGAACAGCATGCACATGGTGACCGCCGATATGGCCAGGAACTCCCCGAGTATCACCATCTTCCCGAACGCCTTGTAGTTATGCAGGTAGTACGGCAGCACCAGCATCACGGCGGAGGCCGCCACACCGACCAGGAAGGTGAACTGGGCGATATAGATGCCCCAGGAAATGTCCCTTCCCATGCCGGTCAGGCCCAGGCCGTAGAAGTACTGCTTGAGGTAGGCGATGCCCCCAAGGCCCGCGACAGCAAGGAGGAAAATCACCAACGCCCAGTATTTCTTGCTTCCGTATAGCGCTTTTTCTAACATATCCTCCTCCTCACACGATATAGAAGACCGAAGGGTTAGTACCGAGTCCGGGCTTGCGCTGGATGGTCTTCCTTGCCCTGAGGAGTTTCCTGATTTTTGATTCAGGGTCCCTCAGGTTGCCGAACACCAGCCCGCCGTTGGAGGCCGCCACGCACCTGGGCGTCTGCTCGGGCGGGAGTTCCCGCCCCGGGCCGGGGACCGGTCCAAGGGTGATAATCTCTTCGCAGAACGTGCATTTTTCGACCACGCCGCGCTCCCTCGTAGGGAACTTGAGGTTGAGCTTGCCCTTGATATGGGGCCTCGGGTCGACCCAGTTGAAGCTCCGCGCCCCGTAAGGGCAGGCCGCCATGCAGAAGCGACAGCCGATGCAGCGGTGCCAGTCCATCATGGTGATGCCGTTGCGCGTGTTCTTGAACGTTGCCTTGGTGGGACAGACCCGCACGCAGGGCGGGTTTTCGCAGTGGTTGCAAAGCGCCAAGAACCTATCCTCCTCGACCCGCTCGCTCACGAACTGATGGCTCGCGGTAGGGAACACGTGCTCGTAGCCGTCCGCCCATATCCACTTTATCTCGTCCTTTATGTTGTTGAAATGAGGGACGTTGTGGTAACCGTGGCATGCGTCGATGCACTTCCGGCAGGCTCCTTCCGTCCGGAACGCCCCGACATCGACGAGCAAGCCCCACCTGACGTTGGACTTGAGCGTTATATCCTCGTGAATCGCCTCCGCCCTCCTGCCGGTCAAGAGACCCGCGGCGGTGGTGGCGCCCCCAAGGCCCAGGGCGGTTATCGCCCCTCCAAAACCTTTAAGGAAATCTCTTCTGTCTATGCCCATTATATCTTCTCCTCCACTTCAGGTGCTACGTGGCATGTCCAGCAGTAAGGAGCTACGCCGGTATACGTGTGGCACCTGTCACAGAACTTCTTCTTGTTCTCGTGGCAGTCAAGACACGTCCGGGTCAGGCTCTTCAGATACTTCTTCCCGTACTCCTTGCTGACATACTCCCTGTCGTCCTGACGCACCACTTCGAGCCTCCAGTCGTCCAGAAGTTGCATATGGTTTTCCCTCATGAACTCCTTCGGCTCGACGCATTTCTTTTCGATTTTGGGCAGTTCGAGCTTCGGCATCGGCTTGGACCTTCCTGCGCTGAGCCAGAACGGAGAGGTCACAAGCCCCAGGAACACTATAACCCCGATTATCACCCTCATCAGGCGTCACCTCCCTCAGCGACCGCTTCCTCGGCGGGCGCTTCCTCCTCAACCCCCGGCAGGGGCTCCATCCTGAGGTCCTGGGTCCGCTTCTTCTCGCCCTCCATGACAAGGGCGTTGCCCACCAGCTCGTGGAGGCCGCTGACCTCGACCCCGGGGTTCCAGTAGTTCATCAGCGCCAGGAGCGTGGCCCTGTCTATTGCGCACACGCAGCTTAAGAGGTTGACGCCGTGTTTGTCGGCCACGTACCTTACGGCGTTGGCCCTCGGAAAACCGCCCTTCATGCGGGTCTCCATGAACTCGTCGGTATTGAGCCCGGTGCCCGAGCCGCAGCAGAAGGTCTGCTCGCCAATGGTGTTGTCCGGCATCTCGTGGAACTCGTTGACCACCTGGTTGAGCACGTAGCGGGGCTCCTCCAGGAGGCCCATGCCCCGCGAGGTGTTGCAGGAGTCGTGCCAGGTGACGTTCCAGTTGTCGTTCCTGCTCTTGTCTATCTTGAGCTTGCCGTGCTTGATTAAGTCGGCGGTAAACTCGGCGATGTGGACCATCTTGGTGGACCTGGCGTTTTCGAAGACCGTGCCGGTAACGGGCGATTTGGGGACGTCGAGGAAGTCCGCCGGGCCGTTCATGGTGTCCATGTACTGGTGGATGACCCTCCACA
>CBDVCR010000050.1:0-17625 GCA_965372535.1 uncultured bacterium | reverse complement strand
AAGGGTGAATCGGTCTGCCACGCCCGCAATACACCTTCATTATACAAGGGTGAGCGCAGCCGGAAATTCCATGAGCTTTTTCAGGGGTACAAAGCGTCCCGTGAAATAGAAAATGCTTATCCGGTTAACTCGGTAATAATAAATGTCATGCTGAACCCTGAATCAAGTTCAGGGTGACAATTCAAGGGATCGCTGAATCAACCGGCCAAGCATAAAATAAAAATAGAATATTCCTCTGGGACACTTTTATATAACATCCGCCTATGCCTTTGATTGTTTTCATGTTTTTTGTTCTCTTTTTCCATAGTGCTCATGCAATGTCCGGGTTAAAGTATAACCCTGCGCGCCCCGATGTACCGTTTCTTGTAGTACCGCTCCTCGATGCTCGAAAGGACGACTCCCCGGGACGATGAGGCATGTATGAAGATTTTCTTTTCCGGGTCGTGCAGTATGCCCACGTGCGAGACCCGCTCCCGTCTGGTCCTGAAAAACACCAGGTCCCCCTTGCGCAGGTTGCGGTAGTGCACCCTTTTCCCCACTTTCCACATTCCACGTGCGGAACGGGGAAGGGCTATGCCTGCCTCAGCGAATGCTTTCGAGACCAACCCCGAGCAGTCCATGCCGCTCCTGCTCTGTCCGCCTTCGGTGTAGGGGACGCCGAGGTAAGAGCGGTAAGCCGAGGCGAGTTTATCAATGAGCTGGGGCCGGGGGGTCGTGCTCAGGTGCAGGGGGTATTCCCGGCGCGGGGCGCAGGCGGCCGCCGAGCAGGCCGAGGCTATCAGCAGGCACAGGAGAAGGCGGTGTAATTGGCTTACGGTCCTTTTCATGTCTCTTCCCGATGCGTTTTACCGATACCCGCATAAGTTTACCCCAGGAAAGCCGGAAAATGCCAGGTTTTCCCGCCAAGGAGGCGTCCTTAATTGACACGGCGGCGGCATATGAGGTTAAATCGTAACTATAATATTTCCTGAACCGGACCATTCCCTGTAGCTTGCCACAGGGTTGCCTTTTTGAGTTCCTCCCCTTAAGGGAGGGGAGATATTCGGATACCCTGCTGCTTGCCGCGGGGTGGATTCATTTCCGCCGGGAGGAGGAGATTTTGCGGGTTGCCATGTATTACGCAAACGACGACGTCCGGCTTGAGGAGGCGCCCATGCCCGCGGCCGGGCCCGGCGAGCTGGTGGTAAAGGTCATGGCAAGCGGCATATGCGGCAGCGACGTGATGCAGTGGTACCGCGCCGGAAAGACCCCCCTCGTCCTCGGCCACGAGATAGCCGGGGAGATTGCGGAGGCCGGGGAGGGAGTGGAGCGCTACCGGGTGGGGCAGAGGGTGTCGGCCTCCCATCACGTGCCCTGTAACACCTGCCGCTACTGCCTGAGCGACCACCACACTGTCTGCGACACGCTCAGGCGGACGAAGTTTTACCCGGGCGGGTTTTCGGAATACCTCAGGCTCCCGGCCATAAACGTCGAGCGGGGGGTGTACGTGCTCCCGGATGAGGTGAGCTTTGAGGAGGCCACTTTTATCGAGCCGCTGGCCTGTGTCTGGCGCGGCCAGCGCAAGGCCGGGGTAGCGCCGGGGACAAGCGTGCTCGTTATCGGAAGCGGCATATCAGGCGTACTGCACGTCGCCCTTGCCAGGGTACTGGGGGCCGCGCTCGTGGTGGCCACGGACATGAACCCCTGGCGGCTCGATGCGGCAAAAAGGTCCGGCGCGGACGAGGCCGTGCACGCCTCCGGGGACGTGTCCTCCGGGTTCAAGAGGATAAACCAGGGCAGGGGGGCGGACGCCGTAATCCTTACCACCGGCGCGCCACGGGCCATCGGGCAGGCCTTCGACGCGGTGGACCGGGGCGGCACGGTGCTCTTTTTCGCCCCGGCCGGCGAGGGTATGGACGTGCCTCTGCCTGTGAATGAACTCTTCTGGCGAAACGAGATAACGCTTACGTCAACCTATGCCGCAAACTACGCCGAGCACATGGCTGCAATGGAGTTCATACGCTCGGGCAGGGTAAGGGTAAGGGAGATGATAACCCACCGCCTTCCCCTCGACCGCACACAGGAGGGGTTCGGCCTCGTGGCCGGGGCCGGCGAGTCGCTAAAGGTTATAATAGAGCCGCAGGAATAGTTCGGAGGGACATTTTGGCTGATATTGACGGCATTGACGCGCCGGAGGTCAAGGCGAAGAAAACGGTAAAAAAGGTCGCCCGGCAGCTCGCAGGCGAGGCCGGGCTTCCGGCGATTGATGCCGATAATGAACCGAAAAAGACGAAAGGGGCGGGAGTCCCGTCTGAAGGAGGTCATGCGATGCAGTGGGGATTGAGAAACAGGCTTTCGAGGATTATTAAGCCCGAGACCGGAAAGACCGTGATGTTAGCCGTGGACCACGGCTATTTCCTCGGCCCCACCACCGGGCTTGAGGACCTGGGCGTGACGGTGACCCCGCTTTTGCCTTATGCCGACGCCCTGATGCCCACCAGGGGAGGGCTCCGGCATTCGATAGACGCGGCGGCGGCGCAAGGGACGCCCATATGCCTGAGGGTCTCCGGGGCCAACTCGATACTCGGGGAGCTTTCAGACGAGGAGATTACCGTGGCCATGGAGGACGCAATACGCCTTAACGTCTCCGCCGTGGCGCTTTCAATCTACGTGGGCGGCGAGTACCAGCACCGCACGCTCAAGAACCTCGCCAGGCTCGTGGACGAGGGGGAGCGGTACGGCATCCCTGTGCTGGCCGTCACCGCGGTCGGCAAGGACATGGTCAGGGACGCCCGCTACCTCGCCCTCTGTTGCCGAATCGCGGCGGAGATGGGCGCGCATTTCGTAAAGACCTACTACTGCAAGGACTTCGAGCGCATCGTTGAGACCTGCCCGGTGCCCATCGTCATGGCAGGAGGAAAGAAACTGCCCGAGCCCGACGCCCTCAAGCTCACCTCCGACGCCATAAAGCGCGGCGCCTCGGGCGTGGACATGGGCCGCAACATCTTCCAGTCAGAGGACCCCGTGGCAATGATACAGGCCGTCAGGGCCGTGGTGCACGAGGGGGCAAGCCCCGGGAAGGCCCACGGCCTGTACGAAAGCCTCAAGGCTTCAAGGAAAAGGGGAAGGAAATGAGCACCGTTAACGCAAGGGTGAAGCTCGTGGACGGCCTGCAGTTCGTGGGAGAGTCCAAATCCGGCCACGCCGTGGTGATGGACGGAGCGCTCAGGTTCGGCGGGCGCGACACCGGCCCCCGCCCCACGGAGCTGCTTCTGATTGCCCTCGGGGGCTGTACGGGCATGGACGCCATATCCATACTCAGGAAGAAAAAGCAGCGTGTCACGTCCTTTGAGATGGACATCAAGGGAACCAGGGCAGAGGGGCATCCCGGACGCCTCACCGACGTGGAGATAGAGTACGTGGTAAGGGGCAGGGGGGTGGACGAGGCCGCCGTAAAGAGGGCCGTGGAGCTTTCCATGGAAAAGTACTGCTCGGTTAAGTTCACCCTGGAGGAGCGGACGAAGATAGGTTTTACGTATAGAGTGGAAGAGGAGTAGATGTTCGGAAAAATGCGAGGCCGATGAAGATATCAAGACACGCAAGAAACAATATGAGGCTGTATGGAATCAATGCGAGGGAATTAGAGGAAGCCATACAGTCTCCGGATTTTTCAGAAAAGAAGGGTGATAGGATTTTTGTTTACAAGCTGTTCCCCGACAGGTTTTCAGGGTTTCCCCTCAAGGTGGTCTTCGAGTCTTCGAGGAAAAAGCTGAAATTATTGTCATAACCGTGTATCCTTTAAAGAAGACATACCAGGGCAAATGAATGAAGGTCAAGTACGATAAAGAGGCCGATGCCGCATATATTCAGCTCTCGTCGAAGCACCCTGACGGCGGTGTTGAAATCGAGGAGGGGCTTATCGTGCATACGACCTCGCATAACGAAATAGTGGCCATAGAAATCCTTGACGCCAGCAAGAAGTTCCCGATTAAAAACCTCTATAAACTGGAGTTGACCGCGGTTAAGTGATTGAAGGTCGTTAGATGGAGCAGGAACATCACAATAAGCCGGTTGACGCCGAGGTAAGTTCTTTGCTTAATAACTTGTCTCCAGAAGAAAGGCGGAAACTTCTCAAAGAAGTCCTGAACGTTCCGGAAATAAAAGATGTGCAAATTGCCACTGCAATTTGGTTATGGAATCGTGAGGTGCGCCCATGCCAGTTCTCAGTAGCAAGCGGCAAGGATATTGATTCTAATTCTAATAGAGAACGTCTGGAGAGAGAATTAGAAAGTGCGGGAATTCCCCGGGTTCAGAAATTTAATAACACCGGCCCTGATATTATCGGCTCATCCCGGGCCCAATACCGGCAAATTGAATGTAAAGGGTCAGGAACCGGTACGAAACAAACTTTCAGGAACAATTTTGACCGTGCCCTTGCCAGTGTGGTTTCTTATTATACCGACACTTCTCGTGATGAGCAGTTTAAAGACGCAGAACCGTATCTGGGGTTGGCCTTGGCTGATGTCCCTGATTATAAATCCGAGCTTAAGAACAGATTAGGAAAACCACTTCGACGCAAATTAAATTTATAGGTTTTATTGTATGAGCTGAAATCAAAAAAGATTCGATCTGTTGCACCGGATGATGAATATTAATATTATAGAAAAGAACCCGGGGCTCGGCGCGCGGGTCGGCCGTTATCTGTTTGAGCATCCGGAGACGGAGGAGAAAGTGGCGTACATTTCCATAAAGAGCATGCGGCCAAGGACCCTTTTGAGGGTAGAGGATGTCAGGTTGGAGGCGTCTCGTGATGAAATTTTCCTTCCCTTCCGGGCAAAGGTTTGAGCGCCGCGATAAATAACGCCCTCAAGCACATCGCCACCCTGTGGCTCGCGGGGTTCGTCCCCCCGGCCCCCGGCACCGTGGGCACGCTTGTGGCGGTATTGGCCGTGGCGCTCCTTAGGCTTCCCGCGCCCTTTTATCTTCTCATTACGGCCGTGGTCGTCGTGGTGGGCGCCATAGCGTCCGACGTGGTGGAGGGCATCATGGACAGGAAAGACCCCGGGTGCATCGTAATAGACGAGTTCGCGGGCTATATGGTCTCCATGGCATTTCTTCCGCACACGGCCGGGTATCTTTTTTCCGCGTTCATTTTGTTCCGGGTCTTCGATATACTGAAGCCGCCGCCGATTAGCTGGCTTCAGAACTTAAAGGGCGGCTTGGGCGTCATGGCCGACGACGTGGCGGCCGGGCTGCTGACGAACGTGGTGCTGCAGCTATGGCGGATACTGATACAGAAATAATAAAGAGAATCCACGACATCTTCGGCGCGAGGGGCCTCACCCTTGCGGTTGCCGAATCCTGCACCTCCGGCCTGATAAGCCATGCGATTGCCTCTCTGCCCGGCACGTACGGGTTTTTCGACTCCGCGCTGATATGCAATTCGCCCGAATCGACCGGCCGGCTCCTCGGCGTCAAGTCCTCCGTGATAAAGAAGCACTGGCCCGTGAGCGAGGAGCTTGCGAGGGAAATGGCCGGTGGGGCGGAGGAGATGACCGGGGCGGACGTGGCCCTGGCGGTAAGCTGCAGGCTTCAAAAAGAGGGTGAACAGAGGAACCCCGGCATAGTCTATATCGCGGTTTCCTCGGGCAGGGAGGCCACCTCGAGGGGGTTCATGTTCGAAGGCCCGCCGGAGGAGATAATTCGGGCGGCCTCTTCCGCGGCCCTTCATTTCCTTTATGAAGCCGTCTCCGCATGGACCTGAGATGCTTTATCGCCATAGAGCTTCCTCAGGAGCTTAAAGAATCCATCCACGGCCTCACCGGGGGGCTCAGGTCCTCCGGGGCCAGGGCGAAATGGATCCCGGCCGAGAACCTCCACCTCACCCTTAAATTCCTCGGCAACACCCCCGAAGAAATGATAGATGAGGTCAAGGAAGGCATGGCCCGCGTTTCGGCGGGCCATGACGCGGTTACCCTTGTTTTCAGGGGCGCGGGAGTTTTTCCCGACATCAGGCGTCCGAGGGTGGTATGGGTCGGGGTCGAGGACTCAGGCGTCCTTTCGGCTCTTCAAAGGGACATGGAGGAGGCCATGGCCGCACTTGGGTTTGCCCCCGACGGAAGGGATTACAGCCCTCACCTTACGATTGGAAGGATAAAATCGCAGGGGGGCCTTATGCGGCTGAGGGGCGAGCTCGAAGCCCTCGGGGACACGGTCTTCGGAACCGCGCGGGTAAGCGGGGTCTCCCTTATGAGGAGCGAACTCGGCCCGGCCGGTGCGCGCTACGAGCGGCTCCTTGGCGTGGGCCTTGCGGGGTGAACGCCCGTTATGCCTTATATGCTATATTTAATGTGTTTGTATGACAGGCCGGGGCCTGTTCATGTAAAATAGGCTTAGTCTCAGGAGGACTGAATGGACAAGGAGAAGATAAAGGCCCTTGACGCGGCCATCGCGCAGATAGAGCGGAATTTCGGCAAGGGCTCGGTGATGAAGATGGACGCCGATGCCGTGGCCGATGAGGTGCAGTTTATTCCCACCGGCTCCCTTACCCTCGACATCGCCACCGGCATCGGCGGATACCCCAGGGGCAGGGTCGTGGAGATATACGGCCCGGAGTCCTCCGGCAAGACCACCCTGGCGCTTACGGCCATCGCCCAGGCTCAGCGGGCCGGCGGCATTGTCGCCTTTGTGGACGCCGAGCACGCACTGGATATAAAGTACGCCCAGAAGCTCGGGGTCAACTCGGAGAACCTCATCGTCTCCCAGCCCGACACGGGCGAGCAGGCCCTTGAGATTGCCGAGACCCTGATAAGGAGCGGGGCGGTGGACATCGTTGTCGTGGACTCGGTGGCCGCCCTGGTGCCGAGGGCCGAGATAGAGGGCGACATGGGCGATTCCCTGCCGGGGCTTCAGGCGCGGCTCATGAGCCAGGCCATGCGGAAGCTCACGGCCGCCATCTCGAAGTCCATGACCACGATAGTCTTCATCAACCAGATCAGGATTAAAATCGGGGTGATGTTCGGAAACCCCGAGACCACCACCGGAGGGAACGCCCTGAAGTTCTACTCCTCCATGCGGCTCGACATAAGGAGGATAGACACTATAAAGGAAAACCAGCAGATGATAGGCAGCAGGGTGAGGGTCAAGATGGTCAAGAACAAGATGGCCCCGCCTTTCAGGCAGGCGGAGTTCGACATCTATTTTAACGAGGGCATCTCCCGCGTGGGCGAGGTCGTCGACCTCGGCGTCGCCTACAACTTGGTCGAGAAGTCCGGCGCCTGGTACAGCTACGGCGGAAAGCGGATAGGCCAGGGCAGGGAAAACGCCAAGAAATACCTCATGGAAAACCCCGAGGTCGGACAGGAGATAGAGGACAAAATCATGGAGGAAGTCCGGCAGGGGAGCAGCTAAATGAAAGACATCAAGGAACTCCTTAAGGCGGCCAGCGCACAGGGTGCCTCGGACCTTCACATAAAGGTCGGCTCCCCGCCCCTTATGAGGCTTCACGGAAGGCTCGCCCCCATTGGCGCGGAGGAGAGGGTGAGCTACGAGGACGCCGTGAAACTCGGCATAAGCGTTATGAGCCCCGGCCAGCGCGAGGCTTTCAAAAAGCGCAACGACCTGGACTTCGCCTACAGCCTGCCGGGCCTCGGCAGATACCGCTGCAACACCTTCGTGCAGCGCGGGGCCGTGGGGATAGTCTTCAGGCTCATCCCCATGAAGATACCGAGCATCGAGGAACTGAGCCTGCCGGGGGTAATCAACAGGCTGGCCCTCGAGGAACGGGGCCTCATAATCGTCACGGGCACCACCGGAAGCGGCAAGTCAACGACCCTGGCCTCGATGGTAGACCTGATAAACACCAACAGGAGCGTCAATATCGTCACCATCGAGGACCCCATCGAGTACCTCCACAGGGACAAGCGGAGCATAGTCAACCAGCGTGAGGTGGGCACCGACACCCGGAGCTTCGACGTGGCCCTGAGGGCCTCGCTGAGGCAGGACCCCGATGTCATCCTGGTGGGCGAGATGCGCGATACGGAGACCATGGAGACGGCCATGACAGCGGCCGAGACCGGGCATCTGGTGATGAGCACCCTCCATACAATCGACTCCACGGAGACGGTAAACAGGATAATATCGGCTTTTCCCCCGCATCAGCACACCCAGATACGCTCGCAGCTCGCCTCCATCATCAAGGGCATCATCTCCATGAGGCTCATGCCCCGCGCCGACGGCAAGGGCAGGGTCCCCGCCGTTGAACTCATGATGGCCACTTCGCTTATTAAAGAGTGTATACTGGACCCTGAAAAAACGAAGCTCATAAGGGACCACATCGCCCAGGGCAGGCTCCACTACGGCATGCAGACGTTCGACCAGGCCATTCTGGAGCACTTCAAGGCCGGGCTTGTCTCGTTTGAGGAGTCTGTCAAGTGGGCCTCCAATGCCGACGATTTCAAGCTCAAAGTCAAGGGGATACATTCCACGTCCGAGTTGGAGGACGGAAAACCCGACCTGAGCGGCGGAGGGGGAATGGAGATAGAGAGGTTCCGGTAGCAGCGGGATGCCGGAGGAGGAACGCGACCGCGCCCTGGCCTACGCCTACCGGCTCCTGAGCTACCGCCAGAGGAGCGAGCGTGAGCTCGCCATGAGGCTCGGCAAAAAGGGGTTCGGCGGGGAGACGGTTAAAGAGACCGTCAAGCGGCTCAGGGATTCGGGATACCTCGACGACGGCGCCTTTGCCTTGACGCTGCGGCGCAGGGCGGAGGAGGAAAAGCTCCTCGGCTCGGCGGGCGCAAAGGGCTACCTGAGGCGGATGGGCATCCCGGAGGACGCTGCCGAGGAGGCCTTGGCCGGCTATGACGAGGTTGTGCCCGCGCGGAAGCTCGTAAGGAAGAAGCTGGGCTCGATGAGAGGAGTGCCGGAGGCCGTGGCCAGTCGGAGGCTCGCCGGGTGCCTGAAAAGGAGGGGGTACTCCACCGGGACCGTGATGAAATCTTTAAGAAATAAAACGGCGGAGATAATAGAAGAAGAATAAGCACTGATAACCAAACCTTAACCGGACTATTCCCTGTAGCTTGCTACAGGGTTACCTTTTTGAGTTCCTCCCCCTTGAGGGGGGAGGCCAGGCGGGGGTGTGCAAGAGACAAGAAACTAGAAACAAGAAACTGGAAAAAAACTTTCCTTAGCTTCTAGTATCCAGTATCCAGTTTCTAGTTTCTAGACCTCCCTCCCCTTAGTCCCCTCCCCAAGGGAGGGGAGATATTCGGATACCCCGCAGCTTGCAGGGAGGGTTCATTATATCGAAGTTCAGGGCACAAGGACCATAAACCAGGACATATAACGGAGGCGCTTAATATGAAGAGGACGCCATTAATATTATTGATAATTCTCGTTTCCGTGCCGCTCCTTTCCTGCGCCAGAACGATCAGGTACTCCCCTTCCGAGATAAGCTCCTACTCCTACGGGATGCAGGAGCATATCAAGAAAGGCGAGGTGGCCCTGGGCATGACGCCTGTCCAGGTACGCTACAGCTGGGGCGCTCCAAGCGCGGTGCGCATTCCCGGGGCGGACGCGGAGGGCAGGTTCAGGGAAGTCTGGGTGTACACGAAGCTCAGGATTTTCGCCACGAGGCTTGTCTTTACCGACGGGGAGCTTACGGGGATAATATCGGGCATGGCCCGGAGAAAGCCCATTTTCGAAAGCGAGCCGGAGAAGGATTCGGAGAGCCCGGAAGCCAGGGAGGAAAAATAAGGGCAAATGAAGAGTGCGGAGATACGGAGGGCTTTCCTTGATTTTTTCGGGGAAAAAGGCCACGAGGCCGTAAAAAGCGCCTCCCTCATACCCCGTGACGACCCCACGCTCCTTTTTACCAACGCCGGAATGGTGCCCTTTAAGCAGGTCTTCCTCGGCCTTGAGAAACGGGGCTATAAAAAGGCCGTCTCCTGCCAGAAGAGCATGAGGGCCGGGGGCAAGCACAGCGACCTCGAAAACGTCGGGCACACGAGCCGACACCACACGTTTTTCGAGATGCTGGGGAACTTCTCCTTTGGTGACTACTTCAAGCGCGATGCCATCGCGTTTGCCTGGGAACTCCTTACCGGGAGGTATCAACTTCCCGCTGACAGGCTCTGGGCCACGGTATACGAGGATGACGACGAGGCCGAGGCCCTGTGGCGGGAGGTGGTCGGCCTCCCCGCCGAGAGGGTGGTCAGGCTCGGGGCGAAGGACAATTTCTGGCAGATGGCGGACACCGGCCCGTGCGGGCCGTGCTCGGAGATTCTGATTGACCAGGGCGAGGAAGCGGGCTGCGGAAGGCCCGGATGCGCGGTGGGCTGCGACTGCGACCGGTACCTTGAGTTGTGGAACCTGGTGTTCATGCAGTATGACCGCGACGAGCACGGAAACCTCGCCCCGCTCCCAAGCCCGAGCATCGACACGGGCATGGGCCTTGAGCGTATAACCGCGGTGATGCAGGGCAAGCTCAACAACTTCGACTCGGACCTTTTTGCGGAAATCATAAGCGCAATCTCCGCCTTGACCGGCGTGACCTACGGCAGGTCCCCTGAAACGGACGCCTCCATAAGGGTCGTCGCCGACCACGCCCGGGCCGCGGCGTTTCTTCTAAGCGACGGCCTTATGCCCGCAAACGACGGCAGGGGCTATGTGCTGAGGAGGATAATCCGGAGGGCCTCGCGCCACGCGCGGCTTCTGGGCACGGGGGAGCCGGTGCTCCACAAGACCCTCGATGCCGTGGTCTCCACCATGGGCGAGGTCTACCCCGAACTGGTGGAGGAGCGCGAAAGGGCGGAAAAGGTGCTCAGGACGGAGGAGGAGCGCTTTGCCCGCACCCTTGAGCAGGGGATGCGGCTGCTGGACGACATGCTCGATAAGGTTCGCAAGACCGGCGGGAAGACGATACCCGGCGGCGAGGTCTTCAGGCTGTACGATACTTTCGGGTTTCCGGTGGACCTGGTGCGGGATATAGCCCTGGACAGCGGCCTCCGGGTGGACGAGGAAGGTTTCTCCTCCGCCATGGAGGCCCAGCGTGAACGGGCCCGCGCCTCCTGGGTGGGCGAGGAAGAGGGCGTGGCTCCCATATACCATGAAGTCCTGTCCGAAGCCGGCAACACCGGGTTCGTGGGCTACGAGACCACTGAAAGCGAATCCGTCATAAAGGCCGTCATTAAGGACGGCAGGGTGGTAGAGGAGGCGGACGAAGGCGGCGAGGCGGAGGTCGTCCTGGACAGGACGCCGTTTTACGGCGAGTCCGGCGGCCAGGTGGGCGACACCGGCGCCATGCGTTCGGACGGGCTGCTCCTTGAGGTCTTGGACACGAAAAAACCCCTCGAGGGGCTTTACGTCCACCGGGTCAGGGTAAAGAGGGGCACGCTCCGGGTCTGGGACAAGGTCGCCTGCTCGGTGGACGCCGAAAGGAGAAAGGCGATAATGCGGAACCATACCGCCACCCATCTCCTTCAGGCCGCGCTGAGGTCCGTGCTCGGAGAGCACGTCAAGCAGGCGGGCTCGCTGGTGGAGGCCGGGCGGCTCAGGTTCGACTTTACGCATTTCTCCTCCGCGGGGCCGGAGGAGCTTGCCGCCGTGGAGGACATCGTAAACCGGAACATCCTTGAGAACATCCCCCTTGAGGTTGAGGAAAAAGACATGGAAGACGCCCTTGCCTCCGGCGCTGTCGCCCTGTTCGGCGAGAAGTACGGCGAGAGGGTAAGGATCGTAAGCGTGCCCGGCGTGAGCAGGGAACTCTGCGGGGGCGCCCATGCGGGCGCCACGGGGGAAATCGGCCTGTTCGTCGTCGCCTCGGAGGGCAGCGTGGCCTCCGGCATACGGAGGATTGAGGCCCTTACCGGCACGGGGGCTTACGGGCTCATGAAAGAACAACAACGCGAGCTTGGGGAAATAGGCGCGATGCTCAAGGCCCCGGAGCACCCCGCCGGGCGGGTAAGCCAACTCCTTGCCGAGCTCAAGGAGCTCCAGAGGGAAAGGCAGAAAGCCAGGGGCGAGGCCATGAAGGACGCCTCCGCGGATATCGTAAACGAGGCAGAGACCATAGAAGGCGTCAGGGTCGTCTCCCGCAGGGTGGACGGCCTGGGGCGGAAGGACCTCCGGGAGCTTGCCGACAGGGTGCGCGACAGGCTCGGCTCCGGCGTCGTCGTGCTGGCCTCGGCCCTCGACGGGCAGGCCTCCCTGCTGGCCATGGTCAGCCGGGACCTTGCCGGCCGGTTCAGGGCCGGGGAGATACTCAAGCGGGTGGCTTCCGCCTCCGGAGGACGGGGCGGCGGCAAGCCGGAGATGGCCCAGGGCGGCACAAAGGAACTCGACAAGCTGGACACTGCGCTCGAAACGGTATACGATATAGTCAGGTCGGGGGAAGCTTAATAAACTTATAATCTACCCGGAGGTGTTCCATGGATTTTTTCGATTCACTGAGGAAGGCGCTGCTTGCGGGCCTCGGCGCGCAGGACAAGGTTAGGGAGTTTATCGACGAACTGGTAAAAAAGGGCGAACTCAGCGAGTCGCAGGGTGCAAAGCTCACCCGCGAGTGGACGGAGAAGGCATCGAAAAGCTCCGACGAATTCGGCAAGACCATGTCCGACGCCGTTTCCAGGGTCATGGACAAGATGAACCTCTCCACGAAGGGCGACATGGAAAAGCTCCACAAGGAGATGAAGGCCCTGTCGGCGAGAATAAAGAAGTTAGAGGAGAGCAAGGGAGATTAGGGCCTGGATTTTTTCCGCTTAGGCAAGACGTACAGGACGGCGCGCCGCCTGCAGCAGGTGGTCAACGTTTTCCTCAGGCACGGTTTCGGCGCCCTCATCGACCAGATGCACCTGGGCAGGTACATTCCCTTCCGAAAACGGCTCAGGAGCTTCGGCCGTTGGCCGGTCCCCGGTGAGCGTTCCGTGGCCGAGAGGCTGCGGATGGCTTTTGCGGAACTCGGCCCCAGCTTTATAAAACTCGCCCAGCTGCTTTCCACCCACCCGGAACTCATCGGCTCGCTGTACGCCGAGGAGTTCAAGAAGCTCCAGGACAGGGTGCCGCCTTTTCCCGCCGGGGAGGCGCGTGGAATCGTCGAAGAAGAAATAGGCGCGCCCCTTGAGAGGGCGTTTGCGGAGTTCGAGGCCGACTCCACCGCGGCCGCCTCCATCGCCCAGGTCCACCGCGCCAGGCTGGCCGAGGGCGACAGGGTAATCGTGAAGGTCCGGCGCCCCGGCATCAAGGAACAGCTCGCCGTGGACATCGACATCCTGCATGCCGTTGCCAACCTCCTGGACAGGCACGTCCCGGAGAGCAAGCTCTTCAACCCGAGGGGCATTGTCGAGGAGTTCCAGAAGACGGTCAGAAAGGAGCTTAATTTCATCGAGGAGGGCAAGAACTGCTGCCGCCTGAGGAAGAGCTTCGAGGACAGCCTCTCGGTCTACATCCCCAGGGTTTACCCGGATTTCCTGAGCGAGAGGGTGCTTGTAATGGAGCAAATCCAGGGCGTCAGGATAGACGACATCGAGGCCATTGACGCCCAGGGGTTTGACAGGGCCGGGCTTGCCTCCACCGTGGTGGACGCGTATTTCAAGATGATACTGGAGGACGGCTTCTTTCACGCCGACCCGCACCCGGGCAATATCTTCGTCATGCCCTCGGGCCAGATAGCGTTCATGGACTTCGGGATAGTCGGCAAGGTCAACGACCGGCTCAAGGAGGCCATCGCGAACACGTTCGTGGCGTTCATAAAAAGGGACTACGACAGGCTTATCGACCAGTACATAGAACTCGGCCTTGTCCCGGAGGAGATGGACACCGGAGATCTCAGGGGGGAGTTCCGCGAGGACCTGGAGGAGGTCCTCGAACCCTTCTACGCCATGACCCTGGGGGAGATTAATTTCTCCGAATACCTCGAGGCCTTCATCCGCATCGGGATCAAGCACAACATGAAGATACCCACCGACCTGCTGCTGATTGACAAGACGATGCTGATACTTGAGGACATCGCAACAAGGCTCAACCCCGGCTTCGAGGTCATCACCGCCTCGGAGCCATATGTGAACAAACTCCTGCGTGAGAAACTCAGCCCCGCCAGGGTACTGGAGAAGGTGTCTGGCAACGTTAACGAGTTTGCGGAGTTCTTCGTCCTCTTCCCCAGGCAGACGAAGAAGGTTTTCCAGAAGGTGCTCCGCAACGACCTCCAGGTGAAGATGACCCACATAGGGCTTGAGACCCTCATAAAGGACATGGACCGCTCGAGCAACAGGGTGGCTTTCGCCGTGGTGCTTGCCGCGCTGCTTCTGAGTTCCGCCATAATGCACGCCGCCGGCGTGGGGCCTACCGTCTACGGCATGTCCCTCATGGGCTTTGCGGTCTTCGGCTTTGCCGCCATACTGGGCGTCTGGCTTTTAATCTCCATCTTCCGCTCCGGGAGGTTGTGAGGGGGGAGTTTTCTTGCGCAACTTTGACAGGGAGCGGTTTCTCCACTCCGGTTTGCCGCGGACGCAAGGCGCGCGGGACGCGACTGTTCGCACCAAGCGACTCGACACGAGCGCTTAAAGAGGTCACAACGGCGGTCACAACAAAAAAAACGGGGTTACAGTGTCTGCCGTAACCCTTTATTTTTATGGGGGGCCGTCGGGGATTCGAACCCCGGACCCGCTGATTAAGAGTCAGCTGCTCTACCAGCTGAGCTAACGGCCCGACGTTTTAAATACTAAAACAGATGCGGCGTAATATTCAACTTTGTAAAAAATGGCGCGCCTGAGAGGATTCGAACCTCTGACACCCGGCTCCGGAGGCCGGTGCTCTATCCACTGAGCTACAGGCGCGTCCTCCGGGCCTGCCAGCGTTGTCATATGGGGTGGGCGAGGGGACTCGAACCCCCAACCCCTGGAGCCACAGTCCAGTGCTCTAACCATTGAGCTACGCCCACCATGCCTTAAGGGTACTGCCCGGAACCGACGACGTATATTACAGCCCGGAACCAACCCGGAAAGGGCCTTCCGGCATTAGAACCGGCCTGCGGTTATTATAAATTAATTCGGATGGAAATGTTAAGCCGCCTTCGGCAGGGCCGTTAAAATATAATCCGCATGGCGTCAGGGACAACGCTGATACTCGCGGGAGCGTTGCCCGCGTAATCCCCGTCCACTTGCATATGCGATGTGCCTTTGACCTCCAGGGTTTTTCCGGTAAGCCGGGTCAGGCCCTTGACCCTGTCAAGCCTCCCGAGCATAATCCCCAGGGCGAGCCTTATTATGTCCATTCTCTTGCTCCCACGCAATAGGAGCATATGAAGGAGCGGCTCCTTAATGTCGGCGCCGGGGGCGACGACAAAGTCTCCCGCGTATTTACGGGTGTTGCTGACGATAAGCGTATGGCACCTGTAGGCGCTTCCGTCCGCCGTTACCTCCATCTCCTCCGGGTTCCATGCGAGCAGCACACGCAGGCCGCTCAATATGTAAGCGAGCTTGCCCGAAAGCTTTTTTGCCCTGCTCTTTACCCCGTTGACGGCGGCCGCGTCGTAACCTGCGCCCACCGTAAAGCAGAAATATCTCGACCGTCCTTCCGCGGTTATCCTCCCCAGCGAGACAGTGCGGGGCGTACGGTCCAGGGCCGCTTCCAAAGCGCCTTCCAGGCCCGTGGGGATATTGAGTTCCCTTGCCAGCACGTTGGTCGTTCCGAGGGGCAGTATGGCCATGGGAACGCCGCTTCCCGCAAGGCCGTTTACGACCTCGTTCAGCGTGCCGTCGCCTCCGGCGGCAATAACGAGGTCCGGTTTTTTCTCTGCCGCCTCTCTTGCGAGGGTCACGGCCTCGCCGCTTCTTGTGGTATAAAGGGTTTCGAGCCTTACTCCTTTTGCGGTTATGAGGTCCGCCGCTTTCCTGAGCTTTCTCTTTGACGCCCTGCCGGAAGCCGGGTTGGCAATCATGACCGCCAAACGGCAATGGCCTGGTTCAGGCTCGTTCCGCGGTTTGGCAGGCATGGTCCATTCTGCCACATGCTTTATGGAAATGGCAAAAACGGCGTGCGAGGGATGCATCGAACTTACCGAACAGCCCCGGTTAATCCATGCCGATGAACTTCAGGAACTTTTTCCAGCCCTTGTTGATCTTTTTGCGGAGCTTTTTCAGGGTCTTCTTGAACCCCTTTTCCGCGTCCTTGTCGGTCTTTTTAAGCCCTTTTTTTATTTCCTTCTCCGCCTTTTCCCCGGCGTCGTTGATTTTCTTCCTTGCCTCTTTGCCGGCTTTTTTTACCTCCCTGCCCGCCTCCTTAAGCTCCTTATTGACGTCTTCCCTTATCTCCTTTAATGAAGACCCGGCTCCCGCGCCGGTGGAGACGGCAACCGAAAGGAATAATGCAATAGAGACGACGGATATGGTCCTTTTCAATTCGGCCTCCTTTAATAGTTTGAGTATATACATACAGCTTTTCCGGGTCAAGGGGGGGACGCTTATCAGGCTTTTTATAGGCAAACGTTTAGTGATAAAATAAAGGATATGGACGGTTCAAGGAAGGCCGAAAGCGAAGTTGCATCCCTCGGGAGCCTGCGTCTGCTCGAGGAAAGGATAAACTCGGTAATCAGGGGAAAGGACAGGGTCGTCAGGCTCGCGGTGGCCACCCTGCTTGCAAGGGGCCACTTGCTTATAGAGGACGTCCCCGGCGTGGGCAAGACCACTCTGGCTTTTACGCTTGCCAGGGCCGTGGACTGCTCGTTTCAGAGGATACAGTTTACCTCCGACCTTCTGCCCTCGGACATCATCGGCGTGAGCATATATAACCCGGAAAGCAGGGAGTTCGATTTCAAGCGCGGGCCGCTATTTGCCAATATAGTGCTCGCCGACGAGATAAACCGCACCACGCCCAAGACCCAGTCCGCCCTCCTTGAGGCCATGAACGAACGGCGCGTCTCGGTCGACCGGAGGACCCATGTGCTTCCCGGGCCCTTCATGGTCATCGCAACGCAGAACCCCCTGGAGTACCGCGGCACCTTCCCCTTGCCCGAGAGCCAGCTCGACAGGTTCGCGGTGCACCTGAAAATCGGGTACCCCGGCGAGGAGGACGAAAAAAAGGCGATATTCGCGCCCATGGACTTCGGCTCCATCGAGGACATGGGTTACGTTATAAAAGGCGCCGACATCGTCAGGATGCAGGAGGAGGCCGACATGGTCAGGGTCGACGACAGCGTGCTCGACTACCTGATGGCCGTGGTGTCCGCCACCCGGAGCCACGAAAGAATACGCCTCGGGGCGAGCACGCGCGGGGCGCAGTTTCTTTTAAGAATGGCCCGCGCAAACGCCTATTGCGAAGGCCGGGACTATGTCGTGCCCGACGACGTAAAGGACACGGCGAAACATGTGCTGGGGCACAGGATAATACTCAAGCGGCAGACTTATATCTCCGACGCCGACAGGCTTATCGAGGAGATGCTCGAAACCATACCCGTGCCGGTTTAAGGCGTGGATATATTAACCACGGAACCATAGAGACACTCAGGCACGGAGAAGAAAAAATACGAAGCACTAATAACTGAACACCGGAGCGTTTGGATTTTAGTACTTCGGTAACTAAATATATGAAAGAACCGCTGTCATGTCATTCCGGGCTTGACCCGGAATCGTGCGCCTGAGAGTGTGCGGAGTCGGA
>CBDVCR010000049.1:0-17679 GCA_965372535.1 uncultured bacterium | reverse complement strand
TCCGACTCCGCACACTCTCAGGCGCACGATTCCGGGTCAAGCCCGGAATGACATGCAAGGCATAGGCGGGGTTTTCCAACCCCGCCTTGACAGCTTCGGGCGAGCCCGGGGGTCACGGCCCCCCGCGAATTTCCGCATCCGCCGCGTTGCGCGGCACTCGCGGTATTGACAGCGTAAGGGGACACTGTCGTCCTTCGCGTCCCGCGTGCGCTTTGCGTCCGCGGCAAACCGGACTCGTGCAATATCCGGGTTAAACAAGCCGGTTGTCAAGGTTTACGAAGATGTCCATGAACGCGATTGTGCGTCATGAATAAGTAAAGCAGAGGTTGCGCAAAAGGCAATCCGATTGAACTTAATCGCCGTTTAAGGGAAACCGGCCCGTTAGGAGAACGGGCCGTGCGGGCGGAGGACTCAGCGTCCGCCTCCGCTCAGGGCCTCGATGGCGCCTTCGACCTTCTTGAGGTCCACGCGGGTGTTGAGGCAGGGGCCGAAGGGCCGCTCGTTCTTTATGCCGTAGACCGGGAGGGGCCAGGTGTCGGCGATGCCGCTGCTCAGGTCGCGCTCGCAGGCAACGGCAACGATGGCCTCGGGCCTTACGTCGCTTACGATGCGGCGGGCGAGGTTTCCGCCCGTGGCCACGAACAGCTCCAGGTCATTTCTGTCGGCGATGCCGATAAGGTCCTTCATCCCGCAGCGGCCGCACTGCTTGCAGTTACGCACGTTATGGGTAATGCGTATGTCGCACTCGTCCACCTGGAGGCAGTGGGGCAGGAGGAGGAGGAGTTTTTTCGTGCGCAAGCCCTCCTTGAGCACGAGGCGGTTGTTCAGCCTTATCACCAGGGCCTGCAGGGACTCTTTCTTCTCCTTCGAGAAAGCCCCGGCGAGCATGAAAAGCGGGTAGAGTATCTTGAGCAGAAAGCCCCTCCGGCAGCCGGTCCTCATGCGATGAACGTTCCTTCCGTGATTTTTCTGCCTCTCAGCCATTGCCCGGCCCGCATGGGGCGTTTGCCCTCGCTCTGAAGCTCAAGCACCTCGATGAGGCCGCCCCCGGCGCCCACCGTGAAGGCGTCATTGGCAACTTCCAGAACCATGCCGGGTTTTCCCTCTCCTTCGAGGGGCCTGACCCTGAGGAGCTTCGTCCTCCGGCCCTCGATGAAGCAGAAGGCCCCGGGCCAGGGGTACATGCCCCTTACGAAATTATATATCTCGCGGGCCGTCCTTGACCAGTCGATTTTCCCGTCCCCCTTTTTGAGCATGGGGACGTAGGTGGCCTCCCCCGCCTGCGGCACGGGCCTTACGGAGCCATCGCGAATCCCCCGGAGCGTCCTTAGCAGGAGCGGCCCGCCCGCCTCGGCGAGCCTCAGGCTTAGGGTTTCGGCGGTGTCGTCTTCCCTGATTTTAAATTTCTCTTTCAGAAGGACATCGCCCTCGTCAAGGCCCTCTGTGATGACCATGGTGGTAATGCCGGTCTCCTCCTCGCCGTTTATCACGGCCCAGGCGATGGGCGAGGACCCCCGGTATCCGGGAAGCAGCGAGGCGTGGAGGTTTACCGGGGCGATTGAGGGGACGTCGAGCACCTCTTTTGAGAGGATTTTCCCGTACGCCACCACGACGATGAACTCGGGCCGAAGGGCCCGTAGCTCGCTGATGAAACGCTCGTCCTTCATGCTTGCGGGCTGGAGAACCCTTATGCCGCGCTTGAGCGCGGTTTCCTTTACAGGAGAGGGCTCGGGCGCCCCGCCGCGGCCCCTTCTCTTGTCCACCCTCGTGACCACGGCGGCCACGTCCTCTCCGGTCTCCAGAAGGGCTTCAAGGGACGGTACGGCAAAGCGGGGGGTGCCGAAAAAGACGATGGACATCCGGTTACCCGGCTTTTGCGAGGCTTTTCCTGACCTGCTTTTTGTAGAACTCCCTTTTCAGCGACCCGGCCCTGTCCAGGATAAGCGTGCCATCGAGGTGGTCGAACTCGTGCTGAAGCGCAATGGCCAGCAGCCCCCCGGCCTCTATCCTGACGGGGCTTCCTTCCCTGTCAAGGCCCCTTACCGTGACCTCGCCCGCGCGCTTTACCTTCGTGATAAACCCCGGAAGGCTCAGGCAGCCTTCCTCCATCTCCGCGCTTCCGCCCGCATGGATTATCTCGGGGTTGAAAAGGACGATAAGAGGGCCTTCCCCCCCTTCCCGCGTGCTCAAGTCCAGCACCACAAGCCGCCTGGACACCCCCACCTGGGGGGCCGAAAGGCCGATGCCGGGGGCGGAGTACATGGTCTCCACCATGTCGTCGGCCAGGCGCCTGAGCTCGTCGTCAACGGCCTCCACGGGCGCCGCCTTCCGCTTGAGCGCATCGTCCGGGTACTTCCTTATCGTGAGCACGGCCATAACCGTATTATAACTTTTCGGGCTTTCTTTTTCTCTTTACAAAGTAGTACTTCGGGTTCCTGTCGAACCTGCCGCCCTCGCCGAGGAGGTACTTGCCGTGACGGGCGTCGTAACGCGCCACGGCCTCCTCGTAGCCGCCGTCGGCGGCCTCCATGGCGGCGTCGTAGTCCCAGTCATAGGCCATGGCGATGGCCTCCATGTAGGCCTCGCCGAGTTTCTTGCCCGAACGGTCGTAGACAAACACCGTGCCGCACCGGCAGGACCCGCCGTCCACCTCGTCCCCGAAAGGGGTCTCTATGTTTTCAACCACGTTCAGCGGCCCCATGCAGAACGGGCACTTGAGTATCCTGTCGCGGTACTCCTTCTCCCTCTCTTTCCACGACAGCCTTTCTTTTTCGTCGCCGTTGTCCATAAGCATGTCTCCGTAGGGTTTTACTCATTATATTCTGTCATTTGCGGAGAGTAAAGTTCCAGTCGAGGCAGGATAGGGATTTCAGGCATGTAAACACGCCGTTAAACATAACAGCAAGCGCCGGGATCTGCGGAAGACGGAAAAGAAACAGTCATGATTGTGAAATGCCCGCATCAAGCCACGCCTTGGCAAAAACGCTTTTTTGGGCCTACGTGGTGTACTCGGCGTTGATTCTTACGTATTCCTCGGTGAGGTCGCAGGTGAGGACCCTGGCCTTTGCCCGTCCGATGTTAAGGGCGGCCCTGATATTGACTTCCCTGCCCTTAAGCTCTTTCCGCGCCTCCTGTTCCTTTCCGGTAGCTACCCCCCTGCTTGCGACCTTTACGCGCCCGAAAAAGACATCCGTCTTCTCTTCCCTAATGCTTATCCCCGAGGCCCCCAGTACGGCCATGATGCGGCCCCAGTTGGGGTCGCCGCCGTAAACTGCGGTTTTCACAAGCAGCGAGTTGGCCACGGCCTTTGCGCCGCGCCTGGCCTCGGCCTCTGTCCTTGCTCCCGTGACCTCCACCTCGACAAGCCTGGTCGCACCCTCGCCGTCCCTTGCTATCATCTCGGCCAGCTTCCCCGTCACCCCGGAAAGCGCGGCCTTGAACTTCCTGAAACCCGCCGAGCCTTCCTTGACGGGTCTGTTTCCGAGCATGCCGTTTGCAAGCAAAAGCACGGTGTCGTTGGTGGACCTGTCGCCGTCGATTGTAATCGAGTTGAACGAGCCGTCCACCGCCTCCTTGAGCGCCAGGGCGAGGGCCTTCCGCTCGACGGCCACGTCGGTCATGATAAACGAGAGCATGGTTGCCATGGAGGGGTCTATCATGCCCGCGCCCTTGCACATGGCTGCTATTGCCCCCTCGCGCGAGCCAACACTGATTTTCGTGCTCAGAAACTTCGGAAAAGTGTCGGTGGTCATTATGGCCCGGGCCGCGTCCTCAAGGCTCGCGCTGCCGAGCCCTTCGGCAAGGGACTTAAGCGCGGGCCGCATCTTTCTCATGGGAAGGGGCGCCCCTATCACGCCCGTTGAGCAGACATAGACCAGTTTGTCCGGTATGCCGAGGTGTCCGGCGACGAGAGAGGCCGTCTCCTCGGCGTCGAGCATCCCTTTTTTGCCGGTGCAGGCGTTTGCGTTTCCGCTGTTTACGACCACGGCCCTGCCCATGCCGGAGCGCGCCTTACGCATGTCAAGGCGCACGGGAGCGGCCTTTATCCTGTTGGTGGTAAACGTACCCGCTGCCGCCGCGTCGGCCTCGGAAAAAACAAGGGCCATGTCGTTGCGTCCGGGCTTCTTTATGGCGGCCCCGGCAACGGAAAGCAAAAACCCCCTGGGCAGCCGGCTCATGGGAAGAGGGCGGTGCTCTCAAGGGCCGTGTCCTCGGCAAAGCCCCTGACGATGTTCATGCACTGCACGGCCTGGCCCGATGCGCCCTTTGTGAGGTTGTCGATTGCGGAGACCAGGACGAGCGTGCCGGTACGCGCGTTTACGCCGAACCCGATGGCGCAGACGTTCGTGCCCCGTACGTCCTTTATGTTCGGGAGCATGCCGGGCGGAAGCACCCTGACGAAGGGCTCCCCGCTATACGCGCTCCTGTAAAGCTCATGGACCGAGTCAATGCCGGCGTCTTTGCGGAGCCTTGCGTAAACCGTGCTCAGTATGCCCCGGTCAATGGGGAGCAGATGGGGTGTAAAATCCACGCTAACGGAGGCCCCGGCAATGCCCGATAGCTCCTGCTCTATCTCCGGCGTATGCCGGTGGCTTGCCACGGCATATGCCTTGAACCCCTCGTTCACTTCGGAAAACGAGAAGGACTGCTCGGCCCGCCTGCCCGCGCCGGTGGTCCCGGACTTAGAGTCGATGACAATCGAGCCGGCCTCTATAAGCCCCTCCTTAAGCGCGGGGTAAAGGGCGAGTATCGCCGAAGTCGGGTAACAGCCGGGGACCGCCACGAGGGAGGCGCCCTTCAGCCTCTCCCGGTAAAGCTCCGGAAGGCCGTAGACGGCGGCCTTGAGCGCGTCGGCGTAATTGTGCGGAGTCCCGTACCATTGCTCGTACACGAGCCTGTCCCTGAGCCGGTAGTCCGCCGAAAGGTCGATGACGATTTTTTTGTGCTCGTAAAGATAGTTAACGGCCTCCTGCGACGCCCCGTGGGGAAGGGCCATGAAGAACACGTCCGCCCGCTCAAGCAGCCGCTCTTTGTCCAGGCGCTCGAAGGCGAGGCCGGAAAACTCCGCCAGGTGGCCGTAGATGTCCGCCGGGGATTTTCCCGCCGACCTCTCCGACGTAACGGCGGTTATCTCTACATGGGGATGCTTGCGCAGAAGGCGCAGCAGTTCGGCGCCGGTATACCCGCTTGCGCCGCATATGGCTACCTTTACACCGGGCATGGTCTGTTGAAAAGTGGTGACGCGGGGATCAGCGCTTGGAGAACTGGAACCTGGCCCTCGCGCCCTTTTGGCCGTACTTCTTCCGCTCTTTTTCCCTCGGGTCCCTCGTGAGAAACCCTTCTTTTTTAAGCTTGGGCCTGAGGTCGGAGTCCACTTTCAACAGCGCCCTGGCGATGCCGTGCTTGAAAGCGCCGGCCTGGCCGGAAAGCCCGCCGCCGGTAATCCGGGCCCGTATGTCGAACTTTCCGAGCGTGCCGGTAAGCTCAAGGGGCTGCCTTATCATCATCCTGAGAGTGGGCCTGGGGAAATACGAGTCAAAGTCCTTCTTATTGACGGTTATCCCGCCCTTGCCCGGGGAAAGCGCCACCTGCGCCACCGAGGTCTTCCTGCGCCCCACGGCACTGTATATGAGGTCGGTCATCCTGTCTCCTTCTATCCCAGTTGCAGAACTTCGGGTTTCTGGGCACTGTGCGGGTGCCGTGCGTCCCGGTAGACTTTCAGTTTCTTGAACATCGCCCTGCCGAGCCTGTTCTTGGGGAGCATCCCCCAGACGGCGCCTCTTATGACTTCCTCGGGCCTGCTCTCAAGCCTTTCCCTGGCCGTCGCGGAGCGTATGCCGCCGGGGTAGCCCGTATGGTGGTAGTAGACCTTGCCCTTCAGCTTGTTGCCCGTCAGCTTTACCTTGGCGGCGTTGACCACCACGATAAAATCGCCCGTGTCCGCGTTCGGCGTATACACCGGCTTGTGCTTTCCCCTCAGGCATGCGGCTATCCGGGAGGCGAGCCTGCCGAGCACCTTGTCCTCGGCGTCCACAAGATGCCACTTGCGTTCCACATCGGCTTTCCTGGCAAAACGGGTCTTCATCCTCTTGCCCTTCCATCGAAAATAGAATTTAATAGCTTAATAGAAACGGCCCGCGGTTGTCAATACCGGGGCGGGGGGGACTGCTTTCTCAGGGTCTCTAAAAGCTCCTCCAGGTCCTGCAGGCAGTTCGAATACAGGATATATTCGAAGTTAGCGTTTTCCTCTATTATGTCAAGCTCCTTGAAACCGCTCCGTATCGCTTCTTCCATAAACGAGCAGGCCTCCTCCTCGTTCTCCTTCAACGACTTCACCTCGGCCATCCTGACCAGGGAGATGACGTCGAAGGGATGGTGTTCGAGGGCCTTCTCCAGGTCCTTTTCCGCCTTGTCGTATTCTTTCGTCCTGATGTAAGTGATGGCCCTGTTGGTATATGCCGACGCGTAATCCGGCTTCAGTTCGAGGGCCTTGTCGAGGTCTTCAAGGGCGAGGTCGTATTTGCCGAGCACGTTGTAGGTGGCCCCGCGCATCGAATAAGGCCAGGGAAAAGAGGGGTCCGCCTTTATGGCCTTGGTGGTAAGCTCGATTACCTTCTTCCAGTTTACACCCCAGTAGTCAGTGTATGCCAGCTGGGTAATCTCGTAGGACTTATCCCTGCCGTTTCCCGCACAGGACAACGCCAGGAACATGCACGCCGCTAAAAGCGCCCTGACGCCCCTGGTTGTCTTACGGCTTTTGGCGCAAAAAAGCATGACTGATTATTATAACAAAAATCCGGCTCCCGCAAACAGCCCCGGCCTCAGCCCCCGAGAGAGTCCATCGCCCTTTTGAAATGGCCCGCCGTCTCGTTGTCAAAGACGCAGAATTCCACGAGTTCAAGGCCGCTTTCGGGTTTTTGGGTCAAAAACCCGTAGGAGTTTCCCACCAGGATGTCGGCGCACCGGTCCTTCGGAAAACCGAATATGCCTGAGCTGACGGCCGGCATGGAGATGCTCTTGAGGCCCCTTTCGGCGGCGAGAGCCAGCGCGCTTAAGACCGCGTTTTTGAGCTTTTCGTCCTCGTCGCCCTCGCCCATCCTGGGCCCCACGGTATGAATGACGAACTTGGCCGGGAGTTTACCCGCCGTGGTAATGGCGGAAGTCCCCACCGGGGTGAAGCCAATACTGTCGCTCTCCTCCTGTATGATTCTCCCGCCCTTCCTGACTATGGCCCCGGCAACGCCGCCGCCGTGCCGGAGGCGGCTGTTTGCGGCGTTTACCACGGCATCGACGTCTCTTTCGGTGATGTCGCCCTGCACGAGCCTGAGTGTCTTTCCGCCCGCCTTCTTCTCGGAGATTACTTTCATCTTTCTCCCCCTTTCCAGAAATAACCGCCGCGCCGTCGCGCTGCCGCCCTTTTGCCCTATTTTACCCCTTTACCACGCCCATGGGCCTGAGCCTTGCGACTTTCCGGGATATGCCCGCCTTATGCACCACGTCCACCACGTCGGAGACGTCCTTGTACGCCTCGGAAATCTCCTCCTCCAGGGTGGCGCGGCCCTTTGACATCACTATAATGCCCCTGTCCTCCAGTTCCCTCCTGATGGCCCTGCCCCTTGCCGCCTTTTTGGCCTGATGCCGGGAGAGCCTCCTGCCCGCGCCGTGGCAGGTGGAGCCCCAGGTCTCTTGCATACCCTTTTCGCTCCCAAGAAGCACGAACGAGGCCCGGCCCATGTCCCCGGGGATAAGCACCGGCTGGCCCGTGTGCCGGTATATCTCCGGCAGTTCCGGGTGGCCGGGGGGAAAGGCCCTCGTCGCGCCTTTCCTGTGGACCATGAGCTTCATTTTTTTCCCGTCAACCTCATGGGTCTCGACCTTGGCAACGTTATGCGCCACGTCATATACGAGCGACATGCCGAGCCCGCGGGGCGAGGCCCTGAAGACCGATAGAAAAGCCTCCCTCGTCCAGTGCATGATGCACTGGCGGTTGGCCCAGGCGTAGTTGGCCGCCGCCCGCATGGCCGCCAGGTAGTCCTGTGCCTCGGGGCTCTGGCAGGGCGCGCAGGCAAGCTCCCTGTCGGGGAGGTCGATGCCGTATTTCCGGACGGCCCGGGCCATGACCTCCAGGAAATCGGTGCAGACCTGGTGGCCGAACCCGCGGGAGCCGGTGTGTATCATTACCGTAACCTGGCCCTCGAAAAGGCCCATCGCGTTTGCGGCCCTTTCATCGTATATCTCGTCCACGTACTGGACCTCGAGGAAGTGGTTTCCGGAGCCCAGCGTGCCCTGCTGGGCCCTTCCCCGCTCGTAGGCCCTCTCGCTTACGAGAGAGGGGTCCGCGCCTTCCAGAAAGCCGCCGGATTCCATCCGTTCGAGGTCCCCGGGCTCGCCCATGCCCTGCTCCACGGCCCATCGCGCCCCTTTCCGGAGAAGTTTTTCGCCCTCCGCGCGGCCCAGGCGCAGCTTGCCCTTTGAGCCCACGCCCGAGGGGATTTCGTTATAGAGGACCCCGACGAGGTCCTTAATCCTGGCGGCAACCTCCTCGCGCCTGAGGTTGCTCCTCAGGAGCCTCACCCCACAGTTTATGTCGTAGCCCACGCCGCCGGGGGAGACCACGCCTTCCTTAAGGTCGAATGCCGCCACGCCCCCGATGACGAAGCCGTAGCCCATATGCACGTCGGGCATGGCCATCGAGTCCCCGACTATGCCCGGAAGCGTGGCGACGTTGGCCACCTGCGCGACGGACTTTTCGTCAAGCCCCCCCTCGAGGGCCTCGTCCACGAAAATCACGCCCCTCGTGCGCATGCCCTGTTTGTAGCCCTTTGGGACCTCCACGCGCTCCGGGTCCATCCGTTTGAGACCTTCAGGCAACATGAATTCACCTCCTTTATATATCGAATAACACCTCAAGAAGCCATCCCCCGTCCAGGCGCTCCAACCTGAGGCCGTGGTAGGTGGCGGCCTTTATGAGCAGGTTGCTCTCGTGCCTTTCGGGGTCGAACTCCTCCCCCGAAACCGTGGCGACAATCCGGTTCTCCTCAAGGGATTTTATCTCTACCCGGTTGCCCACGAACCCGTAGGCGTCGAGCTGGAAGACCAGCTCGTTGAGCCAGCCCACAAGGAGGCCCTCCCGCGAGTGGCTCTTGACCTCCACCCGGATGCTCTTTTCCTCCCGGACCTTGCCCGGCTCCGTCACCAGGCTGTACATCCCCAGGGCAACGGAGGCGAAGGCCTCCTCAAGGGTGGCCCCGGTCGCCCTTACCCCCGCGTCCCCCGAGACGTCCAGGTGCTCGTATCCCATAGCAAAGAAATTAACACGCGCGGCCCCGGCAGTCAAGGACCGCGGAACATGAAACAGAAGGCCGGGTTTCCTGATATAAACCGAGCCGTCCCTGAAGGCCGCTTCGCAAAGGTCCGGCTTATTCCGGAAAACAATGTTATAATAATACAAGTTATGGAGGCGGCATGAAAAAAATGAAACCACGGTTCACGTTAAAAGACCGCCGGGGCTTCACCCTCGTGGAACTCCTCGTTGTGGTGGTGATTATCACTTTGTTGGCCGCCCTTGTCGGCCCGAGGATAATGCAGAACGTGGGCAAGGGCCAGCAGGCCTCGGCCAAGGCCCAGATAGAGCTCCTCGGAGCGGCACTCGACCAGTTCAGGCTGGACACGGGCAGGTACCCCTCCACTTCCGAAGGGCTCGGCGCGCTCATGCTTAACCCCGGGGAGGACAGCTGGGACGGGCCGTACCTGAAAAAAGCAGTCCCCAAGGACCCCTGGAAGAGGCCGTACAATTACAAGGCCCCCGGCGACTACGGCGACTATGACCTTTACTCCTACGGGCTTGACGGCTCCTCCGGCGGGGAAAAAGACAACTCCGACATCAAGAGCTGGGAGTGAAAAAGTAGCCCGGAGTCCGGCTTCTTAGTCCGGAGACAACGAAGAGCAGGCTCTCATTAAGATGTTTCTTTGTCCAAACTCCGAGCTCCCTCCGGGCCGTACGTACCAGTCCTCTTCCACCTGCGGTGAATCCAGAGCCACTGGTCGGGGTATTCCCTGATAAAGCCCTCCACATAGGCCGAGAGCTTTTCAGTGTCCCTCGCCTCGTCCCCTTCCACTTCGACCTCGGGGTAAAACCTCATCACGTGCCCTTCCGGCCTCTGGCTCTGGAACACGGGGACCAGAGCCGCCCCGGTTCTTTTGGCAAGGGCCGCTGGCATCCTCGTGGTCCATGCCGGGGCGCCGAGGAAGTCCACCATGAAGCCCTCCGAGGGCACCACCGCCTGGTCCATGAGCACGCCCACGGCGCCGCCCGCCTTGAGCATGCTTATAAACTTCCTCAACGCCCCGGCCTTGTAAACCACACCGGTGCCGTAGCGCTTCCTCGCTCTTATGATAAACCTGTCCATGTAAGGGTTGCTCTGCTTCCTGACCACGCCGCAGGCATTTCCCACCCTGGCGGATACGGCCAGGGAAAGGAGCTCCCAGTTGCCGCAGTGCCCGGTTACCAATATGACGCCCCTGCCCTTGCGCCTGGCGCTCTCGAAATGCTCCAGGCCCTCCACCCTGATGTCCCCGACGATGCCGTCGCCCAGGCCGTAGTAGACCTTCACAAGCTCCGACACCCACCCGCCGAGGTTTATGAAAAACGCCTTTGCCAGGGCCTCGGGGCCGCGGGGGTCGGCGAGGGCGTTTCTTTCCTTTGCCCCCCGTATGTTCTCAACGGCAATCCTCCTTCTCTTGCCCCAGAGATAGTAGGCCGAGGCGCCGAGGAACCGCCCGGCCGCCGCGGAAACGCGGCGCGGCAGGACCGCGAGGGGGAAAGAGAGCAAAAAGAACCCCGCAAGCTCAAGGAGGTGCTTCATGCGGCCCATTCCTTCCTGAACCACTGGAGCCAGTCGGCCGGCCGCTGTTTTACGTAGTCCTCGATAACGCCCATCATCTTCCCGGTGTCCTCCTCGTCGTCTCCGTCAAGCGCGAGGGCGGGGTAGAATTTCATCCTGTAGCCCCCGGGGGTCCTGAAGATAAGCCCCGGGACCACCGCCGCCCCCGTCCTCCTGGCCAGGGACGCCGGCATCCGGTTGATGGGCGTGGGGGCGCCCAGAAAATCCACCAGCACCGCCCCGGTGCGCACCTTCTCGTCCATGACCGTGCCCACCGTGCCGCCCTCTCTCAGTACCCGAAGGAAAGTGCGGAGCGCCCCCTCCTTGTATACCATGGTGTTGCCGTAGCGCTCCCTTATCTTATTGATGAACCTGTCGAAATAGGGGTTCTTCTGCCTGCGCGCCACGCCGCAAAACCTGTCGAGCCTGCGGGAGAAGGCGGCCGCGAAAAGCTCCCAGTTGCCGCAGTGGCCGGTAATGAGTATCACGCCCTTGCCGGCGGACTTCGCCCTCTCGTAGTTTTCCGCGCCCTCGATTTCCAGGGCGTCCACCATCCCCTCGCCAAGGCCGAAGTAGAACTTTACGGCCTCCGAGAGGGAGCGGCCCATGTTCCTGAAGTTCTCCCTTGCGGTCGCGGCGGGGTCGAGGTCCGGCAAAAGAGCGCCCCTCCTCCTGGCCTCCGCAATGTTTGAGACGGTGATGCGCCGCCGCCTGCCCAGAAGGTGAAAAAGCGCAACCCCGAGCAGTTCTCCGGCCCTTACGGGCAGAGCTGCCAGGGGGACGGCCAAGAGAAGGAACGCGATGTACTCAAGCAGATGTTTCATCAATCGCCGTTGTTGTCTTCCGCCTCCTTGCGCTGGTCCTCGTTTTCCTCTTTCTTCGGTTCCTTCATTGCCTCCCGTATCTCATCCAAACGCTTCATCACAAGGCAGTTTATGGTCCCTTCCGGGTAGGAGCCGTCGGGCTGGAGCTCGCCGGCTTTCTTCCCGGTCAGAATCTCAAGGCCCTCTTCCATCCAGTCGATGGAGTAAATCGAGAACTTCCCATCCCGCACGGCGTCCACCACTTCGGTTTTCAGCATGAGGTGCCTTACGTTCCTCCCCGGGATGACGACGCCGTGGGAGCCGTCAAGCCCCCTGGCATCGCACAGGTCGAAGAAACCCTCGATTTTCTCGTTCACCCCGCCGATGGGCTGTACCTCGCCGTTCTGGTCCATTGAGCCGGTAACGGCGATGTTCTGCTGCAAGGGCGCCCCGCTCAGGCTGCTCAGGAGGGCGTAGAGTTCCGCGCAGGTGGCGCTGTCGCCCTCCACAATGTCGTAGAGCTGCTCGAAGGTGATGGAGGCGGAAAGCGATATGGGGCGCTTGACGGCGTACTTGCTGCCGAGGTAGTTGGCGATGATAAGTATTGCCTTGTGGTGTATGTTGCCGCTGAGCTTGCTCTCGCGCTCTATGTTGACCACCCCGGCCTTGCCCGCATAGGTCCGGGCGGTTATCCGCGAGGGCTTGCCGAACATGTAATCGCCCATGCCCATGACGGCCAGGCCGTTTACCTGGCCCACCTTCGAATCCGAAGTGGCCACGATGAGCGTGTCCTCGAGCATCATCTCGCCGAGCCGCTCCTCAATCCTGTTGCTCCGGTATATCTTTTCCCTTATCGCGCGCTCAACGTGCTCGTGGCCGGCCACTTCCCTGCCGTCCTTTTTCGCCCAGTAATGGGACTCCCTCAGGATGTCGGAAATGTCGCCGAACCTGGATGAGAGTTTTTCCCTGTGCGAGGCGAGCCTCGCGCTGTGCTCGATTACCCTCGCAACGCCCGAACGGTCAAAGGGCATCAGGTTTTCCTCCTCGCACTTGGAGGCTATGAACGCGGCGTACTTCCGCATGGCATCCTCGTTGCGGTCCATCCTGCTGTCGAAGTCGGCCTTTACCTTGAAAAGCTCCTGGTATTCCTCGTCGAGGTTGTAGAGCAGGTAATACAGGTAGGGGCTCCCGACGAGGATGACCTTGACGTCGAGGGGGATGGGTTCGGGTTTGTGGGTGGTGGTGCTCACGAGCCTGTACTGCTCCCATACGTCCTCAACCCTGACCTCCCTGTCGCGCAGGGCCCGCTTGAGGGACTCGTAGGAGAAGATGTTTTTGAGGAGGTCGAGGGCGTCCATGACCAGGTAGCCGCCGTTTGCCTTGTGGAGCGAACCCGCCTTTATCATGGAGAAATCGGTCGTGGCCATGCCGTACTGGAACTTGTACTCCAGCCTCCCGAAAAGGTTGTAGTAGGTGGGGTTGCCCTCGAAAACGCACGGCGCGCCCTTCTGGTCGCGGTTGTTTATCATCACATTGACCGTATACTTGGCAAAGTCCGGCTCAGCCTTCTGGGGCCTCATAAACGGCAGCTGAGGGGCGGCCTCCTCGCCTCCCTTGAAATCATCGAGGTGATCGAGCATGTCCTCGCGTACGCCGTCGAGGCAGGAGGTTATCTTCTCGTATTCCCCGTACTTTTCCTTCAGTTCGTCAATATAATGCCCGACCGCCGAGAGGGTCGCGTCGCGCTCGATCCTCTGGAGCGTTTCCTTGACGTCTTTTTCCTTGTTCCTCACCACCCGTACCATGTCGTCGAGCCGCTCCTGCAGGCGCTTGCCCATCTCCTCTATCTTCTTCTTCTGCTCGTCGCCCTGGGCCTCGAACTCCTCCTCCGTGAGAGGTTCCCCGGAGGCCTTGACGGGCACTACCATAAGCCCGCTAACCGTCTTCCTGATGGAAAACCCCTTTTTCTTGGCCTCCTCCTCAAGCGAGCCGAACGTTTCCTTCTGCTTTTTCTGGAACTCCTCGACGACCTTGCTCCTGGACTTCTCGTACTCCTTGGACTCAAAGAGCTTGGGTATCTCGACCCTCAGGTTATGGACAAGCTCCTCCATCTCCCTCTGAAACTCCACGGCCTTGCCCGGGGGGAGTGATATGGCGCGAGGCTTGTCCGGGTCGTCGAAATTAAATACATAGACCCAATCATCGGGGACCGGCTCCTTTTGCGCGAGTTCGTGGATTTTCCTTCTGACGGAGGTCATCTTGCCGGTGCCGGACTCGCCGAGGGCGTAAATGTTGTAGCCCTTGCTCTCCAGGCCCAGGGCGAAATCTATCGCGCCAAGTGCCCGCTCCTGGCCGATGGTATCGGCAAGGGGCTCGATGTCCCTGGTGGTCTCGAATTTCAGCTTGCTCAGGTCGCAGCAGGTATAAAGCTCCTCGGGCGTCAGTTTCTTCTGCACTATAACCTCCTTTTAAAGCTTCCTTATCAATAAAATCAAGCCCTGGGGTGGTATTTTTCGAAGTCTTTCCTTGCCTTTTCGATGGTGACCCTCGTATACACCTGTGTGGTGGAGATGTCTGAATGCCCGAGCATCTTCTGCAGAGAGCGCAGGTCCGCCCCTCCCTCCAGCATATGGGTGGCGAAGGAGTGCCTGAGGGTATGGGGGGAGAGTTCCACCCCCGCCGCAAGGCCGTAGGACTTCAGGGCCTGCCAGAAGCGCTGCCTGCTCATGGGCCGTCCCCTGGAGGTGACGAAGAGGTAGTCCGAGCGATTCTTCTTAAGAAGCCTCGGCCTTAACTCCGCCGCATAGCGCTTGATGCTCTCAATCGCCCCGCGGTGCGCGGGCACTACCCTTTCCTTGGAGCCCTTTCCCATGACCCTGAGATATCCGGCCTCAAAGTTCAGGTCGGAGACCTTGAGCATTATAAGCTCGCTCACCCTGAGGCCGGAGGAATACAGCAGCTCGAGCATCGCCATGTCCCTGAGGGCGAGGCCGTTACGGCCCTCGACGTTTAAAAGCCCTTTAACCTCGTCCTGGCTGAGGGCCTTTGGAAGGCTGTCCCACTTCCTCGGCGTGGGCAGGTTCTCGGCGGGGTCCTCCTCCGCGAGCCCCTGAAGAACCATATACCGCGAAAACCCCCGGATGGAGGAAAGCGCCCTGGACATGCTCGACGCCGCCATGCCGGCGTCCCTCATGCTCTCCATGAAATCCACTATGTCTTCTCTCGTAAAGGACATGACGGACCTTCCGCGCTTTTCAAGGAAACCGCCGAACTTCGCGAGGTCCAGGGAGTAGGAGTCCACGGTGTTCCTCGAAAGCCCCCTTTCCACCGACAGGTATGAGGCGAATCCCTTAAGCGGCCGCATTTGCGTACGCCTCTATGCCGGTCGCCGACCTCAGGCCGTTGTACACGGTAACGGCGATGTCCATGAGGTTTACCGTGTCTTCCCTGTTATACGCTACAAGGAGTTCGAGGGCCTCCGTGCTGCCCCTCAGCACCCTCTCCCACAGGAGCACGGCGTCATAGCCGTCCATGTCCCGCGTGGCCTCCTCCCGCTCGATGCCGAGCGTGCGCTCGATTTTCTTGAGCCCTCCCCTCATGCCGAGCCGCCTTGAGCCGAAACACAGGTCAAAATGGGGCACGTTGAGGCGGAAACCCGGCAGCGTCCTTTCCAGAAAAGGGACGTCGAAGGCCGAGCCGAAGAACGTCACAAGGTACTTGTAGCCCTCCACGCACTCCATCAGGTTTTCCGCCGTGAGGTCTTCGTCTATGACAAACGCCTTATAGTCGACCCCGTCGTAAAGGCCCACCACCGTGGGGTAGCCGCCCGCGCCGGCGGGATAGCCGTTGCTCTCTATGTCAAGACAGACGGCCCGCCCCCGGAAGATGTCGAAGAGCCGCCAGTGCTCGCTGCTCTTGAGCCGCCCCCTGAAATACGCCGCATCTCCCTCATGAAGCCGCGCGGAAGCTTCGACGAGGAATGCGTCACAGGCCGCTTTCCTCGCCGGAGACAGGAACTCCACGTCGCCGGCATGGAGAAAGTCCTCCCATGTGAGCACCCCGCTCCGCCAGAGCCGTCTTTCGAGTTTCTCCCCCACTCCGTTTAAAATGCTGAAGGTGTTGCGTATCATACTCGAATATTATAACGCTAAAAAAGCGCCATAACAACATAAGCACTCCTGTCTTTCACTCAAAAAGAGGGAAGGGGCAAGCAGCAGGACATTGCACGAGCCAGGTCTGCCGCGGCAGAAGCTTTACGGGCCGTCATCCGCCTCTTGCGCTATATAACAGGATTTGTCCGCCATAAAATCCCTCGCGCCGTCGGCGTGCCGCGCCCTTATGCCGAGGTTGTCCCATCTTCCGTCAAGGACCTCCATCTCAACCTGCGGGGGAGGGACATAACCTAATTCGGCAAGCCTGGCCATCGTGATGAGGTCATCGGGGTTTCTGATGGAGTGCCTCATCGCCATCGTGCAGGCATTTTTCAGCTCGGCCCGGGCCGTCTCGTCCAATAACCGTATCTTCCCCTCGTTACGGGAGGAGACGGCGAAGTAGCCTCCCCATCCTCCAAGGACGAGGAGCACGGCGAGCGTAACGCCGGCGTAGGCGACGGCCCTGTTTACCCCGCCGGCCCGTGCGAGCACCCGCGCGGACGGTTTTCCGCCGGATTTGAGGGCGTGTATTTTCTTTTCCGCATGGATGAAATAGAGGTAATTGCCCGCAAGGCCGAAGGCGACCCAGGAAATCACCGGGATAAACCAGGCAAACAACGCAACGGCCGCCCAGAGATAGAGCCTGCGATAAAGGAGCCACCACAACGGCACAAAAAAGGCCGGCCAGTGCCAGCTCAGGGAAAACCCCCCGCCTCCGAGGATGAATTTCCTGAATTTCGACAGGTATTTATCGCTGTTTTTGCCCACAAAGGCCGAGTAATCCTCCTCGGTAAGCACGACCCCCATCTCAGGCTCGGGGGCCGGTCCGGCCTCATGGAGCGGCCCTTCGGCCTCCGGGGCTTCCTCCACGGTCTCCCCCTGCATCAACTCCTTGCCCAGGGCGGTGGAAAGCGCGGTCTCGTCTTTCCCCTCGTAAAACGCCGGCTCCCTGCCCGCGGCGAACTCAAGAGTGCCCGAATCAAGCATCAGGCCGGGGCTGTTATTGCAGAGAAACGCGATGAAGTTCCTGAGGGAGGCGAGCACGCTGCCGGACCTCACGCCGGGAAAATCGGCGTAGCGTATACCGTTTGCAGGGATGATAAAAGGCCGCCTTTGGCCTTTTAGAAAAACCATGACCATGTGCCTGGACAGGCCCTGCTCCCGCGTACCGAAAACGGAGGCCAGCCGGAGGCTCTCGAAAAACACCTCTCCGATGTCATGGCGGTTGAGGTTTACGCCCCCATCGAAACCGGTGAGGGTGGAGCACTTCATCGGCGAGAAGGCCACCGAGCTGTGTCCTACGGCGGGGGATATGGTGGCGGGACGGCCTGTAAACGCAATAACGGCCTCTCCGCCGTTTACGGGCCCCTGAGCGGCGGCTCCCGCCGGGGCCGCTTTCCGTGCCGGTTCGGGAGCGGCTTTCGTGCCGGGAGGCGAGAGGGGCTCGACCAGGCACTTTGCGCCCGCGCGCCCATAGGCCCTGCGCCACTTTTCCGCTGTCTCGTAATCAACGCCCTTCTTTAGGAGTACCGGCCCGCCCGTAAACAGCGCCTCCATCTTCGATACATCGGCCCTGTAGAGGGCGGCAAGCGCCCGCTTGACATCCCCGGCGTCATGCCCTTCGAGGACGTCGCCCCTGAAGACAACCCTGTAGAGTTCCTGAGCCATCCCGTAACCTCCGCCCTTCGGTATTATAACGTTTATGCCGGGCGGGAACAATGCCTTTTACGGGCTTGTGTCGCGAATTGCCGCGAATTGCCGCGAATTGCCGGGAATCGCCGAGGGTCTGCGACATATTTATGGGTAAATTTGACTTTCCTCTTTTTTTGCGCTATAATCTGA
>CBDVCR010000048.1:0-18059 GCA_965372535.1 uncultured bacterium | reverse complement strand
TGAGCCATGGCGCTACGAAAAGGCTTGACATTCAACACAGTTGCTTCGGGCTAAAGGACATGAGGGGCACGGAGGGATGAAGCACGCCGGGCATGACGGGCATAAGGAACACAAGGCCCCCGGCGGACATGAGGAGCACGCGGGCCGCGGCGGCCATCATGCCCGGATGGTGGAGGATTTCAGGAGACGTTTCCGGGTCTCCCTCGCCGCCACGGTACCCGTGCTTTTGCTCTCTCCCATGCTCCAGCGGTTTACGGGCCTTGTGGTCGCCTTCCCCGGCGACTCCCACGTGCTCTTTGCGTTTTCCACCTTTATATATTTCTACGGCGGCTGGCCCTTCCTGAAGGGGCTCCTCACAGAGCTTCGGGCCAGAAACCCCGGCATGATGACCCTCATCGCCCTGGCCGTCACCGTGGCATGGGGCTATAGCTCCGCCGTGGTCTTCGGCCTGAGCGGCAAGGTCTTCTTCTGGGAGCTTGCCACGCTTATAGACATCATGCTGCTCGGCCACTGGATAGAGATGCGCTCCGTGATGGGGGCCTCGCGGGCGCTTGAGGAGCTTGCCAGACTCATGCCGTCCGAGGCCCACCTCGTTGAGCCGGGCGGCATGCGGGACGTTTCGATTGAGGAGCTTAAGGCCGGCGACAGGGTGCTCGTAAGGCCCGGCGAGAAGGTCCCCGCCGACGGCGAGGTAGTGGAGGGCGCGACCTCCGTAAACGAGGCGATGCTCACCGGCGAGGCCAGACCGGTGGAGAAAAAACAGGGCGCTCCGGTCATCGGCGGCTCGGTAAACGGCGAGGGCTCCATCACGGTTGAGATAAAAAAGACCGGCGAGGAGTCCTTCCTCTCGCAGGTCATAGACCTGGTACGCAGGGCGCAGCAGAGCAAGTCCCGCACACAGGACCTTGCCGACACCGCGGCCAAATGGCTTACTCTCACCGCGCTTTCGGCGGGGGCCGTCACCCTCCTTGCCTGGCTGTTGGGCATGGGCCGCGACTTTGCCTTCTCCCTTGAGCGCACGGTCACGGTGATGGTCATCACCTGCCCCCATGCCCTCGGGCTTGCCGTGCCCCTCGTAGTCGCGGTCTCCACCTCCCTTGCCGCCAAAAGAGGCCTCCTCATACGCAACCGGACCTCCTTCGAGCGGGCACGGAAGATACAGGCCGTCATTTTCGACAAGACCGGCACGCTCACCGAGGGCCGTTTCGGGGTATCAGACGTGCTCACGTTTCGGGAGGACATGGACGAGACGGAAGTACTCCGGTACGCCGGGGGCTTAGAGACCAACTCCGAACACCCCATCGCAAGGGGCATCGTGGAGGCGGCCGGGCAGACATACGGCGTCAGGGATTTCAGGGCCATGCCGGGCATGGGGGCGGAGGGCACGGTTAACGGAAAGGCGGCAAAGGTGGTAAGCCCGGGGTATCTCAAGGGAAAAGGCATGGAGGCAGGGGACGAGAGGGTGGAAAGGCTTTCCTCGCAGGGAAAGACCGTGGTGTTCCTCATTCTGGAGGGCGAGGTCGTCGGCGCCGTGGCCCTCGGGGACTTCATACGCGGGGAGTCCCGCGCCGCCGTGGCCAGACTCAAGGAAATGGGCATCCAGTGCATGATGCTCACCGGCGACAACAGGCTGGCTGCCCGTTGGGTGGCCGGGGAGCTGGGCCTTGACGAGTACTTTGCCGAAGTCCTTCCGGAGCAGAAGGCCGAGAAGGTCAAGGAGGTACAGTCACGGGGCCTGGTCACCGCGATGGTGGGCGACGGGGTAAACGACGCGCCGGCCCTGGCCCAGGCCGACGTGGGCATAGCCATCGGCGCGGGCACGGACGTTGCCGTTGAGGCCGCAGACATCGTGCTCGTCAAGAGCAACCCCATGGACGCCGTCTCCATCGTGGGGCTTTCGCGCGGCACTTACCGCAAGATGCTCCAGAACCTCGCCTGGGCCACGGGGTATAACGCCTTCGCCATTCCCCTGGCTGCCGGGGTGCTCTATAATTACGGCGTCCTCCTGAGTCCCGCCCTGGGCGCGGTGCTCATGTCGTTGAGCACCGTGATTGTCGCGATAAACGCGAAGCTCTTAAAAGTAAGCGATTAGGCCGGATATTGCAGAGGAAGCGGAGTATAAAGGCGTGGGCAAGTACGACTGGATGGAGGGGAAGCAATAGACCCTCTCCTACTCATCGTCTTCCTTGTCTATTAAAAAAGGTAGCTTCGCGTCTGAAGAAAGTTCCTCCGTTTTTGCCTGGGTTCTCCATATGATACCGGCGATTTCACGAATCCGATCGACAATGGGTTTTGCGTCTCGTCCAAGTTTTCCGGCAACTACGCCAGCCTCTCCGATGAGACCCCAAAATCTATCGAGGTCTGACATCCGCTTGTGCAGTTCACCTTGCAACTTTTCGAGCTTTTTCAAAATCCTCGATTTATGGTTTTCTTCCAATTGTTCAGCCCCGGATATGATTTCACGCAGTTCATTTATGAGTTGCTGAATTCTTTTTAAATCTCCACCGGTCAATTCATAATGAAAAGCCTTGCCTAATTTGGCAGAGAAAATTTCTTTGTTTGACTTTAGCCTAATGTCTATTGCCTGGGAGTAAAATTGATTCCTTATCTCTTGAATTAATCTAATGATGTTACGTTTTTCGTCGTTGCTTAAAGACTCTACTGTAGGAACAGATAGCTTAATATCATATGCTTTAGAATATGTCTCTAACAATCCAATGGCCTCTAAATATAAACTATCGTCTGCACCAGCGTCGCCGCGAAGCTCAACGAAAAAATTACAGATAGCAAGGACTCCTTCAATAGGATCATCGGAAAGACCTTCGAGAAATTCATCTGTATAATATTTCATTGCACCTTCATGACAGAACTCATGCTACCCTTCCCTTTCAACAACTTCTCCAGCGGGCATATTTTACCATATTTAGAGTTGTATGTTGTCAACATCGCGGCGCGGTGCTCATGTCGCTGAGCACCGTGATTGTCGCGATAAACGCGAAGCTCTTAAGAGTAAGCGATTAGGCCGGATATTGCAGCGGAAGCGGTCCGGATTATCCCAGCCCCAAAAGCCTGGAGGCCAGGTAGAAGTAGATGACAAGCCCTACGGCGTCGGCCACGGACGTTATAAGCGGGCTGCTCGCCATCGCCGGGTCGAGCCGGAGTTTTATCAGCAACAGGGGCAGCACCACGCCGAGGATGTTTACGAAAAACACAATCAGTACCATGGAAAGCGCCACCACCGCGGCAATCCCCGGCCCGCCCCGGAGGAGGCCGAAGAGCCATGTGATAACCCCCATGCCGAGCCCCAGAAGCATCCCCACGCGCAGTTCCTTGCCCACGGTGGAGGCCCACTGGCCGAGCCTTATGTCCCCCGTGGCCTGCGCCCTTATTACCAGCGTGGCCGACTGCGCGCCCACGTTTCCGCCCGCCGCGTTAAGAAGCGGGATGAAAAACGCAAGGGCAATGGCCGAGGCCAGTATCTCCTCGTTTGCGGCGATAATCCCCGATGCCGCCAGGTTTATCAGCACCAGGAAGAAGAGCCAGCCGATGCGCTTTTTAAAGAGCGGCCAGACGCCGGACTCGCGGTAGCTGCCCCTGAGCGGCTCAACGGCCGCGGTCCTGTGGAAGTCCTCGGTCACCTCCTCCTCCACAACGTCGAGGATGTCGTCGACCGTGACGATGCCGAGCAGTACCCCGTCCGAGTCCACCACCGGGAGGGCGTCGAGGTCGTAGCGCTGAATGAGCTGCACGGCCTGCTCGCGGTCCTCGTCCGCGCGGGTGCTCGTAAAGGTATGGTCCATTATGCGCTCCACGGTGTCGGCCGGCTCGGAGAGTATGAACTTCTTCAGTTCCAGGGCGTCGAGGAGCTTCCAGGAGGCGTCGGTCACATAGACGACGTTTATGGTCTCGCTCTCGCGCCCCTTCTTCCTGATATGTTCGAGGGAGCGCTCTATGCTCCAGTAGGGCCGCACGGCCACGTAGTCCGGCGTCATGAGCCTCCCGACGCTTTCCTCCGGATAGCCCAGCAGCCGCATGGTCTCCCAGCGGTCCGCGGGGCTTAAAAGGTTCGTCAACCGCTGTATCGCCTGCCCCGGGAGCCTGCCCAGAAGCTCCGTCCTGTCGTCGGGGCTCAGGTCGGAGAGCAGGAGGCGCGTTTCCTTGTCCGAGAGGGATTGCAGGAGCTCGTCCTTCGCCCCGGAGTCCAGGTGCGAGAATACTTCGCTTGAGAGTTCATGGGGGAGGAAGCGGAAGAGCAGCACCTGTTTGGGCTTGCCCAGCTCGGGCAGGAGGTCGGAAATGTCGGGTGCGGAAAGCTCCGAGAGATATTCCCTCAGTTCCGCCCACCTTTTGTCCTCGATGAGTTCCCTGGCCCGGGCTATCTTGCGCTCAAGCTCCTCCATCGCCGTGGACAGTCCCGCGGCTTCCGCCCCGGCAGCGGCCGATTTCAGGTCTTTTTCCTCGTCTTGCCTGTTTTCCATGGAGTTTTTTTCCGGAACGACTGTTCCATTTTAGCACAGTACGCGTTCGAGAAAAATACGACATCGGCGCGGCGGCGCGGCCGGTCCTTCGTGTTCACGGTGGAAACACGCCAAGGCGCGATAACCACCATGGACATTGCATGAGAAAAGCTTTACTTCCGCAGGTTAAAACGCCTCCCCGAAGCAGGAAACCAACCCCGCTTGCGCGGATGTATGGCGGAAATGCCTAAACGATTCAGCGCCTTGAAGACGGTCTGCTTTCGTTTTCCTGATTTTTTCGCGTCAATGACTGAAATCAACCTTCCATCAAAGCGCTACTACCGGGAGCATGAAATACTTTACATCCCAATGCCGGGGCTGCCATGTAAAATAAGCTTTTTTCAAGGCTTCAATGTGAAGATAAAACTAACCGTGTTAGTAAAAGACGAGCCGCGACCTGCCCCGCTGTCCGTTTTACCGGAGCAGAATCATTGCCAGCCCCGTCCAACAACCAAACATTCCCATACTATCTCATTACTCAAACTTCTTCAAAAAACTCTCCGCTGTTACGATATGGCATCCCTTATATTTTTTCATGTTTAGCAGGTGTGCGTCTCCGCTGACAATGAAATCCGCTTTTGTCGCTTCGGCGCAGGCGAGGAACTTATCGTCATCGGGGTCTTTACAGCCCCCCGCCGTCGTCCGGGCGGGTCCCGCCGGCTCAATATACGGAAGCAGTTCTTCACGAACTATATCCTGGATTTCCATTTCCGTCAGATTGAACCTGGGATATGCCAGAACCCTGAGATACTCCCCCGCAATCTCTTTGGAAGCTATTATTGTAAACGCCTTTTTCTTCCATGGAGCGTGAAGAAGCGAAACCTTTCCCCTGAAGAGCAGAGCGGACACCACCACGTTTGTGTCGAGGACAACCCGCCGCTTTTTCAAGTGGACTTTTTCTTTCTTGCCCAGCGTATCGCCTCCTTGATGTCCGACTCCTTCAGACCGAGAGCCTCGACCTTATCTCTAATACCCTCAAGCGGTGACTGCGCCGGAGTTATCTTTACGGGCTTAAGCGTTATCACGTTGTCTTTCACGGAGACATCAAAGTAGTCGACCCCCTTAAAAATACCGGCGATTTTTTTCGGCAGCGTTAGCTGGTTTTTTGAAGTCTTCTTGGCAAGCATTTTTTCTTACCTCCTTACAATAAGGATACCTTACCCATATGGCATCCGGCAAGGAGACAATGGTCTATCCGGCTGATAGCCTTATGAGCGCGCCCCCCTTAAAAGGTTAGTCATATCGAGACGGCTCCCCGAAGCCATGCCGCCTTCACAATTTTTTCATAAATTCTTCAATTTCTCTTCACTTTTTTTTATTAGAGTAGGGGCATGGCAAAGATATCGGGACATGAAAAATACAAGACGAAAGGAGGTGAACGCAGGATGAAAAAGGCAATCATCGCGCTCATCGCAATCGGGATACTGTCGGTCGGGGCGGTATCCTACGCCCATATGTATGGCTCCGGTCCGGGAAGGGGTTACCAGGGCGCGGAAAGCGGAAAGTTCCTGGACGAGACCGCCGACCTGAGGAAGGAACTCCATGAGAAGACGTTTGAGTACCGCGAGGCCTACAGGGCCGGCGACGAGAAGAAGGCCGAGGCCCTCGAAAAAGAGATAACCGGCCTTCAGGAGAAACTCCTTGACAAGGCCGGCGACGCCGGCGTCTTCGCCGGCAGGGGCCGGAGGGGTTTCGGCCCCGGCGGCTACGGCTGTCAGGGTCCTTACGGCTGGTAAGGGCGCCGTCCGCGGAAAACAGCGGGCCGGCATTTCGTATTAACCGGAGGGAAGGCGGCCTTGCCGCCTTCCCTCAAAACCCCGATGCAAAAGAAATAACGCCGGATATCTTATATAAGGAACCGAAGAAAACGTGTGGCAGTCACGTTAAACCGGGTATTGCACGAGTCTGGTTTGCCGCGGACGCAAAGCGCGCGGGACGCGACGCTGTATGTCAATACCGCGAGTGTCACGCAACGCGGCGGATGCGGTAAACCCAGACTCGCCCGGAGGGTGAGCACAGCCGGAAATTCCATAAGCTTTTTCAGGGTACAAAGCGTCCCTTAAGATAAATAATTGCGGGCATAAATCGTCATTCCGGGTCAAGCCCGGAATGACATACAAAAAATAGAATATTCTTCGGAATTCTTTGTATTTTCAAGCCTTTTGTTCTCTTTTTCCCTAATGCTCATGCAATGAACGGGTTAGGGGGACGCGGGAATCAGGCGCCGCGTCCCCCCTCCCCCCGGGGGCTGAGTTCACCGGCAGAAGATGACCCGCCCCTGGGCCATAAATGCCTTTGCCCCTCTCGCGGAGGGGACCCTGGGCTTACAAGGGCAGGGCCGATTCCGATGCGGATGGACCGGGGTCGCGCCCCCTTCATTTTTTCTTCACAGTTTTTTGCCAAATTATAGTATGCTAAAGGTATTAATGGCATTGGTTTTGATGGTTGCTCCGGCCCCGGCGGCCTATGCCGGGGAGGAGTCGGTGGGGGAGACGCCCCCAAACTCCCTCACTTCCGGCATGCCCCCTGAGGCCAAGGGTACACCCCCTCCCTTGCTGAAAGGGGGCTTGCCTTTTTCCGAAAGAGTCATTACCCCTTACGGGGACTTCTGCCCCCGGTGCTCCAAGTACGGAATGGGGAGGATACCGGTCAAGCGCCACGTGGCCGTCGAGGCGGTAAGGGACTATTTCGAGCACAAGGGATTAAGGGTAAAAAGCCGCCAGAGAAGGGGAAGGTTTCTCAGGTTCGACATTTACAGGGACGACAGGCTCGTGGACAAGGTAATATTCGACAGAAGGACCGGGAGGATACGGTCCATATATTAAATAGCGCGGAATCCGGGGACGGTCCTCCGGAGGCCGAAACGATAACGAGGAGGAGGAAATGGGAAAGCAATCGAGGAAAGGCAAAAAAGCGAGGCATCAGGCCCAGGCCGCGGCCCCGCAAGACGCCGGGGCCGGGCGGACTTCCGCCAAGCGGGAGGCGGTCGTCTCCGGGGGCAGGAAGGACTCAAGGAGCACTCTCGTGGGGCTCGGGGTCGCCGTTGCCGCCGTGGCGCTTGTCGCGTTCTTCATATTCGGCGGGGGCTCAAGCGGCTTTACCGCGGTCAGGGCCGAGGCCGGCGTGGTAAGGATTCCGGTCGCGGAGGTAAACGACGGATACGCCCACTACTACACATATGACGACAGGGGCAGGGACGTGAACTTCTTTGTCCTCAAAAGCTCCGACGGGATCATCAGGGCGGCCTTTGACGCCTGCGACGTCTGCTTCAGCGAGAAGAAGGGCTACAGGCAGGAGGGCGACATCATGGTCTGCAACAACTGCGGCCAGCGGTTCCCCTCTGTGCAGATAAACGTCCTCAAGGGCGGCTGTAACCCCGCCCCACTTGACAGGGCCGTCCAGGGCGATTACCTCGTGATGAAAGCCACCGACATCCAGCAGGGAGGCTACTACTTCTAATGAAGCTCCGGGCCATCTCCCTGGGAAACCTGCGGCGCAGAAAGGGCAAGACCGTGCTCCTCACTGCCGGCCTCACGATAGGCGTGGCCATGGTGGTTGCCATGATGGGCATTACCTTCCGGATGCAGGCTGACATAGAGAAAAAGCTCGACGAGTACGGGGCCAACATCGTCGTGGCCCCGAAGTCCGAAAACCTCAGCCTCAGCTACGGGGGCGTAAGCGTCGCCGACGCCTCCTTCGACGTGGAGGAGCTTGGCGAGGAGGACGCCGAGCTTATCAGGGACATCGAGTACAAAAGGAACATAAGCGCCGTGGCCCCCAAGGTCATGGGCGCGTACCGGCACGGGGAGCGCTCGCTGCTGATAGTGGGCGTTGACTTCCCCTCGGAGTTCAAGATAAAGAAATGGTGGAAACTCAAAGGGGCCGCCTCCCACGTCCCCGGCTTCGTGGAATCCCCGGCCAAAACGCCGGAGGACATCGTACTCGGAAGCTCGGCCGCCGAGACCCTCAAGGCCGCGACCGGCGACACGCTGCGCCTTGGCGGCAGGGACTACAAGGTGGCGGGCGTGCTGGTTGAGAACGCCTCGCAGGACGACTTCGGGGTGTTCATGTCGCTTGCCGTGGCACAGCGCCTTCTCGGCAAGGAAGGCAGGCTCAGCCTCATCGAGGTGAGCGCCCTTTGCAGCGACTGCCCCATTGACGACATCGTGGCCCAGATAAGCGCGAAGCTGCCCCACGCCAGGGTCTCGGCCGTCAGGCAGGCCATGACGCTTAAGATGCAGACCGTGGAGCAGGTGGTGCGGTTTTCCGTGGCCGTGGCCGTGGTGGTGCTGGCCATAGGCTCGCTCATCGTCTTCGTCTCCATGCTTTCCTCGGTGAACGAGAGGACCAGGGAAATAGGCGTGCTGCGGGCCATAGGGTTCAGGAAAGCGCACATAATAAAGGTGATACTGTTTGAGGCCTTCGTGGTGAGCCTTGCCTCCGGGGTGCTCGGCTGGGCGCTCGGGAGCCTCTCGGTCTCGTTCCTTGCGCCGCAGCTCATGGACATCGGAGGAATAGCCATAGACCCCAAAATGCTGGCCGCGGCGACTCTGCTGGCCCTCGTGGTGGGCATGTCCAGCAGCCTCTGGCCGGCCGTAAAGGCATCGAGGCTTGACCCGCTCGAGGCGTTGAGATATATCTGATAAAGGGGTAATAATATGCAGGCTGTCAAGACAGAGGTTCTGTGCGAAGAAGTTCTGGAATCCGAGGGTGGAGACGTGGGAACTCTTCTGATAATGGAAAACGTCCGCAAGGTCTTCAGCGCCGACGGCACGGCGGTCGAGGCCCTGCGGGGGGTGGACCTTCACGTTAACGAAGGCGATTTCGTCGCCGTCACCGGCGAGTCCGGCTCCGGAAAGAGCACTCTTCTGAGCATCCTCGGGGGAATCTCCCCGCCCACAAGCGGCGCCATCACGGTGGACTCCATCGACATCTTCTCGCTCCCCCCGGAAAGCCAGGCGGACTTCCGGCGCGAGTACCTCGGGTTCGTGTTCCAGCAGTTCCACCTCATCCCTTACCTCACCGCGGCGGAAAACGTGATGCTGCCGCTCTGCATCACCGGCATGAGGGACGCCGAGCAGGAGGAGCGCGCCCGTGAGGCGCTGGGGCGGGTCGGCCTTGAGGACAAGGGCCGCAGGCTCCCCTCGCAGCTTTCCGGCGGGGAACAGCAGCGGGTGGCCATCGCACGGGCGCTTGTCAACGAGCCGCCCATCATCCTTGCCGACGAGCCCACGGGCAACCTGGACACGAAGACCGGCGAGGAGATTTTCCGCCTCTTCAAGGGGCTCAACGAGGCCGGCGAGACAGTGGTCATCGTCACCCACAACCCCGGACTCGCGGCCAAGACCCGCAGGGTCGTAAGGCTCAAGGACGGGCTCATACACTCGATGGTCGAGAACGCATGAGCGCCGTTGAATCCGAATAGAAAAAACATCTTGCACGGTAAAGGAGACACAAGAGGATGAGGACGGTTGTTATCACGGTTTTTGCGTTCCTGCTCGTGGTCGGCACGGCAATAGCGGTGAAGGCTTATTTCGGATACGGCTCGCCGTGGTTCGGTTCCGGCCCCGGAGAGGGCTACGGCGGGGGATACGGCTCAGGCGGCTGCCCCGCCTCCGGCGGGCCCGGCGGCTGCTGCGCAAGGGGGCCCGGTGCGGCAACGGATATTAAGGCCATTGAGCGCCTGGCCTCCAGATACTACGCCGAGACATACGGAGATAAGGAGTTTACCGTGGAGGTCAGGGACTACGGCTGCCACCAGGAGGCTTATATCATTAAAAACGGCGCCGCGGTCAAGAGGTTGTCAATAAGCGGGGGCAACGTATACGAGATAGGATAGCCCTCGGAAAGCCCGGGGCCTGCGGAGCCTTCTTAGGAGAAAGCCCGGCGCCCCCGGCCCCGGAAACGGGACGATTAAGGCAGGCTGCGCCTCCGTGGTCGATTCCGCCTCCGCGCCCTGTCGCCCCGGCGGACTGTAATCGTCCTGAGCCTGTCGAAGGGCCTGTCGAATCATCCTGAGCCTGTCGAAGGACGCTCTCTTTTTTATATGTTCAAAGCCTTTCCTTTAAAACCGCCGTAGCCCCCTGATTTTTCGGAACATTCCGGCCCGCCCGGGTGTTCAAAGTGTGTTCAGAGCCGCCCGGCCCGTCCGCCGTTTGTCACCACTTCATCCTGAGCCTGTCGAAGGGCCGAAGCAATCGCGTCTTTTCTTCCCCCATTCATCCTGAGCTTGTCGAAGGACGTAAAGGGGGCGTGGGGAGATTATGTTTCTTGAATCCTTGAATCCTCGAACCCTGTCCGTTCTCCGTGCCTCCGTAGTTAATTCTGCCGCAACCCTTTGCGGGAGCAGGTTTGTAACCTGCTCCTTTAATGCTCACCGACCATTCTAATTCCCCCGCGCGGAACTCGTCCAGCGGAACTGGTTCACTTGCCGGAGTTCACTTTTTTGTCGCCTGTCTGCTTGGGGGTGGGTAAGGAATCGGATGAAGGTGGGGATTGCAGCTGCGAAGAAACGGAATTGCATTGCCCATGAAGTGACGATTGCTTGTTGAAGTCCAGCAAAATGTTTTTTCTATGTAGGTTGGGTTAAGCGAAGCGAAACCCAACAATTAATTCGCTCTGAAAAGATGTTGGGTTTCGGTAAACGACCTCAACCCAACCTACGTTTACTGATATTAGCAATAGCGAGACAAAGGGTGTCATGCAACATCTTATTGATATTCTCTATTAGGTTATATCAAGAACATTTTGGTGCAGAATTTCCTATTCCCGAATATACTGGTGATGATGCTTACAAGATTGTTAAACTTGCAGTCGAGAAAGGTGTTGTTTAGAGCATGTAGGAACCAGAGGGAATCTAGACCGACTTTCCAGCTATTGATCGCTTAGCGGATCATAATTATAGATAACTTTTGCCCCGCTATATTTTCTGTAGTAATTCCAGTCGCTTTTAAAATTCTTGATTTTTTCGAAATCTGGATTTATTCTGTAAAGATATTTCCCATGCTTCTTTGAAGCTATTGCATCATCTTTTAAGTCAGTATCTAAATCAAGATAATATTTATCTGTTGCAAGCCATCGCCCATGAAGTGGCATTTGAGTTAGTTTAATATCGATTCCCTTTTTCTTTAATTCAGATAAAAAGTAACTGCACTTTTGTTTATCTTTCATGTCCTGGAAACAAATGCGTATCTTTCTACATTTCTTTGCTAAATTAAATATATATTTAAAGGTTGATTTATCAACATGCATGAGCTCACCATAAGCAGTGCCTTCGAAAAATTCATTGATAATTCCATTAATGAACTCTTCAGCTTTTTTCTTGTCGCGCTTGTTATATATTGACAGCTCTTTTTGCAACTCCATTGATCTTGATATTACCGACGAGTCAAAATTAATTATTTTTTCATTAATCAATTTAGCAAAACTGTCTGCCAAATCTCTTGCGCCTGCTTCACCAATGAACTTTCTCTTATTTTTTTCCAATCTTAACTCAGGCTTCCTATCTTTAAGAGCCTTCAATGCTGCTCTTACTTTTTGTTTGTTGTTGTTATATTTTGTGTGCTCCAATATTTTTATATACAGATTAAGCAATCCGCGAATACCTCTATCTGAACATAGAATATATTTATGTGGATTTTGAGACCATTCTTTCTTGAAGACGCTAGAAACGATGTGGAAATAGTCTCTCAGGTATTTAAATGCTCTGTCCTCTTCGTCCTTCGGCCTTTTTTTAGCTTGAATTCTATTGAAAATTAGTCCATTATTTTCCCTCGTAAGGCGTATCATAGCTTGATTAGTCGCAAAAGTTGTTGGATTAAGCAAGCCACCGGATTGGCGGTACTTTTTAAAGTGGTCTTTAAACATGGCTGTTTTTGACAATCTATTAACTATATTCATTTGCATTCTATAAAACTCTATACTCTCAAATGTCATTGCTAAGTCAGTTATTAATGCGGGCGGTACCCCTTTTGCTTCATTGTTAATCTTAATAAATAATTGTGCTTGAGTCATATGATTAACTTTACTACTCTTCCCATCAAATACTGAACAAACAAGTTCATAATTTTCACTTACTTCTTGGTTGGGGACATGTTTAAATGCAAAAACTCTATGTTGACCATCCAATATCCATAAGGAAGAAGGTTGATCCTTTAATGTAAGCTTGCCATTATTAAATTTGAGGCGATAATCAGATACTAAAATAACAGAGTTGGGAAATACACCTATATCACCCCCTATATAACCTGGAATTTGATGTGCAACGCGTTTTTTGTCTAGAAATCTTTGATAGCTTTTGGGATCGTCTATACGCCTTGGCACATAGCCAGCCTTAACTAAGAAGGAAGGACTAAGTTTTGTCACGTAAAAGGTAAAATCTTTTTGACAAATTGACATTGCAGGCACTTCTAAATTCGAGGCGGGGGACTTCAAGTTAAGATCTGCCATAATTTGGTATTTTGCTGAATCCCCTATGCTATTAATTAATATTTGGTATCCAGAAATAGTGTTGTCTGTCCAGATGGCAACTTTATTTTCCGCGAGTATTTTCTTTCTATGATCTAATGTGCTTTTCCCAACTTGATATCCGCCAAATGCAAGAATTGCGACTTTTGCCTTTACCTTCTGAACGCGACGAGCATAATTATTGATGAGATTTTCGATATTTTGATAACGTTTATTGGCATGCGAATATTTACACTGAACAATAATTTTTTTTCCGTCAAATTCTAATATGATATCAGGGCCTGCCTTATGGGGTTCGCTGCTAATCAAAACAGCACCGGATTGAACTAAAAGTCTTTCAATTTTTTTGTGAAATCGATTGCCTAATTTTTTGTAATCAGACCTTGCCACTAATTCTCCAGCGAATAACAATACACACCGACGTCTCCTATCTATTCTATATAGCCGTTAATATTTCTGGTAGCAATCTAAACTTTTTGACAATTCTTGTCAGTGTTTAGTACAGGAAGCAATTCTCACCTCCCACCACTAAGAATTACCACTTGAAATTAACATAAACTTGCTGAAATGGCAACTGGTTAGTACAAAAAGGAAGTCCGCACCCTCCACCCTAACCCGGTAAGGAATTAAGGCAACGGTTTTTTTCGGGGCGGCAATCAAAATCGCGGAGTCCGGGCGCAAGTCCGGGGAATCAACGGCAACATCGGGCGGGGCGGAGGGGGCTACAAGGCGGGGACCATCTTTACGAGCATGACCACCCATACCGCGAAGTACACTCCCCACATGAACCAGTACACGCAGGGGTTTTTCCAGCGCTCGATGGTCCCAATGTCGAAGCCCCGGTTGCTCAAAGCGTGCACCCTGCCCGCAAAGAAGCTCTACCAGACGTAGAGCGAGCTTACGATTAATATCGTCCAGAGGAATTTATTCAGCGTCATGCTCCACCCCCTTTAAACAGACGGCTGATTATGGCATGCCCGCCCCCTGGTCATGGAAAAACCCCGGGCGGGGACTCAACTACCCGAGCAACTTCGCGGCTTCCTTGGCATGATACGTCAGAATCAGGTCCGCCCCGGCGCGTTTTATGGAAAGCAGCACTTCCATCATCACGCGCTCCTCGTCCACCCAGCCGAGCTTGCCCGCGGCCTTTACGAGCGAGTACTCCCCGCTCACGTTATAGGCCGCAACGGGCACGTCGAAGGCGTCCTTTACGTCTGAGATAACGTCGAGGTAGGAAAGCGCGGGCTTTACCATGACGATGTCGGCGCCCTCGTCGATGTCGAGTTCCACTTCCTTGAGGGCCTCGCGCCGGTTTGCGGGGTCCATCTGGTAGGAGCGGCGGTCGCCGAAGCTGGGGGTGCTCTCGGCGGCCTCGCGGAAGGGGCCGTAGAAGGCCGAGGCGTACTTGGCCGCGTAGCTCATTATGGGGGTCTCGCCGAAGCCCTCCATGTCGAGGGCCTCGCGGATGGCCTCCACCCTGCCGTCCATCATGTCGGAGGGGGCCACCATGTCGGCGCCCGCGCGGGCGTGGGAGACGGCCTCTCTTGCAAGTAGCTCAAGCGTGGGGTCGTTGAGGACTTCCCCTTCCTTAATCACGCCGCAGTGGCCGTGGTCGGTGTACTCGCAGAGGCAGACGTCGGTGATGACGAAGAGTTCGGGCGCCTGTTTTTTCAGGGCCCTGACGGCCTGCTGCACGATGCCCTGGTCGTTGTAGGCCTCCGAGCCCATCTCGTCCTTGTGTTCGGGGATGCCGAAGAGCAGGACGGCGGGGATGCCCAGGGAGCCGGCCTCAAGGGCGTTTTCAACGAGGTTTTCCACGGACTCCTGATAGCAGCCGGGCATGGAGGATATCTCCTTCCTCACGCCCTTGCCCTCGGTCACGAAGACCGGGTATATGAAGTCGTCCGGCGAGAGCGAGGTCTCCCTCACCATGCGCCTGAGCGTCTCGCTCGACCTGAGCCTCCTCGGCCTGCTTACAGGAAACATCCCGGCCTCCCTTGGGAAAAAATTAAAGGGGGACGCCCGTCCCCCTCCTTATCGATACGGCGGCCTGTCCGCGCCCGGCCCTACCCGCAGGCGCCGGAACTGCAGCTGCAGGACGGGGGGGCGTCTTTTTCGGACTTGATGACAAAGCCCTGGTTCTGGCCGTCGTCGTAGAAGTCCATCTGCATGTCGGCGAGCTTCTCCGAGGTGTCCTTGTCGGCGAAGACCTTGAGGCCGTTGTGTTCGGTAATAACGTCCCCGTCCTTGGGTTTCTCGTCCACGTCCATGCCGTATGCGGGACCGCAGCAGCTGCCGCCCGAGATGAATATCCTCAGGCCCCAGTCGGACTTGCCCTCGGCTTCGAGTACTTCCTTGGCCTTTTCGGCCGCGGTGTCTGAAATCGTAAGCATTGGCTACCTCCTGTCTTTTCGCTATAACTATGATAAAGAGAAACGGCCTGAAATTACAAGGCGACGCGGGGCGCTACAGGCACTTTTCCATCCGCATTCGGCGGCATCAAAGCCCCCCTCCACTTGAGGGGAAAGGGGGGGACGGCAGGCAGGGACGGCACCGGCCCATCCCCTGATTTTTTCAAGGGCCGGGGAGAATATCAACGTTTCAAAGCGCGCTAAAACGTGCCAGTGGCGCCCCCTGTTGAAAATTCCCCTTGGTTTCTATAAAATCCCTCCATGGGGATTCTCGACGAAATAGTAAGCAAAAGGCGCGAGCGGATAGCCCTTGCCATATCGAAGGTCCCCATCGGGGAACTCAGGGAGAGGATTGCCGGGGCCGACCGTCCCCTGGACTTCGTGGCCGCCGTCAGGAGGGCCGCCGGAGGCGGGATAAGGCTCATCGCCGAGGTAAAGCGGGCCTCGCCCTCGGCCGGGGTGCTCCGCGAGGACTTCAGCCCCGGCGAAATCGCCCGCATCTACCGGGAGAGGGCCGACGCCATATCCGTGCTCACCGAGGAGGACTACTTCCAGGGCAGGCTCGAACACCTCCGCGAGGTAAGAGACGCGGCCGGAAAGCCGGTGCTGAGAAAAGACTTCGTCGTGGACGAGTACCAGATATACGAGGCAAGGGCCGCCGGGGCGGACGCCGTGCTGCTGATAGACGCGGTCCTCGATGGCTCCCAGGCCCCGGAGTACCTCCACCTCTGCCGCGAACTCGGCCTCGCCGCTCTTTACGAGGTGCACGACATGCGCGAGCTTGAGAGGGCGCTGAAGATGGGGGCCGGGGCTATCGGCATAAACAACCGCGACCTGAAAACCATGAGGGTGGACTTGGGCGCCACCTTCGCCCTCATGCGCGAAATCCCCGGCGGAAGGGCAGTGGTAAGCGAAAGCGGCATAAGCACGCGGGAGGACGTAAGGAGGCTTGAGGACGCCGGGGTCGACGCCATGCTCGTCGGCACGGCCTTCATGCGCTCGCCCGACATAGCCGCCGCACTTGACGCGCTGCTGGGGGAGGGCGGCGGCCCCCGGCACAACGGCCCGTCCCCCTGAGCCACCCTGCCAAAACAGTATTTCTTTTCCGCACTCGCCGGGGTATACTAAGAAAATGGTCAGGGTAAAGATATGCGGCATAACCAACCTCGACGACGCCCTGGCGGCGGTGGAGGCCGGCGCCGATACCCTGGGCTTTGTCTTTTACAGGGGCAGTCCGAGGCATGTCTCCCCAAAGGCCGCCGGGCGCATAATAGCCAAGCTCCCGCCCTTCGTTACCACGGTGGGCGTCTTTGTGGACGAGCCCCCGGAGGGGGTCGGAGAGACAATGCGTCTGGCCTGCCCGGACATGGCGCAGTTTCACGGCAACGAGCCGCCCAAGCTCTGCCGGGTGGGCTGCCGGTCGGTCAAAGCCATCAGGGTCAGGAACTTAAGCGACCTCGAACCCCTCAGGCGCTACCGGGTCTCGGCCTACCTCCTTGACGCCTACGACCCCAAAGCGCCGGGCGGCACGGGCCGGGCCTTTAACTGGGACATCGCCGTTGAGGCCAAGCGCTTCGGCCGCATCATACTGGCCGGGGGCCTCACGCCCGAAAACGTGGCCGACGCTGTAAGGCACGTCCGGCCCTACGCCGTTGACGTCTCAAGCGGCGTTGAGGCCAAAAAGGGGAAGAAGGACCACGAAAAGGTGAGGCTTTTCGTCAGGAGGGCGAAGTCCGTCGGTGAGCTGTCGTAGCACGGCCTTTCCTGCTTGATTCAGCCAAGCCGCCTCTTTGCCGTTTTCAGGACGCGCTATACCGCTGTGCCGAACAGGCTTGCATTGTGGTCAAGCGCTTCATTTGGTGCTAAAATCTAAATAAGGAACATCCGCTTCTCAAGGGATTGGCCCCGGGGAAGGAGGATACCATGTTTTGCAAAGACAGGATGAGGAAGGAGCTGATTATCGTCAACCCTTCCGCGGCAATAACAGAAGCCGCCAGGAAGATGAGAGACGAATGCGTGGGAGCGATCCTTGTTGTGGAGGGCGAGGCCCTGAAAGGCATCCTGACTGACAGGGACGTGGCCCTGGCGGTGGCCGCGGAGGGGAAAAACCCGGATACAACGAGAGCCTCCGACATCATGGCGTCGGAGCCGAAAACCATAGACTCCGGACAGCATATCGAAACCGCATTGAGATTGATGAGGGAGGCGAACGTCAGAAGGTTGCCGGTTATTGAAAACGGAAAGCTTGTGGGCCTCCTGTCCATGGCCGACCTGGCAATCGGCATCAGGGAGCAGTTTGACCAGTTCGTGGGCCTCGAAGAAGCCTTTGCGTTAACTTGATTAGAGATACGGGGCCAATCCCTGCAGCTAACCCGGATAGTGCACGAGTCTGGTTTGCCGCAGACGCAAGGCGCGCGGGACGCGAAGGGCGACAGTGTCCCCCGACACTGTCAATGCCGCAAGTGTCACGCAACACGGCGAATGCGGAAATTCGCGGGGGTCCGTGACCCCCAGGCTCGCCCGAAGGGTGGGTACAGCCGGAAATTCCATGAGCTTTTTCAGGGGTACAAAGCGTCCCTTAAAATAGAAAATGCTTATCCGGTTAACTCAGTAATGATAAATGTCATGCTGAATTTATTTCAGCATCCAGGACCCTGAATCAAGT
>CBDVCR010000047.1:0-18233 GCA_965372535.1 uncultured bacterium | reverse complement strand
AACAATGAGCCATGGCGCTACGAAAAGGCTTGACATTCAACACAGTTGCTTCGGGATTATTCGTCCTTGAAATCCTCGACGGTAAGCAGCGAGTGGAGGGGGCAGTGCTCCTCGACGTTTTGCCTGCCGTTTTGCTCGCAGCGGTCCAGGACGACAACCGCCGCAAGGACGTTCAGGCCGGTCTCCCTGGCGATGGTCACGGCCCTGATGGTCGAGCCACCGGTGGTGAGCACGTCGTCTAAAATGACGACGTCGTCGCCCTCGTGGATATTGCCCTCTATCCGGAGCCCCCTGCCGTGGGCCTTCGGCTCTTTCCTTATGACAAACGCCTCGATGGGCTCGCCCTTGAGGTGCGACGTATAGGCCAGGGCGCAGGAGACGGGGTCCGCCCCCATGGTGAGGCCCCCTGCGGCAAGGGGCTTGAGGCCAAGCCCCTTGAGCATGTCAAACAGGAGGTTGCCGATAAGGTACTGGCCCATGGGCGACAGGGTGGTGAGCCTCAGGTCGAAATAGACATTGCTCATCTTGCCGGAGGAAAGCCTGAAGACCGGCTCCTCGCTCCTGAGAAACGAGTGCTCCCTTATGAAGCGCACAAGCTCTTCGCGCATGGCAGAGATTCTATCAAAGCCTCCAACGGAAACTCAAGCCTTAACCAGGGTTAGTCCTTGAGCCTTTCGAGCAGCAGCCTCCTGGCCTCCCCCACGGTGAGGGGCACGCGCTCGAAGGGCACGCCGTCTTCGTGCCTGAGCCTCCAGATTAGCTCGGCGACGTGCGGAAGCCTCAGTTTTACCTCAGCCATCTCCTCAGGCACGGTAAAGACCTCCTCTGGCGTCCCCCCGCGTTTTATCCTGCCTCCGCTGAGGATATGGAGCCTGCTCAGAAACAGCGGCACGAGGTCCACGCTGTGGGTGGCCATCACCATGGTCACCCCCTGCTCGGCGTTCAGTTTCATCAAAAGCCGCATCATGCGGTACTCGCCCATTGGGTCCAGCCCGGCCGTCGGCTCGTCCATGAGGAGTATCTCATGCCCCATCGAAAGCAGCCCCGCGATGCACACCCTTTTTTTCTGGCCGAAGCTCAGGTTGTTTATGGCCTTGCCGGCATACTCCCCCATGTCCACGGCCTCAAGCGCGCGGCGGACTCTTTCACTGACCTCGGACTCGGAAAACCCCATGTTAAGCGGGCCGAAGGCCACGTCCTCATATACCGTCGCGGCAAAGAGCTGGTTATCCGGGTTCTGAAACACCAGGCCCATCTTTTGGTATATCTCCTTCGGGGTGAGCGCCCTAACATCCGCGCCGTCGAGCCTCACGCTCCCGGCGTAGTCCTTTAACAGGCCGTCCATCACCATAAGGAGCGTGGTCTTGCCGGAGCCGTTTGAGCCCAGTATGCCGGCGAACTCTCCCGTTTTCACGTCGAGGTCCATGCCCTCAAGGGCCAGGGTCCCGTCCGGGTAGCGGTAGGTCAACCCCCTGACGGACAGCCTTACCGAATCCACGCAATCCCCATGGCAAATATCAGAAGCACGCAGAAGGCGACTTCGGCAAGCCTGAAGGGCTTATGCTTTAGCATGGGCATATCGCCGTCGTAGCCCCTCTGGAGCATGGCCGTGGCCGTGTGCTGGCTGTTTTCGAAGGCTTTGAGCGTCAAGGAGCCGGCCAGCACGCCGAAGGAGCCGAGCCCCCGCCTTACGCTCGAATACCCGAGGCGGTTTTTCTGCGCGTTATAGATGACCGTGGCGTCCTCAAAGAGCAAAAAGATATAACGGTAGGCGAACATCATTACCTCAATAAGCCCCCTGGGCGCCCGGAGCCACGAAAGGCCGGCCATGAACTCTGTAAACGGCGTGGCAAAACCGAGCACCGCGACGATGGACACGGCGGCGGCAATCCTCGCGGCTATGAGCAGCCCTTCCATAAGCCCGTCCCGGTGTCCCGCCACGTGCAGGCCGAAAAGGTCGAGGGAGAAGATTTCCTCGCTCCCGGTAAACAGAAATTTAAGGGCCACCACCATTAAGGCGATGAACGCGGGCTCCGAAAACCTGAGCAGAAAAGTCCTCAGGGGCACGCGCATCCAGAGGCACAGGAGCAGGCAGAGTGAAGCCATAAACAGGGGGAAGCCGAAGCCGCGGGAGCTAAGGACCATCACGAGGAGCAGAAGGCCGCTTATGAGCTTCACCCTCGCGTCGGCCCGGGTGAGAAAATTCTCTTTCCTGATTTCTATCGTAAACTTCATCCGCCGTAATCGGCCCGGACCTCTTTTTCGGGCTTTTTCTCCGTAAGCGTTCTCCAGTAGTAGCCTGCGGCGAACCCTCCCGACGCACCGGCCATTAAAAACACAAAAAGCAGGAGGTCGCCCTGGTCGGTGTTTATAAATGGCTCCCGCGCTGGCCTGCCGTGTTCTTCGGCGTATTTTTCAACCACGGTCTCGTCCACCCCGCTCCATTCCGAAAGGGCGGGGCTTGCTGCCAGTAAAACAAATGCCACTAATATCAGAAAAGACACTGTCCGTCTCATGCCGCCACCTCCCCGGGCTTCAAAACGCGCATCTTCACAAGCAGGTCGGGCCGCTTTCTGTAAAGCAGCACCACCATGCCCGCGGTCATCGCCCCTTCTAAAATGCCGAGGGGGAGCTGCGTGGGGACAAAGGCGATGAGTATTTTCGTAAAGAGCGGCACGAAAGGCGAACCGCCCCTTATGCCTGCGGCAAGCTCGACGGAAGTCATAATGTACGTCGCCCAATCGGCCAGAAGCCCCGCCGTGAAAGCCGCCGCCGCCATGCTAACCCTCATCGAGCGTAACGCCCTGAATACCAGAAACCCCGCAAACGAGCCCATAACGCCCATTGAGACTATGTCCGCCCCCCACGTGCTCAGCCCCCCGTGGGCGAGGAACAGGGCCTGTAAAAGAAGGGCCGCGGCGGTTATCACCACGCTTATGCCTGGACCCACTAATATTCCCGAAATGCCTGTACCGCACGGGTGGGAGCAGGTGCCCGCCGTGGGCACGGGCACGGGCATCAAGGAGATTATGAAGACCACCGCCGCCAGGAGCCCCACGAGGGGCTTAAACGACAGGTCGGCACTGGAGAGGGCCTTGAGCCTCCAGAGCCCGTAGGCCACAAAGGGCGCGGCCACAAGGAACCAGAGCGCCGCCCAGCCAAAGGGCAGTATCCCCTCGGAGATATGCATGGCATGTGCCTCTCCGGCCGAGAGAAAAGACAAAAATACCGTCAGGCTAAAAACAATTCTCGTTTTTGTTTTTCTTATTTCTCGCACTTTCTTTGCTTTTAACATTTTTTCCTTTCCTCGAAGTTACAGGAATGAACGGTCTCCTGGCTGAGGGCTGCCTGCTTGCCGGCCTTCCCAGCCCGCACAGGGCTATTGGCCACATCGGCATTTGTTCCCATCACAGTTGCGGGACAGCAGAGGATTCTCACCCCTTTCCACGCTCTCATTCCTCTAATTACTAACCAGTTAGTTTTTAAACAGACATTGAACCCTTCCAAAGTCGCATGTGCAGTGGATTTGAGGCATTACAATGTCGGCTTGCCAACGACCTCCTTGGTAATTGCAACCTTTAAATACCCCTTGCATCTTCCTTGGTCTCTTTTCCTGCCACCCCCTTTCTGTCCGGCTGCCCTCCGTGTTGATGACGAGGTTAAAGGGCTCTGTGTTCCCCGTCCGCCATCTTAAGGAGCGCGTTTACTATGGCTGCGGCCACGGTGCTGCCTCCCTTTCTTCCCACACTCGTTATATAAGGGAAACTCTGGGCGGCAAGCAGGGCCTTGGACTCCACGGCCCGGACGAAACCCACCGGCACGCCTACGACGAGGGCGGGCCTCGCCCTGCCGGAGTTAATAAGCTCCATGCATTTAAGGAGCGCGGTGGGGGCGTTTCCGACGGCCACGATGCCCACCCCGCCGTCAAGGCCCTCCTCGATGGCGGTCTCGGCCCTTGTCTTGCCTTCAATGGGTGTTACCCCGCCTATTTTGCATAAGACCCTGCCGCCCCACTTCCCGAGGGATTTAATATTTATCCCGGCCCTTATCATCTCGACGTCGGTGAGGACGCTCTTGCCCTCCCTTATGGCCGAAAGCCCCGCTCTTACCGCATCGGGATGAAACACCAGGCTGTTACGGAAATCAAAGTCCGCGGTGGCGTGCACCACCCTGGTCACTATGGGGCGGGTCTCCTCGGGCAGGCCGGAGAGGTCCAGTTCCCTCGATATGATATTGAAACTTTCGGCCTCTATCCTCTCCGGTGCAATCCCCTTGGCGGCGTTAATCCTGTCCTCGACGACGTTTACGATTTCCTCGGAAATCCCAAGGGGCTCGGTGTACGTGAAACTCACGCGCGGGTAAAGGGCCTGGGCCTCCCCGATGATGCCGGGGATGTCCTCGGTGACATGGACTCCGGAGCTTAAAAAATAAGGGTGTATGACGAGGCTCGCGGCCCCCGCCCTTACGGCCTCCTCTATTGCGTCCATTACCGCAGGGGTATCGTACTGAAGGTATGCGACCCTTACGCACTCCGAGGAACACCCCGGGTGCAGGCGCCCGTGGAGCAGCCTGCCGACGAGTTCCATGCGGTTGGCCTCTTTCTTAGGGCTTCCGTGCCCTACAAGGATTATTCCTTCCACCTTCCGTCCTTTATGAATTCGATAAAGTGCCGCGCAGCCCCCGGCCTTGAACCGAAATGGACGTGCGTGTAGCTGGCAAGAGTCGCCCTGTAAAGGGCCGAGCATACCCTCCCGCCTTCCTCCCCGAGGACGTTGTAGCTCACGCCCTCCTTGTCCCCCTTTTGCGAGACCTCGCTGTAGTGGAACTCGTGCCCCCTCAAGGTTTCCCCCTCCCTGCCGAGCACGCAGTCCCGGCCCATGCGGACCTCCCGGTAGCCGAGCGCCGCCCTCTTCTTGAGCATTGCGCTTTTGAAGGGCAAAACCCCGGCCATGGGATAAAACGTCCCATCGGCGTCATAAAGGCCCTCGCCAAGGTACATGAGGCCGCCGCACTCGGCATAAACGGGCGAGCCGCATTCGGCGAACTCCCTTATGCTCTCGGCCATCTCCATGTTTTCCGAAAGCCCTGCGGCGTGCATCTCGGGATAGCCGCCGCCGATATATAGCGCGTCGGCTCCCTCCGGGACGGCCCTGTCGCTTAGGGGGCTGAAGGGGATGAGTTCCGCCCCTGCCTCGCTCAGCATGTCGAGGTTGTCTTCGTAGTAGAAACAGAACGCCCTGTCCCTGGCGACCGCGACCCTTAAATCCGGCAAATCCGGCCCCGGCTTCTCGATGCACGAAACAGGAGAACCGCCGGTTTCCCTCGAAAGCTCAAACACTCTTTCGATATTGACGTGCTCCATGACCGCGCCGGCCAGGGCGTCCAGAGAACCCTCTTTAAACGGGGACTCCTCGGCCACCAGAAGTCCGAGGTGCCTTTCGGGTATGCCGAACGTTACGTCCCTGGGGACGTATCCGAGGGGCTCAACGCCGTCGGCCGCCGCCCTGAGCCTCTCGTAGTGGCTTTCGGAGCCCGCGCGGTTGAATATCACGGCGTCCAAAGGCAGGCCGTACTCGCCAAATCCCTTGAGCACCGCGCCCGCGCTCTCGGCCATGCCGTAGGCGTCCACCACGAGGACCACTTTTGCCCCGATTACCCGGGCGAGGGCCGCGGTGCTCCTTTTGCCGCCGTCGTAAAGCCCCATTGCGCCTTCCACGACCACCGCGTCCGCCCCGGCCGAATACCGCCGGAGGCAGTCGTTTACGTAGTCCTCGCCGCACATCCACAGGTCGAGGTTCCTCGATGGCCTGCCGGTCGCGAGCCCGTGAAGCCCCGGGTCTATGAAGTCCGGCCCGGCCTTGAACGCCTGCACCTTGCGCCCGAGCCTTCCGAGCGCTGAGAGCACGCCCAGGGTTACGGTGCTCTTTCCGCACCCGCTATGCGTTCCGGCTATCAGAAGGGGCATGGTTTGCTCTCAACTCCTCAAAATAATAAAAAACCCCGGCGCCTTTTTAGAGACGCCGGGGACTGCACCCTGATTTACTTCATCCCCTGCCTTTTCCTCGAAAGGAGCCGCGCGTTCGTAATGACACGCCGCGTTTTCACCCGGACATATTATCCGCGGAATCAGGCAGGTCTTCTGGCTCCCGGCTCGTCCTACTCCCCCCGCCTTCCCGGCCTGTCCGGCCAGTGGCTGGTAGGGGTTTCGTCCCCGGCTACAGCGGCGGGACCGCTCCCGAATTGGAAAGAGGCTTGCCTTTCCGCACGGGATTCCCTTTTAAGCCGCGATACGGCGCCTGATGATAAATATTAAACCATTGGGCGGAAATAATGTCAACGGGCGCTTGGCGTCTTACGTGGACAAATGGACGCCTCCTGTCCGGGTTAAAACGCTTCCTCCTTAAGGGGCGTTGAGGCCAACCCATGCATCTCCCGCCTCGTCCTCGTCTGTGTGGCCGGTATGGAAGGGGCGCGGCCACGTGCGACCAACACACCCTTGTCTCCCGATACCCGGTTGGACTCAGGCAAAGTTGTAAGGAAATAATCATCTTAAGTCCGACAGGCCCTTAATGTCCCTTAAATCGTGTGCTTTCTTCACTTATCGACCGATTACGGGTATAATTTTCAATGGGTTAGTATAATTACGAAATTTTCCACGCTGCCTGTAACGGGCAGGGAGGGGGCACAATGTTCCATACGGCAGAGCCGTCCGATATCTTTGAGGGAAAGATTACGGACGTCTATTTCGAGAGGACGCTCAGGATACTGAGGGCCAGGGGTTTAAACCCCCTGGTGAAGGCGGAGTTTATCGTGAAGAGCTTCCCCGACGGCTGGCCATGGGGGATACTGGCGGGCCTTGAGGAGGCGATGTATCTACTCAAGGAATTGCCCGTTAAGGCGAGGTCGCTCAGGGAGGGGTCGGCCTTTTATCCCTATGAGCCGGTGATGGAGATAGAGGGGAGGTATCAGGATTTCTGCGTGTACGAGACGGCGGTACTGGGCCTGCTCTGCCAGGCCTCCGGCATTGCCACCAAGGCGGCAAGGTGCAAGTCGCTTGCCGGCGAGAGACTCGTTATCAGCTTCGGCGCCAGGAGGATGCACCCCATCCTGGCCCCCATGATAGAGAGGAACGCTTTCGTGGGGGGCTGCGACGGCGTTGCCGTTGTCAAGTCCGGCGAGCTTATCGGCGAAGACCCCATGGGCACGACCCCGCATGCCCTTATCATCTGCTTCGGCTCCACGGTTGAGGCGATGCGGGCCTACGACGAGGTGCTTGAGCCGAAATTAAGCCGCGTGGCCCTCATCGACACCTTCCTCGACGAAAAGTTCGAGTGCCTCAATGTTGCCGAGGCCCTCGGGGAAAAGCTTTTCGCCGTCAGGTTCGACACGCCTTCCTCAAGGAGGGGGGATTTTCTTCAGATTCTGAAAGAGTGCCGGTGGGAGCTCGACATCCGCGGATACAACCATGTGAAATTCTTCGTAAGCGGCGGCATCGATGAAAATGACATCCCTCGTCTGAACCCCGTCGTGGACGGCTACGGCATAGGCGCCGCAATAAGCGCCGCGCCTGTGCTGGATTTCGCCATGGACCTCATTGAAGTGGACGGTGAGCCGCGCGCCAAGAGGGGGAAACGCTCCGGGAGCAAGCGGCTCCTTAAATGCCCCGGTTGCGGCCAGAGAATGACGGTCAAAAATGACGACAGGCGATACAAATGCACATGTGGAGGAGCTTTTGAGGACATCCTGATTGCCGTGCTCGACCACGGCAAGTATCTGATAGAGCCCGAACGGCCCGCAAGTTTGCGCCGGAGGGTGATTGAGGAGGTTGGGAATCTCGATGTCGCACTGGTGTGAGAAGCGGCGCCTTCGGGCGTTTTCGCGGTATTTCCCGGAGGGAAGAGTGCCCCGTGGCCCCTCGTAACACGGGCCCTTATTACGTCCTGGCCGCCATTTTCCTCTGGAGTTCCCTTGGCGTGGTGGTCAGGCTTTCCGCTGTCCCGGTCCATGTGCTGATTTTTTATTCCACTCTTGTCGCGCTGTTCGTTCAGAGCTTCGTTGTTCTCAGAAAGGAGTACAGGGCCATGATGCCCCGCGGACGGGAAATACTGCGGCTGGCCGTACTTGGACCCGTGACGCTCGCAAACCTTGTCACGTTTTTCTACGCCTTCAGGCACACGAGCATTTCAAACGCCATAATGACGCATTACATCGCCCCCGTCGTGGTGGCGTTTCTCGCCCCGGTGTTTTTGAGGGAGGCCCTGACATGGAGGGTGCTGCTCTCACTGGCCATATCGAGCACAGGGCTCTGGATAATGCTCGGCATCGAGCCGGGGGAGGCTGTTTCGGTCTTCCGGGAACCGAGCGGCGATGCGGTGGGCATTCTGTCCGGCCTTCTTTCGGGCTTTGTCTATGCGGTGCTGATTCTTCTGGTAAGGGTACTGGCCCGCAACCATAACCCCCTTGTGCTCACGTTTGTCCAGAACACAATGATATGCGCAATGCTGCTGCCTTTTATCGACGTATTCCCTGCCCACGCCCTATGGAGTTTCGTCCTTGTCGGCGTGGTACATTCCACGCTGGCTCCTGTGCTTTATTTCAGGGGCCTGAGGGACGTAACGGCGAGCCGGGCCGCCATACTGGGGTATCTCGAACCTGTCAGCGCCATAATCTTTGGCATAATGCTTCTCGGAGAATACCCGTCCGCGGCCTCGGTTGCCGGCGGCGCGTTCATCCTGTTTTCCGGTTATATCGTTCTGAGGGAGGAGAGGGGGGGCCGGGGCTGAGAATGAAAAAGGAGTCAAGACACTGTTTTCTGATAATCTGCGCTCTTTTTTTTCTGATATGCCCTTCCGCAGCCGCGGACCTGCTTGAGCTTACCCTCGATGAGGCCGTAAGCACTGCGTTGCGGGAAAACCTTTCCATGGAAGAGGCGGAAATCGCCATCCGTGGCGCTGAGGCCGACATTAAGACGAACATGGGCGAGTTCGACCCCGCGCTCAGGTTTGATATAGACGCGTCCCACAGCATCGAACCCACGCCCACTATAGTTACCAGTCCGGAAGAGGACACCATTGGCTACGGCGTTTCGTTTTTCGGAAAGGCAAGGACCGGGACCGAGTACGAAATCCGTTACCAGGGAAGAAGGACCGAGATAGGCGAGAACCCTTTTTTCCGGATAAACCAGTATTATTCCACGGGCGTTACACTGTTGCTTAATCAGCCCCTGCTCAAGGGGTTCGGCACTTCCGTCCAGGGGGCCAGGGTGGACGCCTCCCGAAAGGGGCTCGACGCCGCCCGCCTGGAGGCCGGGCACAAGGCGATGGAGGTTATCGCCGAGACGGCCGCTGCATACTGGCAACTTTATTTCGCCAGGAGCGACCTTGAGGTAGCCGAAGACTCCCTGAAACTTGCCGAAAACACGCTCCTAGAGGTAAGGACGAAGATAAAAGCAGGGGCGCTGGCCCCCGTGGAGGTCTACAAGGCCGAGGCCGAGGCGGCAGTGCGGCAGGAGAGGCTTCTGAGGGCCGAAAAAACGGTCCTTGACGCCGAGGACGCCCTGAGGGCGCTTATGGACTACGAGGACTGGGCGCGGGAGATTATACCCATTGACTCCCCGCCCGCCCCGGAAGATGTCCCTCCCCTTGAGGGCCTTCTTGAGGCCGCCACGGGAAACAGGCCGGACTACCTGCGGGCGCTTAAGGACTTTGAGGGCAAAAAAATATTGAGCAGGTTTTACAAGAACCAGAAACTACCCGACCTCAGCCTCACCGCCGGGGCGGGTCTCAGCGGGCTGGACGAAAGTCTCGGCAATGCCGTTGACGACGCTGCGTCGGGGGATTTTTACACTTTTCAAGCGGGGGTCTCCCTGAGCATCCCGCTTGGCAACAGGTCCGCCGCCGGCAGGTACCTGAAGGCGAAACGGGAGGAGGAGGCGGCCAGGCTCAATGTGGAGCGGATAAAAAAGACCATTGTGGTCGAGGTCAGGGAGGCCCTGCGGGCGCTCAGGCTCGCGGGGGAGTCGATTAAGGCCACCGGGCGCACCAAGGTCGCCTCGGAAAAAAGGCTCCAGGCGGAGGAGGAGCGTTTCAGGCTCGGCATGGCGACGCTTAACGACGTCCTGAGGTTCCAGGAGGAGTTTGCCGAGACCCTTTCCTCCGAGGTGCGGGCGAGCACGGACTACGCGCGGGCGCTTGTGAACTTAAGAAAGGCAAGCGGCACGCTCTCGCCTGAAAGCGTCCGGTAGACGCCGGGCCTTTTTTTCGGCGCGTGGCCGCGTTCGGGTCTCAAACATGCCTGTCATTTGACAATCCCCCGGTGTTTCTGGTTAAATATTGTTGCCTTTAAGCGGGCTCCGTGAGGCCCGGAAGGCAGGAGGAAAACTTGTCGAAACCACATGCAAAGCAGCCTTCCCCTGAGGGTTAGGGGGAGGTTTTTTTATGCCCATGCCAAAGAAACTGCTTGACAGACAGGAGATGGACAGGGCGCTTGTGCGCATAAGCCACGAGATTGTGGAGCGCAGCAAGGGGGTGGGCGACCTCTGCCTTGTCGGCATACAGAAGGGCGGCATTCACCTTGCCCGCAGGCTCGCCAAGAAGATAGAGAAGTTCGAGAAGGCCGAGATACCCGTCGGCTCCCTTGACATCACCTTCTACCGCGACGACCTGATGATACGCAGGCAACCAGAGGTGAGCAGGACCGAGATACCCTTTGATTTCAACGGCAAGAAAGTCGTCCTTGTGGACGACGTCTTCTTCACCGGCCGCTCCATCCGCGCGGCCATGGACGCGCTCATGGACATCGGCAGGCCCGCCGCCATACAGCTTGTGGTGCTCATCGACAGGGGCCACAGGGAGCTCCCCATACGGGCCGATTACGTGGGCAAGAACATCCCCACCTCGCTTGACGAGCGGGTGGACGTCCTCCTGGTCGAGGATTCCCATAAAGAGGACGTGGTCCTTATCAGAAAGGGAGGCGGCGATGCTTAGGAGCAAGGACCTCCTCGGCATAAAAGAGCTTACGACAGACGAAATAGGCCTGATACTCGATACCGCGTCGGGCTTTAAGGACGTGCTTAGGCGCGACATTAAAAAAGTCCCCACCCTGAGGGGCAGGACGGTGGTAAACCTCTTTTACGAGCCCTCGACCAGGACGCGGACCTCCTTTGAGCTTGCCGCCAAGAGGCTCAGCACCGACGTGATTAATTTTTCCGTCCCCTCAAGCAGCGCCGTAAAGGGCGAAACGCTCGTGGACACCGTGCTTACGGTGCAGGCCCTCGGGGCCGGGACGATAATCGTGAGGCATTCATCCTCGGGCGTGCCCTATCTTCTGGCAAAAAACCTCGAGGCCTCCGTGATAAACGCCGGTGACGGCATGAACGAGCACCCCACGCAGGCCCTGCTTGACGCGTTTACCATCCGCGAGAAAAAGGGCGAAATAAAAGGCCTTGAGGTGGCCATCGTTGGGGACATCCTCCACAGCAGGGTAGCCAAATCGAACATCTACTGCCTGAACAAGCTCGGCGCCAAGGTCAGGCTCGTCGGCCCCCCCACTCTGCTCCCCGACTCCTTTAAGGGCATGGGCGTCAAGGTCTTCCAGGGCATGGAGGAGGGGCTCAGGGATGTTGATGTCGTAATGACCCTGCGGATACAGAAGGAAAGGCTGGGCAGCGGGTTTTTCCCCTCCTCCGAGGAGTATTTTAAATACTGGGGCCTTACGGCCGAGCGGCTTTCCCTCGCAAGAAAAGACGCCATCGTCATGCACCCCGGCCCCATGAACAGGGGCATAGAGATAACCTCCGGCATTGCGGACGGACCGAGGTCCGTTATCCTTGAGCAGGTCACCAACGGCCTTGCCGTCAGGATGGCGGTCATGTACCTTCTGGAGGGCATAAGGGAGTGAGGATACTCATAAGGAACGGGCATGTCGTGGACCCCTCGCAGGGGCTCGACGGCGTGTGCGACCTTCTGGTCGAGAACCGGAAGATAGCGAAGGTTTACCGGAAAGGCCCGGCAAGGCCGGCCCTTCAAAAGGCGGACAGGTCCCTGGATGCGAAAGGTCTATATGTGGCGCCCGGCCTTCTTGACATGCACACGCACCTGAGGGAGCCGGGGTTCGAGTACAAGGAGACCATACATTCCGGCACCAGGGCCGCGGTGCGCGGCGGCTTCACCGGCGTCTGCTCGATGCCCAACACCTCGCCGGTCAATGACAACGCGGGCATTACCGAGTATATCCTCCAGAAGGCCCGCATCGAGGGCGCATGCTCGGTTTTCCCCATAGGCTCCATTACCAAGGGACAGAGGGGCGAGGAGCTTGCCGAGATGGGCATGATGAGGGACGCCGGGTGCGTGGCCTTCTCCGACGACGGGATGCCGGTTATGAGTTCCATCGTAATGAGGAGGGCGCTTGAGTACTCAAGGGTTTTCGACGTGCCGGTAATCGCCCACTGCGAGGACCTTGAGCTAAGCTCGGGCGGGGTCATGAACGAGGGCCTGCTCGCCCAGAGCCTCGGCCTTGCCGGCATACCAGGGGCTGCGGAGGAAAACATGGTGTTCCGTGACGTAACCCTTGCGGGGCTTACAGGGGGAAGGGTCCACATCGCCCACGTCTCCACGGAGGGGTCGGTCAGGATTATCAGGGACGCCAAAAAGCGCGGCATAAGGGTCACCGCGGAGACCTGCCCGCATTATTTCTCCGCCACCGAGGAGGCGGTGGGAGTTTTTAACGCTAACGCCAAGGTCAACCCGCCGCTCCGGAGCGGGCGGGACGTGGAGGCCATAAAAAAAGGGTTGAAGGACGGCACCATCGACGTTATCGCCACGGACCATGCCCCCCACCACAGGAACGAAAAGCAGAGGGAGTTCGACATGGCCCCATCTGGCATTTCCGGGCTTGAAACGGCGCTCTCCCTTTCGCTGGCCCTCGTGCGGGAAGGGGTGCTTACGATGCCAGGGCTTCTTGAGAAGATGGCGCTTAACCCCGCAAGGATACTCGGGCTTGGCAAGGGCACGTTGTCCGAGGGGGCCGACGCCGATATAGTGATAATAGACGCCGAAAAAGAGTATGTTGTGGCAGCAGGGGACTTCCTTTCAAAGGGAAAGAACACCCCCTTTGACGGATGGCGGCTCAAGGGAGCCCCGGTTGTTGCCATATCGTCGGGAAAGGTGCACGAATGGCGGTAAAGGCGCTTCTGGTACTGAGCGACGGCCTGGTCTTTGAGGGCAGGAGCTTCGGCGCGGATGGCGAGAGCATCGGCGAGGTGGTCTTTAACACTTCCATGACGGGATACCAGGAAATCCTCACCGACCCATCCTACAGGGGCCAGATGGTCGTCATGACCTATACGCAGATGGGAAACTACGGCATAAACCCCGAGGACATGGAGTCCGCCGGGGGGCCGAAGGTCGAGGGGTTTATCGTAAAGGAATACCTCGATTTTCCGAGCAACTGGCGCTCCGGGATGAGCCTCTCGAATTATCTTAAGGAGCACGGCATCGTGGCCATCGAGGGCCTGGACACGCGGGCGCTCACCATGCACATCAGGGACCACGGGGCGCGGATGGGCATACTCTCAACCGTGGACGCCGACCCGGAAAGCCTGCTCGCGAAGGTCCGCGACCACCCGGGCATCGGAGGGGTGGACCTTGTAAGCAAAGTGACTTCAAAGGAAGCATACGGCTGGGAAGAGGGACTGTGGGGCGGGACCGTAAACATGCCCGACAACCCAAAACGGGTGGTGGTATACGACTTCGGGGTTAAGCTCAACATACTCAGGCGCCTCGTGAATTCCGGGTTCAAGGTCGAGGTGGTGACGGCCCGTACGCCGGCGGAAGCCGTGCTTGATATGGAACCCGACGGCATCCTTTTAAGCAACGGCCCCGGAGACCCCGAGGCGGTCGCCTACGGGGTTGAGACAGCGAAAAAGCTGATTGGGAAAAAACCCGTTTTCGGCATATGCCTGGGGCACCAGATACTGGGGCTTGCCCTGGGGGGCAGGACGTATAAACTTAAATTCGGCCACCACGGGGGCAACCACCCGGTGATGGACCTCGATACCGGAAAGGTGGAGATAACCTCGCAGAACCACAACTACTGCGTGGACGTCGCAAGCCTTTCGGGCAGGATAAACCTTACCCATAAAAACCTCTACGACGGTACGGAGGAGGGGATGAGGCACGTGGAGCTGCCGGTGTTTTCGGTGCAGCACCACCCGGAGGCCGGGCCGGGCCCCAACGACTCCACCCACCTCTTTAACCGCTTCAGGGAGATGATGGAAGGATAAGGAAGCTCGACCATGGCCGACGGCAAACGCGAATATACGATAAACATAAAAAACAGCAAGCTTGTTTTCAGGACCTCGTCCTACCGGGCCGAGAAGGGAAGCATGCTCCATTCAGGCATATACAATAGAGAGTTCACCTCAAGCATTGTGGCCGGGGCGGTTCTGATGGCCATTGCCCTTGCGGCGACTTTAGGTGGGATGAAAATCACACCTGTGCATTATGTTTTCGCCGGGGCGCTTTTTATCGCTCTTTTCATACTGTTCAGGGTATACGTTTTTTTCGAGAGCTACCTCCAGGCTGTAATCGACAAGTCCAGGGGCGAGTTGTCCATATATATCAAGGGCGTCATAAGCAGGAAGTTCAGAGCGCCGTTAAGCGAGCTTACGGGGATAAGGAAGGGCTACACGGTGATAGCCCCCGAAAACGTCGACGGCATAAGGGTGGTGGAGAAAATCGCGCTCCAGCACGGCATGGTGATACCCGGTTTCGGGGAGGTCAAGCAGTACCACACGGTGAATTTCGAGTTCAGAAACGGCGAGACCCCCATGGTCTTTTCCTCGGAGGACGCTGCTCAGGTGGAAGAGGCGCTTGAGATAATGAACAGGTTTGTCGGAGGGAGCATTGCCCAGGAGGACTGATTTAGAGAAGATAATGCTCATCGGCTCCGGGCCTATCGTCATAGGGCAGGCCTGCGAGTTCGACTACTCCGGCACACAGGCGTGCAAGGCCCTGAGGGAGGAGGGCTACAAGGTCGTCCTCGTAAACTCCAACCCCGCCACCATAATGACCGACCCCGAGACGGCGGACGCCACCTACATAGAGCCCCTTACGCCCGAGGTGCTCGAAATGATTATCGAAAAGGAAAGGCCCGACGCACTGCTTCCCACCATGGGCGGGCAGACCGCTCTTAACCTTGCAGTGGCCCTCTCCGAAAGCGGGGTGCTCGACAGATACGGGGTGGAACTTATCGGGGCCAGGCTCCATGCCATACGAAAGGCCGAGGACAGGGACCTGTTCAGGGAGGCCATGCGGAGGGTCGGCCTTGAGGTGCCGCGTTCGAGCATAGCCACCACCGAGGAGGAGGGCATGGAGGCCCTGGAGCAAATAGGGTTTCCGGTAATTTTCCGGCCCGCCTTCACCCTGGGCGGCATGGGAGGCGGAATTGCCTATAACCTCGAGGAATACACCGGGCTTCTCAAGAACGGGCTCAAGTTGAGCCCCGTCAGCCAGGTGCTCATCGAGGAGTCCGTGCTCGGGTGGAAGGAGTACGAGCTTGAGGTAATGCGCGACGGCAAGGACAACGTGGTGATTATCTGCTCCATCGAGAACTTCGACCCAATGGGCGTGCATACCGGGGACTCAATCACCGTGGCCCCCGCCCAGACCCTCTCCGACAAGGAGTACCAGAGGATGAGGGACGCCGCCGTGGCTATAATCAGGGAGATAGGGGTGGACACCGGGGGGAGCAACATCCAGTTCGCCCTGAACCAGGAAGACGGCAGGATGGTGGTCATCGAGATGAACCCGAGGGTGTCCAGGAGTTCGGCCCTGGCGAGCAAGGCCACGGGGTTTCCCATCGCCAAGATAGCTGCCAAGCTGGCCGTGGGGCTTACGCTTGAGGAGATACCCAACGACATCACCAGGGAGACACCCGCGTCCTTCGAGCCCGCCATCGACTATGTGGTGACAAAGGTCCCCAGGTTCAATTTCGAGAAATTCCCGGAGACCGAACCCGTGCTTACCACCCAGATGAAGTCCGTGGGAGAGGTCATGGGCATAGGAAGGACGTTCAAGGAGTCGCTCCAGAAGGCCATCAGGAGCCTTGAGAACGACACCTACGGGTTTGAGAGCGAGGAACATGAACCCGAAGAATTAAGAGCACTCCTCAAGACCCCCAATCCCCAGCGCATCTGGCACATAGCACAGGCCCTGAGGGAGGGGATGGAAGTCCATGATATATACGAGCTTACAAAGGTGGACCCCTGGTTTCTGAACAATGTGAAACAGATTGTTGAGTTCGAAGAAAGGATAAAGGCGTCTCCTGAGCTTGACGGGGATACACTCCGGCAGGCCAAGGAATACGGGTTTTCCGACAGGAGGCTTGCCGGTCTTGCCGGAACCGCCGAGACGAAAATAAGAAAACTGAGGAAAAAACATAACCTGCATGCCGTATACAAGATGGTGGACACCTGCGCCGCGGAGTTCGAGGCATACACCCCCTATATGTATTCCACCTACGAAAGGCCGTTTTATGTCGCAGGCGGCGAAAAGCCGCCTGCGACCGCCTGCGAGGCGAGGCCGTCCGGGAAGAGAAAAGTGATGATACTCGGCTCCGGGCCGAACCGCATAGGGCAGGGCATAGAGTTCGACTACTGCTGCGTGCAGGCCGTCTTCGGCCTCCGGGAACTCGGGTTTGAGACCATAATGGTCAACTGTAATCCCGAGACCGTAAGCACCGACTACGACACCTCGGACAGGCTCTATTTCGAGCCCCTTACATTCGAGGACGTGCTGAACATTATCGAGGTAGAAAACCCGGAGGGAGTGATAGTGCAGTTCGGTGGACAGACTCCGCTGAAGCTCGCCGTCCCGCTTGAGCGCGAGGGCGTCAGGATACTGGGCACCTCGCCGGATTCCATCGACAGGGCGGAGGACAGGAAGCGTTTCAGGAAGCTCCTCAATAAGCTCCACCTCAAGCAGCCGGAGAGCGACACCGCCATGTCGGTGGAGAAGGCGTTGCGGATCGCCGGGAAGATAGGGTATCCGGTAATGGTTCGGCCCTCGTACGTATTAGGCGGGAGGGCAATGGAGATTGTCTACGACGGGGAGTCCATGGTGGAATACATGAACCGTGCGGTGAAGGCCTCGCCCGAGCACCCGGTGCTGGTGGACAAGTACCTCGAAGGCGCGGTGGAGGTGGACGTGGACGCCATCTCCGACGGCGACGCTGTGGTGGTGGGCGGCGTGATGCAGCACATCGAGGAGGCGGGCATACATTCCGGAGACTCCGCCTGCACCCTGCCGCCGTATTCACTCGCCCCCGCTATAGTGGATGAGATTAAGAAGCAGACCGGCGCCCTTGCAAGGGAACTTAACGTCGTAGGGCTCATGAACGTGCAGTTCGCCGTCAAGGGCAATGACATATACATCATTGAGGTAAACCCCAGGGCATCGAGGACCGTGCCCTTTGTGGGCAAGGCCACGGGAGTGCCCCTTGCCAGGATGGCCGCGAAAGTGATGGCAGGCATGACCCTCAAGGAACTGGGCTTTACGTCCGAGCGGACGGTCAGGCATATGGCCGTCAAGGAGGCCGTCTTCCCCTTTGACAGGTTCCACGGGGTGGATACCATACTGGGGCCCGAGATGAAGTCCACCGGGGAGGTGATGGGCATAGACGAGGGGTTCGGCCTTGCCTACGCCAAGGCGCAGGCCGCGTGCAATAACAGCATCCCCACCACTGGAAAGATTATTTTAAGCTTAAAGGACGAGGACAAGCCCGGCTCCGTCTCGGTGGCGAGAGACCTCACCGAACAGGGGGTCTCGATAATCGCCACCAGCGGCACCGCGAAATTCCTGCGGGACAACGGCATCGAGGTGGATGTGATAAACAAGGTCACGGAAGGGCGGCCCCATATCGTCGACCTGATAAAGAACCGGGAAGTGAATTTCGTCATCAACACCGTAAGCGGGGCGCAGGCGCAGAAGGACTCGTTCTCCATCCGGCAGAGCGCGCTCCAGTACGGCATCCCCTATACCACCACCATCGCCGGCGCGCGGGCCGTGGCCAATGCCATTAAAATGCTGAGGATTAAAAAGTTCAATATAAAGTCCATACAGGAGTACCATAAGGAGACGGTCACGGCTTCCGGGTAGTTAGTCGTCCCTGAAAAAGGGCATAAGTTGCTGATTAATAAGGATTAAAAGGGTTGTTTTGTGGTATAATAATCACCA
>CBDVCR010000046.1:0-18608 GCA_965372535.1 uncultured bacterium | reverse complement strand
ACTCCCGCTCCCCGCTCCCCGCCTTCGCGGGGACAGGCTTCGCGGGGACAGGCTTCGCGGCAATGACGATTTATGCCCGCAATTTTCTATTTTAGGGGACGTTTTGTACCCCTGAAAAAGCTCATGGAATTTCTGACTGTGCTCACCCTTGCGGACTAAAACGCCGCCGTGCCAAGAGAAAGAGTCCGAAAATATGATAGAATATACAGAAATTCAAAGGACAGCGATACAACCGGTCAGCCCGACATACTACGGGGAGCATAAAATAGATTACATGACGAACATCGGCCTGGAACGAATCGATCCGGCTTCCCCCTTTGGAAAAGGGGGAATGAGGGGGATTTTTCTGAATATTCAAATCCCCCCTCGCCCCCCTTTGCTAAAGGGGGGTGTAAACTATTTCATGCTCTGAGCAGTAACACTGGAGCGTACAAATCAGCTTATAATTCGTGCTATTACATGCTTGGCGCGTAAAGAATAAAACTCACTGGTGAGTAAATGGATAAAAACAGCCTTTCTGTAATCCCCCTGGGTGGTGTTGAGGAAATCGGCGGCCTCAACATGACGGTCATCGAATACGGCGATGACATGATTATCATTGACGCCGGCCTCATGTTCCCCGACGAGGACATGCTCGGCGTGGACTTCGTCATCCAGGACTTCACCTACCTCGTCGAGAACCAGGACAGGATACGCGGGGTTATCCTGACCCACGGCCACGAGGACCATACAGGCGCCCTGCCCTTCCTGCTCAAGGAAATAGACGCGCCCGTATACGGCACCTCCCTTACGCTGGGCCTTGTGCAGGAAAAGCTCAAGGAGCACCATCTCGAAAGAGCCAAGCTGAACAGGGTAAAGCCCAGGGATGTGGTGGAACTCGGGGCCTTCAGCGTTGAGTTCATACGGGTTACCCACAGCATTGTTGACGGCATCGCACTGGGGATAAACACCCCCCTCGGAAGGATTGTGCACACCGGGGACTTCAAAATCGACCCCACGCCCGTGGACGGCGAGCTCCTGGACTTTAACAAGTTCACCGAATACGGGGAAAAGGGCGCCCTGCTCATGCTTTCCGACAGCACCAACGTCGAGCGGGGCGGGTTCACGTTCTCGGAAAAGGAAGTGAGGAGGGCCTTTGAGGACATCTTCGCCAAGGCGCGTGGCAGGATAATCCTTTCCACCTTCTCCTCCAATATCCACCGGATTCAGCAGGCCATCGACGTGGCCGTAATGTACGGCAGGAAAGTCATTATCTGCGGCAGGAGCATGGTCTCGAACGCCCAGATTGCCCTGGACCTCGGATACCTTAAAATACCCCGCGACACATGGGTCGATATGGACAGGCTCCAGGACCTCCCCGAAGACGAGGTGGTGATAATCACCACCGGGAGCCAGGGAGAGCCCATGAGCGTGCTCTCAAGAATCGCCATCCGCGAGCACAAGCACATCAAGATAAAAGAAGGCGACACCGTCGTGCTCTCGGCAAAGATGATACCCGGCAACGAGCGCTCCATCGGGAAGATAATCAACCGCCTGTTCAGACAGGGGGCGAACGTCATACACGAGAAGGTCTCGGAAATACACGTGTCCGGCCACGCCTCGAAAGAGGAGCTGAAACTGATGCTCAACATGGTAAGGCCCAGGTACTTCATGCCCATCCACGGCGAGTACAGGCATCTCGTCTCACACGCCCGGCTCGCGGAGAAGCAGGGCATACCGGGAAAGAACATCTTTTTAATGGAAAACGGCGACGTACTCACCATCACCTCCAAAAAAGCGAAAAAGAACGGGAAGGTGACGGCAGGCAGGGTATTTATCGACGGCAAGGGCATCGGCGACGTGGAGGAGATGGTCCTGAGGGACCGCCGCAGGCTCGGCCAGGACGGGCTGGTGCTCGTCCTCATCACCATAGAGAAGGAATACGGCAGGCTGTACTCGCCTCCGGACGTCATATCGCGGGGGTTTATTCTGGAGGACGAATACCCGGACGTTATCGAGGACATCAAGGGCCTCGTTTCCGGCACGATAGAAGGCCTCGACAGGGAGATTGCCTCGGACCCCTCGCTTCTGAAGGCCAAGGTCCGCTCGGCGCTCAAAAAGCACTTCAGAAACACCATGGACAGGCGTCCCATGATAATGCCCCTTATATTTGAGGTCTGATGGACCCCCTTGCCAAGGAATATCTCCTCTCCTTTTACAGCAAACAGCTCATGCTCCACGGCGACCGGCCCGAAGCGCTCCGCTGGACCCCGGACGGACAGAAGGCGCGCTACAACCTGCTCACCGAGATAGCCCCGTCCCTCGAAGGAAAAAAAATCCTGGACCATGGATGCGGGAAGGGGGATTTCTACGCCTTCCTCAGGGAAAAAGGTTTAAACGTGGATTACACCGGCACTGACATAAACCCCGAACTTATCGCCCTCGCCTCCAAAAAACACCCTGAATGCTCGTTCAGGGTGTTCGACGCCGAGGAGGAGGAGCCCGGCGAGGAGTTCGATTACGTCTTCCTCTGCGGGGTCTTTAACAACAGGGTGGAAGGCGCAGCGGACACCTTGAAAAACGTAATTAAACGCCTTTTTAAGAACACGCGCGAGGGGCTTGCCGTAACCGCCCTCTCCTCCCTGTCCCCTGAAAAAGACAGGGAACTCAATTACGTTTCCCCTGCCGAATTGCTTAATTTCGCCCTGGAGGAAATAACGCCTTGCGCCGTGCTCAGGCACGACCGCGTGCCCCATGACTTTGCCCTGTTTCTTTACCAACGCCCCACTGCCCCGGAAAACGGCGACAGGGCTTAAGCGCGATGGCAGAAAAGCTCAGAGTAGGCAAAATCGCGTACTCAAACCTCTTCCCCATATTCCACGTGCTCCAGAGGGAGTGCGACTGCCGGGGCTACGAGTTCGTGGAGGGCTACCCCTCCGCCTTGAACCGCATGCTCAGGGAAGGCGCGGTGGACATAAGCCCGTCGTCCTCGGTCGAATACCTCAGGCGCGAGGGAGAATATTATTACCTTGAGGGCCATTCCATAAGCTCCAGAGGCCCTGTGGGCAGCATCCTGCTTTTCAGCCGGGCGCCGATCGGGTCGCTGGACGGAAACGAGGTTTTCGTCACCCACCAGTCCGAGTCCTCGGTGGCGCTCCTGCGAATAATATTGAGAAAGTTCCACTCCGTTTCATGCACCCTAACGGTGACCTCAAGCCCCGTGGAGAAGGCCCTCGCCACACACCCGGCTTACATGGCAATCGGGGACGAGGCCCTGCTTGCGGTAAGAAACGCCCGCGCGGTGGAGCTCGACGCCGGGGAGCCTGCCTGCCGCCTCTTCAGCATCGGCCTCCAGCCTTTTTACGTCTACGACCTCGGCGCCCTTTGGCACGAAAAGACAGGCCTGCCGTTCGTCTTCGCCCTCTGGATAGGGAGGAAAGGCGCACCTCCGGAAAAAAGGGCGCTCCTTGAGAAGTTCAGGGAAGACCTGGACAGGGCCGGGGCGCTCGCAAAACGGCTCCTGCCGGAAATAGCCAACGAGCCGGGCCTTGTGCTCCCACCCCCTGAGATGCTCGCGTACTGGAGGGGAATAGTATATGATTTCGACGAGGAGTGTAAAAAGGGGCTGGGTCTTTTCAGGAAATACCTTGAGGAACTGGGGATGCTTTAACCCGGCGTGCATCAAACCCGAGGAGAACAAAAGCCGCCCGACGCCAAGATGCCGGAAGAGCTTTAAACAGTTGTATTCGGCATTTCAATCTCGAATAGAAAACCGAGGCCGGCTGCCAATAATCAAAACCAGACTCATGCCGGGGAGGCTCGCCTATGCGTAGAGAGCCTGAGAGGCGTAATCCCGGCCATGGACAAAAAAGCGGGCCACTGCGTTTTTACCGCGTTTGAGGGTGAGCAAGGGGTCACAGGTTCCGCAACCCCTCTCTGGTTTCATATTATTTACGCCATCGGCTGTGTGATTCATACATATTTTTGATATTATTCCGATATAACATCCACCCTCCCGATAGGCGGGACTGGAAAGTCCCGCCTATGCCTGTGATTGTTATCAAGCCTTTTGTTCTATTTTTCATAATACTCATGAAATATCCGGGTTAGGGACTTCTCCGGTTTCCTTATATGAATCTTATTAAGCCTTGACGACGCCCTCGCGGGCGATGGCCACCTTGCCGGTCCTTATCAGCTCCTTGATGCCCATGGGCTTCATGAGGTTTATGAATGCCTCTATCTTGTTTTCGTCCCCCGTAATCTCTATGGTGTAGGACTTCCCGGAGGAGTCGATTATCTTGCCCCTGAAGATATTGGTAAGCTCTATGACCTCGAACTTCTTATCGGGCCTCGGGGCGACCTTTACGAGTATCATCTCCCTTTCCACGTGGTCGAGTTCGAGCATGTCGGTGACCTTTATTACGTCGATGAGCTTGTTGAGCTGCTTGGTTATCTGCTCGATTATCTGGTCGTCGCCCCTGGTGACTATGGTCATCTGCGATATGGCCGGGTCGGTGGTCACGCCCACGGAGAGGCTCTCGATATTATAGCCCCGCCCGCTGAAAAGGCCGGAGACCCTCGAAAGCACGCCGAACTTGTTTTCCACCAGAAGGGATATCGTATGCCTCATCTTATTTCACCGCCCTGAGTTTTTTCTTCCCCGGTTTTTTCTCGTCCTCGTCAAAGAGCATCTGGTCGATGGGTGCGCCCGCGGGGACCATGGGGTAGACCTTCTCCTTCCAGTCCACCACGAAGTCCATGAACACGGTTTTTTTTGTCTTGAACGCCTCCTTCAAAACGGGCTCCACCTCCGAGGGCTTCTCCGCCCTCAACCCCACCGCGCCGTATGCCTCCGCGACCTTCACGAAGTCGGGGGTCACGTCCAGGCTGGTGTGGGAGTAACGCTCGCCGAAGAACAGCTCCTGCCACTGCCTGACCATGCCGAGGTAGCGGTTGTTGAGTATGGCCACCTTGACCGGCAGTTTGTTGATGACCGCGGTGGCCAGCTCCTGGATATTCATCTGTATGCTGCCGTCCCCGGCGATGTCTATGACGAGCCTGTCCGGGTGGGCGAACTGCGCCCCTATGGCCGCGGGAAACCCGTAGCCCATGGTGCCCAGCCCGCCCGAGGTGAGCCACCTCCTGGGCTTGTCGAACTTGTAAAACTGAGAGGCCCACATCTGGTTCTGCCCCACCTCGGTGGTTATGATGGCGTCGCCTTTGGTGAGCTCGTATATCTTTTCAACCACGAACTGGGGTTTTATGATTTCGTCGCTCTTTTTATAGGAGAGGGGCCGTTCCTTTTTCCAATCCTCTATCTGCCTGAGCCACTTCTTCCGCACCTCGGCCCACTGTTTCCCGTCCTCTTCCCTGAGCGCACTGTTCAGTTCCCTGAGCACGCGCTTTACGTCGCCCACCACCGGCACGTCCACCCGGATGTTCTTGCGTATGGACGTGGGGTCGATGTCCACGTGGACTATCTTTGCGTGGGGCGCGAACGAGTCGGTCCTGCCCGTCACCCTGTCGTCGAAGCGCATGCCCACGGCGACGAGGAGGTCGGATTCCTGTATCGCCTTGTTGGCGTAGTAGGTGCCGTGCATGCCGGGCATCCCGAGCGAGAGCTTGTGCGAGCCGGGAAAGCCGCCGAGGCCCATGAGGGTCATGGTGACGGGGGCGTCCGTAATCTCGGCGAGTTCCTTAAGCTCCTTGTGGGCGCCCGAAAGAATCACCCCTCCGCCGGCCGCTATCACGGGCCTGGTGGACTTGGCGATAAGCCCTGCCGCCTTTTTTATCATCCACTTGTTGCCCTCGTACTTGGGCTTGTAGCCCTGGATGTCCACGTGCTCCGGCCATGAGAAATCCGCCTTGCCCGCGGTAACGTCCTTCGGCAGGTCGATGAGCACCGGCCCGGGCCTGCCGGAGGAAGCGATGTGGAACGCCTCCCGGATAATTCTGGCAAGTCCCGAGGCTTCCTTCGCCAGGAAGTTATACTTCGAGCAGGGCCTCGTGATGCCCACTATGTCCGCCTCCTGGAAGGCGTCGTTTCCGATGAGCATTGTGGGCACCTGCCCTGTTATGACCACCAGGGGGATGGAGTCCATCGAGGCCGTGGCGATGCCCGTAACGGTGTTGGTCGCCCCGGGGCCCGAGGTCACAAGTGCCACGCCCACTTTGCCGCTGGCCCTCGCGTAGCCGTCGGCGGCATGAACCGCGCCCTGCTCGTGTCTGGTAAGGATAAGTTGTATGTCCTTTTCGTCGTATAAAAGGTCGAAGATGTTCAGCACCACCCCGCCGGGGTAGCCGAAGATGTGCTTTACGCCCTCGCGCTTCAGGCATTCGATTAATATCTCGGCGCCGGTCTTTTTCATAGACTACCGTCCCTGAATCTTGAATTTCAAAGAATTATTTTAACATAAGTAAGCCGCCATGGTCAGTTTTTCTCTGCCGGCCAGACGGGCCGCCCGGCGAGATGGGCCGCGGGGCTTGAAGATTTAGCGAGGGTGGGAATATAATTATTTTATTATGAAGATTTCCTCAGGGGGCGGCATAACATATGTCCTTTTCATTTAAAGCGCATGCAATGTTTACGGCCTTGCCGCCCAAACTCTCCGGCGCACCGGCGCTCCTTGTGGAGGAAAACGTCGCGAACCCATTGGCCGAACTGGTGGAAACCGCCAGAAACGCCGTCTCCCTGGTTGCCTGGCTTATCATACTGGCCGTAGTCGTCGCTTTGGCGGTGTTTGTCGTCCGCTGGATACTGCGGGGGTCGAGCCTCAAAAAAATCAAGGGCATCCACGAAGAGGCCATGGAAAAAGCCTCCAGGTACGAGGCAAAGGGCGACTTCGCCTCCGCCGGCGCCATGTACGAAAAGCTTGGCGACGTCCGCAAGGCCGCCGGACTCTACGAGCGCGGCAAGGACTTCGGCAGGGCGGCCCGGCTTCAGGAGAGCCTGGGGAGGCCGGAGAAGGCCGTGGAGTTTTACAAACGCGCGGGCGAGTCCCTCAAGGCGGCGGAGGTGTACGTCAAAACCGGCAAGTACCTCGACGCGGCAAAAATATTCCACAACAAGGGCGACCGGCTGAGGGCGGCCCAGGCCCTGGAGATGGCCGGCAACCTCCTTGCCGCGGCAAAGGAATACAAGGCCGCGGGCCAGCCCCTCAAGGCGGCCAGGGTATATAAGGACAAGGGCTTGTACAAGGAGGCCGGGGAGATGTGCCTCCTCTCCATCGGGGACGAGGAACCCAACCCCTCCAACATCGACAAATACTACACTTACGCCGCCTTTCTCATGATGGCCGAGGAGGTGGAAAAGGCCGCGGAGGTCTACCGCGGCATTGTCCAGATAGACTCGGGCTACAGGGACGTGACGCAAAGGCTCGCCGCCATAGCCTCCATAAAGGAGCAGGCGGGCGCCTCCGGAAAAACCGCTCCCGTCCCGCCCCGGGATGCCGGCGTGGAATTCGTGGACATGGAGGCGGAAGGGCCGGCGGAACAACGAGTGGAACAGGCCACGGCCCGGACTCCGGACGCTACGGACGACATCGACGCCCTTATCGAGAGCGAACTGGACAGGCGGGACACGGGCGGCCAGGGGGCGAGGCAGGAGGCAGGGCCGGCTCCGAAAAAAGGTGAGGCGACGCTCCGGGGCATTATCAATTCCGGCAGCATGGAGCCCTCCTACAGCATGAGAATGTGGGTGCAGGTCCTTCGGAAACTGAGCGAAGAGCACGGAAACGGCGTCTTCCACGGATGCCTTGCCCCGGAGGCGATCTTCATCGACATGCAGAACAACGTGCGTATTGAAAAACCCGCCGGACTCGTGCCCGCTTACACGGCCCCCGAGGTCATTGAAGGTCTCCCTCCCGATGAGCAGGCCGACATCTACGCAATGGGCGCTCTGCTCTATGAGATGGTCACCGGCTCCATCGACGCCCTGGCCGAAAAAGCCCCGTCCGCCCTTGCCGACGACGTGCCGGAATGGCTTGAGGACCTCATCCTCCGGTGCACGGAAAAGGACAGGGCCCACCGCTACAAGAGCCTCGAAGAAATCTACTCGCGGCTCCTCGAACTCAGGGACGTAATGTAGCCTCCGTCATTCCTTCCCGCCTGATTTCGCTTGTGCGCTCCCGGACCCTCTGCTATTGTTTTACTAACACGGTTAGTTTTATATTTACATTGAACCCTTGAGAAAAGCTTATTTTACATGGCAGCCCCGGCATTGGGATGTGAAGTATTTCATGCTCCCGGGAGTAAAAAAAGCTGTCCGGAGGAGGGGCATGAAAACCTTACCGGCAAGAAGGCTCTCTTTCATTCTGGCTGTTTTCCTTTTGCCGGCGGCCCCGGTTTACGCGCAGGGGCGGGCTTTGCCATATATCATTGAGGAGGGCGTCCTGCCGGGCGTTACCTGGGCCGACGACATCCACCCGATTTTCACCAGAAACGTCTGCAGGAACTGCCACCTGAGGGGGAACGTCCTCTACGTGGACGAGTTGGGCGAGTTCGCCCTGGGGCTGGTGGACCCTCTGGATTACGCAAACCCCTACTACAGCTACCACGAACTCGTCTACGCCGAGGGTGCCCCGCAGGCAATGGAGGACGAGCCCCTGCGGGACGGGCAGTGCTGCTGGCCTTACGGGTATCCCGCGCACAAGCAGAGGCGCATCTGGGTGGGCCGTTCGGAGCGGAGCGCCCTCGTTCACAAGGTCGAGCGCGATTACTACGACTGGGACATGCCGCCGCGTTTTCTGGAGGAAGGCCTGCGGTTCCGGTGGGGGCTTCCCATGCCCTGGGTAAAGCCGGAGGCCGCCGAAGGCGGCCTCAACGAGCCTCTTAAGGTGCGCGGCTTTCTCACGCAGGCATTCCTGTATGTAAAAGCATGGCTCGGCCTAATGGAGCCAACAAGGCTCAAGCCCGCAATACCCGCCCATGACAGGGCCCTCATCAGGCACTGGATTGACCACGCCGTGCAGTTAAGGACCGGGGGAACCGCTATCGAGGCGCTGGCCCTCGACCGGAGGGCCGACCCCGTGGAAGGCGCGAAGGTGACCTTCGTGGGAAACTTCAACAACCAGGACCGGCGGGAAGTCACGGACACCGTCCATATTGAGACCGGCGCGGACGGCGCCGCGTCGATTTCTTTCCCGGAGCTGAGCGTGATTACCTCTTTCTGGTTTATAAAGGCGGAGAAGGACGGAAGGGAAAGCGGATATGTCCCCGTAACAATCGTGCCGGGTGAAACGCAGAGAGTCCGGCTCGGCATCCCGCACTGACTTATTACCAGTAGCAAAAAGAAGAAGGCTTAACTCCTTGCCGCTATTATACATTTCGGCACTTTCAGACCCCGATAGCTGCTATTATTACACCGGCAACTAAATATATGAAAGTACCGCTATTATGTCATTCCGGGCTTGACCCGGAATCCAGCGTTTTTTGATTGGATTCCGGCCTGCGCGGGAATGACGGCATTAAGGTATTTAACTGACGGAGTATTAAGCCGTAATTCAGCACTTATGGGCGGGTCCAATCGAGCCGGAAAGAAAGCCCAGGCCGGCGGAAGCTAAAGCCGGCCCATCGGGCGCAATGCGCCTGCCGGGCGCTTCTGTTGAAAGACCCATTCGGCCTTCTGTGCTTCACTGCTCCGGAGGATGCAATGGAGCGGGCGACGGGATTCGAACCCGCGACCTACAGCTTGGGAAGCTGTCACTCTACCTCTGAGTTACGCCCGCGGAATTGGGTCAGGCATCCAAGTATACCATATAATTCCGTGTGATGAAGCCGGGCGCGGGCCTTACGGGCGGCTAAAAGGCGCCCCATTCGTTGTCGCTGTTCAGGCTCCACCTGACGCTGTCAACCGAGGTGCCCGCTTTCCCGTCGGCCATGGCGGTGAAGCTGTTGGTCACGCCGCCGATTACTATGTAGGAAAGCGAGTAGTCGAATTTCAGGTCGCCCGTAAGGCCGGGCTTGAAGCCCGGAAGATAGGCCCTTATCTGGGCAACATCGCTCAGCGTCCCGTCTGTGGTCTCGTTGAGGGGCGCGTACTCGCCGTTTTCGGCACTGTACTGCTCCTGGAGGAGCCTGATTATCTCCAGGTTCGACCTCGCCTCCTGGGTCATGGCCTTCGTCCTCTGGCCCAGGTACACGGGGACGGCGATGCCCGCCAGAATGCCCAGCACCGCTACTACAATCAAAAGTTCCACGAGAGTGAAACCCGATTGTTTCCTGTCGTGCATGCCTCTCATTAAATTATTCATGTCCTGCCTCCTTCCTTGAATTTTATTTAAAGTAGCACAGCAAGGACGCATTTGACCATCCTTTTGTTACTGTTCTTGCTCTACCGGGACGGGATTTTTATACGCCTGGATGAGCATGAGGAAATCATCGGTCTGCACCCGGTACCGGCCGTCGAAGTCAAGTTCCCTGGTGAGTTTGAAGTGTTCCTCCGCTTTTTCCAGGTTCCGGAGGTTTAGATAGCTCAGGCCGAGGTAGTAATGGGGATTCATGAAATCCTCCTCTTCTCCCAGGGCTTTTTCGAAGTAGTCGATTGCGGAATGGAGATGCCGGGGACGGGTTTTGTCCTCGGTGTAGAGGTTATAATGAATAAATCCGAGGCCGTAGTATGCCCGTGCCTTGCCCCGAATTTCCACCAGGGATTCAAGGAGTGCGGCCTCGGGGTCTTTTTCCCCTGCCAGGGAGAAGAGCTTCATGGCGAGCGCAAGCTCCTCATGTGTTATCCCGTCCTGCCTGATAGCTGTTTTCAGTGCTTTTTTACCCTCCTCCTGCATGCCGTTTTTGATGAGCGCGTAGGCATGGTTTATATGGGGCAGACTGTGGCCGGAGGTTTTTCCGGCGGTGTCTTTCCATAGCGAGACCTCGTCCTTCCATGTCTGCACCCGGTCGAATGTGCCGGCCGTGTAAAGGGCCAGCAGGGGAACGAAAACCGCGGCGATGATTTTCTTGTTCCCGACGGCCCCCGCGCCGGCCGCCAGGAGCAGGCAGAACCCCGCGGAGGGCAGGTAGAGGAAGCGTTCGCCGACCGGGTATTCGATGTCCGTCATGGCGGTCAATATCGAAGGAAGAAGGGTGATGATCGTCCATGAAACAAGAAACACCAGGCGCCTTTTGCCTTCGGAATACAGCACAGCCGCAACCCCCAGGGGCAGGAGGGCGACGATGGCGTATATGATGCCGTCCGGAACGGTGGGAAGGAAGTTAAGGTGCAGGGGGACGGCGAGCTTTACCAGGTAGTAGCCGAGGGCCGACAGGGAGTTGGATAGCTGTTTTAGAGCAAAGCCCCCGGCGGGAAAGAACTCCCCCGTGCCGCGAAAGAAGGCCAGATATAAGGCCGCCGTCAGGGCCGAGGAGCCCGCGGCGAGATAGAGCTTTTTCCTCTCGGCCGTATCCCGTAACGAGGTCGCTTTGAGAGTAACCTCATATGCCAGTATAAAGAGCGGAAAAATCAGGGCGGCCTGCCTGCTCAGTGCGGAGAGGAGAAAAAACAGCATGCTCGCGATAAGGGCCGCGGTTCTCCCCTCTTTCTTGTACTGAAGGTAAAGTATGAAAGCGGCAAGGAAAAACGCGGTCATCAGGAGTTCGGCCCTGGCGGAAACCCACGACACGGCCTCGGTGTTCACCGGGTGGAGGGCGAAGAGCAGGGCCGCGAGGAACGGAAGCAGCGTGCCCTCAAAGAGATAAACGCCCAGGACAAAGACCAGTATGGAACTTGCGGCATGGACGAGGACGTTAGTTATATGGAAACCAACGGGGTTTTCTCCCCAGACTCGGTGGTCCAGGACCATGGAAACCTCGTATAAAGGCCGGTGGAAGGCATTTTCAAAAAAAGGAATGTAATCGGAAGCGCCGAAAAATACCTTGATATCCTCCCATATAAATCCTCCATTGAGCGCGGGGGCATAGGCGGCGACCGCGGCTATTATTATGAAAACGGCAACAGAACGCTTTTGGGTGATTATTTCTTTCAAGTCCATGTTTATATCTTACTCACCAGTGAGTTTTATTCTTTACGCGCCCGGCCCGGAACCATTTGAAAATAATGCCTGTTCTTACGCATCGGCGTTAAGCATATAATGCTAAAAGCTAATTATAGAATATGGAAGAACATTAAAAAAAGGGGGGCTTGAGCCCCCCTTTTTTATGGCTCTTACCTTGCCGTCACAGTGGTGTTGAATATCGCTCCCTGGGCATAGTTCTCGGAATAGCCCATTATCCGGATGGTCCGGTCGCCGGTATTTTGTATGTAGCAGATACCGCCGACGGTCGTGGGGGTTGCCGTGGTGTCTGATACAAACAGGTCCTGGGTGGCGCTGTACGGGCTCTTTTCCTGTTTGCCCTGGTGGTGCGCCGCCGCTAACGCGAGGACATGCACGATGTTGTCGCTCTGGTATACGGGGTCAAAATCCATGCCATAGACAATTTGACAGGTTTTACCCAACTGCGGGGTGGTCGCTTGATAGCATACCTCGACTGCGGTCGCACTGAGGGCGAGGATGGGGTCGCCGGAAACCATGGCGTCGAGCCAGCCCTGGAGTTCGGCGACAGAGCCTTTACAGCCCGCCTCGACCGCCCTTATCTTGGCCTTCTCCCTCTGGCCGAGGAAGGCCGGTATGGCGATGGCGGCCAGGATGCCGATAATCGCCACGACGATGAGCAGTTCGATAAGGGTGAAACCCTTCTGCTCCCTTAGATTGTTGACTGCCTTGAACATTTTTGCCTCCTTCTGTTTTGGTTAATATAATAAGCTCTGTCCAAAATAGTCCCGCTGATTCATGCCCTGCCGGCTTTTTTCATCACCCCCCTTTCCGCAGGGTTTTTCTTAAGCGGACCGCGAAACCGACATTTTTTCTTGTGGCCGCTGTTACGCTTCTCTTTTGCAGTATCCGTGCCAGAATATTTTCAATAAAAAAACCAAGGAAATCAAGAACTTGATTTTTCGCGCCGCAATGAAGCTGACAAGATGTGTCACATTCCGGCTGATTTTTGTCAATCAGCAGGTTTTTCACTAACTTTGGGGAGGACTATTTACAGGGGCAACGGTAATAGAATATCATAATTGCCTGCCGAAACACCCCGGGCCCGGGGCGGGCGGCCCGTAAGAGTTTGGGAGAATGCAATTAAAAATGCCTTTATGTATTTTTGTTATGTGGTAAAATCTATGTTGACTCAATTATATTTCAGCCGGGGAGAGGCGTTATGAAGCTTATTGGTCTTGACGCAGGTTCGGTGAGCGTAAAGGTCGTCGTGCTCGACGGCACGGGCGGGAAGCTCCGGGGAAGTTACCGGCCCCACAGGGGCCACCCGCTCGAGACGGCACTCGATATGCTCAAGGAGGCCGCCGGCGGCGAGCCCTGCTCCGTTGCCGTCACCGGCTCGGCCGGGAGGCTCCTTGCCGGAATACTGGGCACGGAGCCTGTAAACGAGATAGTGGCCCAGGCCTATTCGACGCTGAAGCTCTACCCGCATATAAGTACCATAGTCGAGATGGGGGGGGAGGACTCCAAGCTCATACTCCTCGGCGACGGCGCGGTAAAGGACTTCTCCATGAACTCCGTCTGCGCGGCGGGCACGGGCTCGTTCCTGGACCAGCAGGCCGAGAGGCTCAAGCTCAATATAGAGGAGTTCGGCGAGCTTGCGCTCAGGTCGAAAAAGCCCCCCCGTATCGCGGGCCGCTGCAGCGTCTTCGCCAAGAGCGACATGATACACCTTCAGCAGATAGCCACCTCGGTGGAGGACATAGTCTCGGGTCTCTGCTTCGCCGTGGCGAGGAACTTCATGGGGAGCATAGCCAGGGGCAGGAGCATAGACAGGCCCGTCTCCTTCCAGGGCGGGGTGGCGGCCAACAGGGGGATGGTGAGGGCTTTCAGGGAGGTCTTCGGCCTCGACGAGATCTTCGTGCCCCCCGACCATGCCCTCATGGGCGCCATGGGAGCGGCCCTCAAGGCGCTGGACGAAGGGGCCGAAGACCCCCTGAGGATAGAGAAGCTTGAGGAATACCTGAGGAGCGAGAAGTCCTTTGTCGAGGGGCACGGTCCTCTGCTCCATGAAGGCGACGAATTCCACGAAAGGCACGTCAGGGACCCCAGGGACGTTCTCCATGCCGTAAACGGCGGCCCCAGGGTGCGCGCGTACATGGGAATAGACATCGGCTCCATAAGCACCAACCTCGCCGTCCTGGACGAGGAGGGCAGGCTTCTGGCAAAGCGCTACCTCATGACCGCGGGAAGGCCCATAGAGGCCGTCAGGCAGGGCCTGCGGGAGATAGACGAGGAGGTGGGCGGCAAGGTCGAGATAATGGGCGTGGGCACCACGGGCTCGGGCCGGTACATGATAGCGGACTACGTGGGCGCCGACATCGTAAAGAACGAGATAACCGCCCAGGCAACGGCCGCCGCTTCCATCGACCCCGGGGTGGACACAATTTTCGAAATCGGCGGGCAGGACTCCAAGTTCATAACCCTCCGCGACGGCGTCATCGTGGACTTCGAGATGAACAAGGCATGCGCCGCGGGCACGGGCTCTTTCCTTGAGGAGCAGGCCGAGAAGCTCGACATTTCCGTCAAGCGGGAGTTCGCCGACTGCGCCTTCTCCTCCGGCTGCCCCACGCGGCTTGGCGAGCGGTGCACGGTCTTCATGGAAAACTCCCTCATGGCGAACCTCCAGAAGGGGGCCGCCCGCGACGACCTCCTCGCCGGGCTCGCCTATTCCATCGTGCAGAATTATATCAACCGCGTGGTGGCCGGAAGGCCCATCGGCGGGAACATATTCTTTCAGGGCGGAGTGGCCTTTAACAAGGCCGTGGTGGCCGCGTTTGAAAGGCACCTCGGCGTAAAGGTCACCGTGCCGCCCAACCACGACGTCACCGGGGCCATCGGCATGGCCCTCATCGTCATGCGCTACATGGCGGAGGCCGGAAAGGAGAGTTCTTCCTTCAAGGGCTTTGACAGGTCCCGGATGCCCTACGCCATGTCTTCCTTCGAGTGCAAGGGCTGCTCAAACCTCTGCGATATAAACCGCGTCAAGATAGAGGGGGAGGAAGGGAAGCTCTTCTACGGAGGAAGGTGCGAAAAATACGACATCAACAGGAAAGACACAAGCCATATCCCGGACCTGTTCAGGTTCCGAGACCGGATGCTCTGGAAGTGGGTGAAAGAGCCGGCCGGGGATACGGGCGGAAACGGCGCCGGAAGGAAGACGAGGATAGGCGTCCCTTATATCTTTTTCTTTAACGAGTTTCTTCCCTTCTGGAGCGTCCTGCTCGATGAGTTGGGCTTCGAAGTGGAGGTCTCCCCGAGCAGCAACCGGCAGATAGTGGACCTGGGCCTTCAGAGCGTAATATCCGAGGCCTGCTACCCCGTAAAGGTCGCCCTGGGACATATACGCTATCTGCGGGACAGGGGGGTTGATGCGGTGCTGCTGCCAAGTTTTATAAACTTCGACGACTCCGAGTACCCCAGGAGCGTGGTCTGCCCCCATACCCAGACCATGCCGTATGTGGCGCAGGTGGCCCTTGAGGGGGTAAAGGCCATTGTCCCGCTAATCGACACGGCCCGGGGCGCGAAGCGCCTGACCAGGGAACTGAAGAAGGCGTTCGCCCCATTCGGCGCCAGTGCCGCCCGGATACGCAGGGCCATGGCCCGGGCGGAGCGGGCCCAGGCGGAGTTTTACCGCGCCATAAAGGAAAAGGGCAGGGAGGTGCTGTCCGGCCTGGACAGGAAGACCATAGTGATGGTCGGCAGGTCGTATAACGCGCTTGAGAGGGGCATGAACCTCCAGATACCGGAGAAGCTGGCCACCCTCGGGGTGCTCGCAATCCCCATGGACATGCTCCCCACCGACGACGTGAAACTCATGGAGGACTGGCCCAATATGTACTGGCGCTCGGGGCAGAGGATGCTCAGGGCCGCCCGGTTCATCAGGGGCCAGGAGCATCTCTACCCGGTCTTCATCGGCAACTTCTCGTGCGGCCCGGACTCCTTTATTCTCAAGTATTTCAAGGAGGAACTCGGCGATAAACCCTTCCTCCACCTCGAAATCGACGAGCACAGCGCCGACGCTGGCGCCGTCACCCGCTGCGAGGCATTCCTCGACAGCATCGAAAACCGCGACGACAGGCCCGCCCGATACCGGCCCGTAAGGAGCAACGGCAAACGGCCGCTCCTCGGAAGTACCATATACATCCCCCGCATGGTGGACCACGCCTTTGCCCTGGCGGCGGCCTTCGAGCGCTCCGGGGTGCCCGCGGAGGTGATGCCGGAGTCCGACCGGGAGACGGTCGAGGTGGGGATGAAGTATGCAAGCGGCAAGGAGTGCTACCCCTTCATCCTGACCACCGGGGACATGGTGAGAACGGCAACGTCTCCCGGCTTCAGGCCGGAGAAGGCCGTTTTCTTCATGCCCTCCGGGGACGGGCCGTGCAGGTTCGGCAATTACAATATCTCCCACAAGAAGGTGCTGGAGAAGGTCGGAATGCCGGACGTGCCGGTCTATGCCCCCAACCAGGACGAAGGGTTTTACAGGAACCTCGGGGTGGCCGGCAGCGACGTCGCCCTGGCCGCCTGGAAGGGCATCGTAGCCATAGAACTCCTCTACAAGTGCCTGCACGAGACCCGGCCATATGAAAAGGAAAGCGGTTCCTCCGACGCCCTGTACGAAAACTATTTAAACAGGCTCTACAAGGTCCTCAGGGAAGGCGGCGACGGCGAGCTCGACGGTGTGCTCGATGACATGAGGATGGATTTTGGGGCAGTGCCCAGGCACGAAGAGCACAGGCCCCTTATCGGCGTGGTGGGAGAAATTTATGTACGCACCAACAGGTTTTCTAACGAGGACCTGATACGCAAGATAGAGGCCCTGGGCGGGGAAGTCTGGCTTGCCCCCTTCGAGGAGTGGGTCTACTACATTAACCTTATAGGAATACGCAAGGCATGGATAAAGAAGGACTATTCTGATACAATAAACAGCCTGACGAAGAGGTTCTTTAAGAAGAAGATAGAGCGGAGGCTCACCAGCCGCTTCAAGGGGCATTTAAGTACCTTGCACGAGCCTTCAACAAGCGAGTTATTCAGGCTGGCGGCCCCCTATGTGCCGGATACTTTCGAGGGAGAGACCGTCCTCAGCATCGGAAAGGCGGTGGACCTCGTCCGGAAGGGCGCGGCGGGCATCGTAAACGCCATGCCTTTCGGGTGCATGCCGGGCATAATTGTAACGGCCCTCATGAGGGCCGTAAGCAGGGACTTCGACGTTCCCGTAATCAACGTGCCGTACGACGGGACAGAGTCCTCCACAACGCAGATACAGCTTGAGGCCTTTATGGACCAGGCGAAAAATAAAATATTGCAAAGGAGGTGATCCGGTGGGCAGTGTCGTGAAATGGCGCAAGAAGAAGATGAGCAAACACAAGTACAGAAAACTCAGGAAGAAGACGAAATTCCAGAGAAGAAATAAATAGATGAACGGCGAATTGAAGTCCATCGAGGAAAAGTTTGCGCTCCTTGAAAAGGAGATAGCCACCGTGGCGGACGGGCTTGAAGGCCAGGAAGACCTTCGCCGCGAGCTTGAGGACCTGAAATTGGAGCTTAAGGCCGTCAAGCTCTTCCTCGAAAGGCGCTACCCGGAGCTTGGCAGGGAACTGCCCGGGATAATAAGGAAGCTTAAAACCGGCTGACGATTATCCCCACAAACGGCATGGCGCCGGAGTACTCGCCGAGCAGGACCTTTTGCACCCGGCCGCCGCTGTTCTTCCTCCCGCTTGCGTGTATAAGCCAGGCCCCCTTCTCGTTGCGGCTGATAATCCCGATATGGCCGATTATCTCCCCCACCACGCGTTTGGAGGGGTCTTTGGCGAAGAACACCATGTCGCCGCTTACGAGCCCCTTTTCGGCCTCCGCGATGCGGGAGGGGGGTATTACGCGCACGGCGCCGTAGTCCCTGGCGCCCGGCAGTTCGACAGTGGCCGCCAGCTTTTCGGTTACGTCCCTCCCCCATTTTCCGCTTGCAATCATGTCCATGGCGTAGCGGTAGCGGTCGCCGTAGTTTGCCACCTCGTTGCCCTCCAGTATCCCCCCTGTCCTGAACCTCATCTTAAGCGCCGCCTCCACGGCCTCCGCGGGGCTCCTGCTCAGGGCCAGTTCCACGCTCCGGAAGGCGAGGTACATGCAGTCCACCCTTTCGTCGGCAACTATGGTTTTTCTCGTTACGTATTCCCCCAAGGGGTCGGGGTCATAGGGGGCGCCCACGAACTCCCCGGCCCAGCGGGCTATCCTCTCCCCGAGGGGGAGCCCGAGGAGTTCCCTCTGGAGGGCCGCAATTTCGCTTTCCCCCATAAAGGCGGGGGAGGGGAGGGAAAGAAGAAGCGTCAGCGCCATGGCCAATGAGGTCCGCATGAGATTATTATAAACCATCGAATTGGACGATTCGCGCCCTATGCGCGAAAACGAGGGCGCGGGACGCGACCCCCCCTCAGGCGGTCTTGAACCAGGCATTATATGCTCCGGGCAACAACAAGCCCGTTCATTGCATGAGCACTATGGAAAAAGAGAACAAAAGGCTTGAAAACAATCACAGGCATAGGCGGGGTTTTCCAACCCCGCCGGAGAACCGGCCCCCGGCGGGACTGA
>CBDVCR010000045.1:0-18707 GCA_965372535.1 uncultured bacterium | reverse complement strand
CAGCTTATCACTTATAAACCGCTTCCACCTGTCCAAACAAACCGAGCCACCTCTAAGCGCCCCACCTTCACCGCGGGATGGCTTTTATAGCCACGCTTCTCGGAGGGAAGGCGTTTCAATATCTTTTCCTTAAGCCTGCTTTTTGAAGTGTCCTTTGCCCGAATGCTATCATTGGATACCGCGAAGTAGGCTGCCGTCTCGGTCTCAGACTCCAGGACATATGTGACAGCCAGCAATTCCTTGGCGTAGTCAATGGAATCAACAGAGAAGAACTCGTTGAGGTCGGAATTGCCGCAGTCGAATGGTTTTCTGGGAGAATCCGGCTCAAGCCGGACAAGGGAAAAACTCATTTATGGATAGAAGGTTTTATATCTTCGCGGTTCTCAGGATTTCTTCGTAATTTTTTCTGGCTTTATCGTATTCCTCGGTGGAGAGCTTCTTTTGTTCCTTAATCCGGCTCATGAAATTTTCTGCATCCTTGCCCTTGAGCACAGGTGTCTCTTTAATCGGTTTTGCCATTTTATTTCCTCCTCATGTTGCTATGTCATCACATATCATGTACACATACATTATAATCTTTCCAGCGGAAAATCAAAACAGTTTTGACTATTTGAAAATCCCATGGATTCTCAAAGGATTGCTTATGGATATACTTTCCTTAATAATAAGGAACCCGTCAAGCGGTACCGGTTCACTTGCCGGAGTTCACAAACCGAAGTTTAAGGGGGGGCTCCGTCAAAATTCGGATGACCGCTTAGATTGAATCTTGTCGTAAGCTTCTTTGGCGGCGATATCTTCAAAAATGATTTGGCATCTGTAGTTGTAACCCGACTGACCGACTGCAAGCCTTATCCCATCATTGCCTTTTTTCCAGTCGCTGAGAAAAGAGATGTATCCGTCCTTGAACGAAAATATATTTGCATCCGCGATTTTGGTATATGTTTTTAGGGGCGGTCCATATTTGTCCGTCAGCCCCTTATATGCGAAAGAACACCACCTTTTTACTTCCAGGTCAATTTTATTGACCGGGTATTCATAGCTCGGGATGGTGAATTGCATTAATTTCCCATTAAAAAACGATAAACCAACTACTTGTGTGTAGAAGCATTTTTTATTGTCCCCCTCGCCTTCACAGCCAATCTTGGATTTCTCAGCACTTAAGGAAGCATATTCAGTCCTTTTATCTTTCCCTATGTCTCCATGTACGGAATACCATTCCGAATTATTAATCAAATCATTTATCTCCGACGTCGTTGCACCTAACTTTATGCCTTTAAAACCAAGTCGTTCCGCAGAAAAACAGAGATTATCGCCGATTATTATCATCACGCAGATTGCGGTCAGGGTCGCGAGCCGTTTTTTCATGTGAAGCTCCTCTTCTTATTTTTTTCCTCTTTTGTTTCCGCAATCTCAACTCCCGTCACCATGACCTCCTCGGCCTCGCCGTTACGATAAACAGGCCCACCCCGATAGCGCCTCATCGTAGTCCTCATTATAAGAATATCGCGGGAAGGAAGGCAACGGGATTTTCCGGGGCAATACTCGAAATCGCGTTCAACCGGAAATATTTCTTTCTGGTTATGGTATACTAATTTGTTTGCCTTTGGCAGCAGAGCTGAGAACCTTAAAATGTTACTTGGCTCACTAATACTGTTTTGAGCCAGGAGGACATTTCCAATGAGTTTCGAGACTTTCAATTTCCATCCGCATATCGCGGAAGGCATCAAGGCGCGGGGATATGCCGAACCCACGCCCATCCAGAGCAAATCCATACCTGTAATCCTTGAGGGGCGTGACGTCATGGGACAGGCCCAGACCGGAACGGGCAAGACGGCCGCTTTCGTCCTGCCTATCCTTGAGCGCCTTCTGGAGGGCCCGCGCGGTAGAATCCGCGCCCTTGTGCTTGCGCCCACACGGGAGCTGGCCGAGCAGATACATTCCGAGACGGCCAAGCTGGGCCGCAGGACGAACCTGCGAAGCTGCACCGTCTACGGCGGCGTCAGCATGGCCCGGCAGATAAAAAATATCCGCGCCGGGACCGAGATTGTCGTGGCCTGCCCCGGCCGCCTGCTTGACCACATGGGCCAGGGGATCATTGATCTGTCCAACATCGAGGTGCTCGTCCTGGACGAGGCCGACCGCATGTTCGACATGGGTTTCATGCCGGACGTAAAAAGAATTCTGTCTCACGTCCCCAAGCACAGGCAGACCCTTCTTTTTTCCGCCACGATGCCCGATGAAATCCTGAGGCTTGCCCGAAGCATCCTCCGCAATCCCGCCACCATTAAGATAGGCCTCGCCGCGCCCGTCTCCACGGTCTCACACGCCCTTTATCCCGTGGAGCCGCACCTTAAGACCGCCCTTTTAAAGGAAATCCTCAAGCGGACCGAGACAAGGTCCGTCCTGGTCTTTACAAGGACAAAGGCCCGCGCCACGCGCCTGTCCGAGCAGTTGAAGCGGGTGGGCCACCCGGTGGCGGCGCTCCACGGCGACCTGTCGCAGAACATGCGGCAGAGGGCCCTCGACGGGTTCCGCACGGGGGCGTGCCGTATACTGGTGGCCACGGACATCGCGGCCAGGGGGATAGACGTCTTGCGGATTTCCCATGTCATCAACTACGACATGCCCGAAAGCGTTGACGCCTACACGCACCGCATAGGCCGCACCGGGCGCGCCGAAAGCACCGGCGAGGCCTTCACGCTCGTCACCAGGGACGACCATGCCACGGTCACCGCCATAGAGCGCGTGCTGGACTCGGAACTCCACTGCCGGGAACTGGAGGGGTTTGACTATGAAGCCGCCGCCCCTGCGCATAAACCGGGAGGCTCCCGTCCCCCCCGGAGGCCGGGCTTCGGAGGAGGCCAAAAAAGGCCCCACCGGTCAAATGCATCGCCCGGGCAGGCCGACCGCCGATCAGGCAGGCGCGGCAAGCACAAGGCTCAGCCGGCCAAGACGGTGGTCAACGCCCAATAGACGGTCATTCGAGCACGACCGTCTCCCCGTGCTTTAGCACCATGAACTCCCCCCCGGCCCGAAGGACGTAAAGGGGCCGGGGGGATTATGTTTCTTGAATCCTTGAACCCTCGACCCCTGCCGTTTGCCGCTCTGTAATCATCCTGAGCCTTGAGCCTGCCGAAAGGTCGAAGGACGCTCTCTTTTTTATGTGTTCAGAGCCTTTCCTTTAAATCCTTTATAACCCCCTGATTTTGCGGGATATTCCGGCCCGTCCGGGTGTTCACGGGGTGTTCAAAGCTGCACGTCTTTTCTCCCCTCTTTCCTAAAGGGAGGCGGGGGGTTATATCCTTGAATCCTGTCGCTCTGTAATCATCCTGAGCCCGTCGAAGGACGCTTTCTTTCCCGCCACTGTCAAAGAACTCTGCGCAGCTTATTGTACTTCCAGCAGGCGGAACTCGTCCATGTGAACGCCCTGAAATAGAGATAGGAGTTTTCGGAAACAAGAAACCCCTTCTGGTTTAATGCTTTCCGGGTGATATAAAATATCACCCGGCAGGTGAACAAAAAACGCAGAAAGGGGCAAGTCCATGATAAAACAAAACCAACTTTGTTTCAAGCTCGATGTGACGGGGGAGGAGATAACGCTGAGGGCGGGGCTGGCGGTGTTTGCAGAGTTTCTGAGGGGATTTGGCATAAAGGGCCTCGTTGAGAAGCAAATGCCCCGGCCCGGCTCAAACAGGGGCTACAGGGCGTGGAGCTGCATTGAGCCCCTGATGCTCATGATGTACGGAGGGGGACGACACATGGAGGATTTACGGGAGATAAGGGAGGACAAGGCTCTAAGGCGTCTTGTGGGTCTTGAGAGGATTCCTTCGGCCTCGACCGTAGGGGACTGGCTTGTGAGGATGGGTGCCGCGGAAGGGCTGGATTGCCTGAAGCAGGTGGTGAATGCGGCCACAAGAAAGGCCCTCCGCCTTGACGACAGGACCGAGTACACGCTCTGGTCTGATCCGACATTGATAGAGTCGGAGAAGAGGGAAGCGAAGATGACCTACGAGGGGTACAAGGGCTACAGGCCGATAATGACGGTTTTCAGGGAGCTTCCGGTCATAGCATACCACCGGTTCCGCGACGGCAACGCCATGGGGGGTCCGCTGGAAGCGGTGGAGGCGGCATACGGGGTTTTGCCTGCCGGCAAGAGGATACGCCATGCCTCGCTGGACAGCGAGTTTTACACCGCCGATGTGATAACCCGGATATTGCACGAGTCTGGTTTGCCGCAGACGCAAGGCGCGGGACGCGAAGCTGTATGTCAATACCGCGAGTGGCCCGCAACGCCGCGAATGCGGTAAACCAGGCTCGCCCGAAGGGTGAGTGCTCCGAAAATTCCGTTAACTTTTTCCGGTGACAAAACGTACCTTGAACTAAAAATAGAATATTCCTCTGGACATTTTGTATTTTCATGCCTTCTGTTCTATTTTTCATAATACTCATGAAATATCCGGGATAAACCTCCTCATGAAGAAAGGGACGACGTTCACCATAGCAGTGAGCAAGGACGAGGCGGTCAGGGAGGCGATAAGGGGGCTTGGGGGTTGGAAGCCCTACAGCCTTCAGGACGGTACGGCCACGGACAGGGAGATAGCCCAGACAGTGCACACGATGAACGAGACAAGGGAGGCGTTCAGGCTCGTGGTGCTCCGTTGGAAAAACAGGCAGGCCGACCTGTTTGATTCGGCGGAGTACTGCTATCATGCGATAGCCACCAGCGCTGAGGAGGCGGTCTGGGAGTACAACGGCAGGGGGCAGGCGGAGAACATCATAGGAGAACATCATAGGAGAACATCATAAAGGAGCTTAAGGGCGGCTTTGGCATGGAGGGTCTTCCCTCCGGGGAGTTCGGGGCCAACGCCATGTGGTTTGCCCTCGGGGTGTTTGTGTATAACATGTTCGTGCTCCAGAAGGAACACCTGCTTCCGGAGGAGTACAGGACAAGGACGATAGGCACGCTGAGGTGGTCGTTGATAGGGATAGCGGGCAAGGTGGTAAGGCACGGCAGGCGGTTGGTGCTAAAGCTTGCGACAACACTGGACAAACTGCAGCTTTACCGTGATATGCGAAGAAGGTGCACGGCCTTTACGTGATTACCGCAAAGGTCTTTTCTGCTTGTCTTTGGGAGAGAATCTCAGGGGGTGGTGCGCCCCGAGAGGTGTTTTTCCATGGCAGGATTGCCATTGCGTCCGGTGAGGAAAGAGCACGTGAGGCGGAAATGCACTTTTTGAACTGACGCACTCTTCAAAAAGTGCATTTTGCGGCCTGATAAGGCAGTGCGCCAAATCCTATCGGCAGATTTGGGTCCACAGCAGAGATTGCCATCTTCAAAGGGACGTGTTATATTGCAGAGTAAGTATTATGATGATAGAGAAGGCAAGGAAATGTTGTTAAGAATTATAGGGGAAGAAAAAGGCGATATGTTTAATATTGTGACGGTTTACAAATCCTCTAAAATAGATAAGTATTGGAGGATAAATGAAGGTAATCTATGACCCTGAAACCGATACGCTGAGCCTGATACTTAAGGACAGCGAGATAGCCGAAAGCGACGAGGTCCGCGAGGGCGTCATCGTGGACTATGACAAGGACGGCAAGGTCGTCTCCATCGAGATTCTGGATGCTTCCGAACATGCCACGGAACCGCAGGGCATCGTCTATGAACTTAAAAGGACGGCGGCCTAAACTCCGAGCTTCCGCCTGATTGCAAGACCCTATTCAATGGCTCCTCTATGATAATCCGGCCCTGAATGCCGTTACCCATTCCGCCCGCCCGTCAGGCGATACCGGGCAAGGTTGGGTGAGCCGGACGCAATCCGAATTTATCAGGCAGGCTTCAAGCCCCCGGCAACCCCAGGGCACGTAAGGGACGTTTAGCGGGGCAGGGGAGGATTGTTGAGGAGGGGTCTTTCCTGAAATTGAGAATCGATTAAATAATCAAGACCCGTGGACTTCTATTGTAATTGCATTGCAAGAGCCGATAATCACGCTGCCCCCACTCACATTCCCGGAGCATAGGGAAAACTAATAGCCGAATAAGTAAATTTAAGGTTGCGTTTTTTTATCTTTTATGGTTGTATAGATAGTCGGTTGCATATGCGTTAATGGGGAAGTCGTAAAAGCGGCAAGCGACACAAACTTGGAAGGGGAGGGCAATAACCAACCAGTTTTTAAGGGAACGGGGTGCGTCCGCTTTCACCCCGGCTGTAGCACGAGTATGAACCTAATCGAGAGGGAGGAAAGATGAAGAAGTCAATTTCTGTGGTAGTGCTGTTTGCTGCGTTTCTGGTTCTCACGGCCGGGACCGTCACGGCTGAAAATTTGCCCGGTACTCTTTCGGGCGAGGGGACACACTTCGAAATCACCGACAGCGTGTACCTGAACATCACGGTGGATACCACCGAGACCGTTACGGCTACAATAGAGTCCATACCCGAGACAATAAACATTTCCTTGATGCCGGTTACGTCCGCGGCAAACACACAGGTTACGGTGGGCGGCCTTGAGCCGGACAGGGTCTATTACAAGTATGTAAACTCAAGTGAAGTGCCGGAAGAGTTCACAACCGACTCCTCCGGGCAGCATTCCTTTGTTCAGGACCTGCCGGATATACAATTCATATCCATACGCCCGAATGCGGAGGAAGGACATGACACACCCATACCCGGGACTCTGGAAGGAATGCATTTCGAGTTTCCCGACAGCTATTACCTGAAGCTGATAATAGACTCCTCCGATGTGATACGCCTCAAGTTCGAATCGGCGGAAGAAATCATCAACATGCATATGGAGCCGGTATACGGCACTTCCGTGCAGCTAACGCTTAGCGGCCTGGCCCCTGGCGAGTCCTACTATAAATACGGGGACGGCTATACCAGCGGCGTCCAGTTCACGGCCGACTCCGAGGGCGCCTATACTTTTACCCAGGACCTCTCGGCGCCTTGTACCATTACGATAGAGCCTAACCATTCCACTCTGTACATACGGGACGACGCCACGGGCGGCGACTGCACCGTCTTCGGCATATGGGACCCCAATACCCGTACCTGTACCTTCACCTCGGACGTGAATGAGACCATCATGCTCTACGCGAGTAATATCACCCTTGAGGGCAACGGTCATTCCCTTTCCGGGGGCGGAGGTGGATACGGCATCCGGGGCTGGTATGTATCGGGCGTGAACATTCAGAACCTGAATATCTCAAACTTCGCCTATGGAATACAGTTCAAGGGCAATGCCGGAAACTCGAATATAGTAAACAACACCTTCTCAAACATAGGAGGCATAGGAGTCTATTTTTATAGCGGCTATTCCTATAACAACGTCATAAGCAACAATACATTTACCGGGGTCAACAGCGGCATAGAGGTGTGGTCTTTCAGGGGCATGACCATTAGCAACAATAGTATCGAAGGCAGAAACGCACAGCCGTGGATAGGTACCGGGATAAGTGTGTACAGCAGCAGGGGTGGGGTTTCACACAATACCGTTACCGGATTCGACAAAGGCATATATGTTTACAGGCCCCTCGGCTGGGGGGGCACCGTGGTGGCATATAATGTTATAGAAAACAACGGAACCGGTTTCCATACATGGTGGAACGCGGGATACGGCATATTCAGGTATAACTCCGTAAGCAATAACGGCATGGGACACGGTTGCTCAAGCGGCGTCTGGTGGTATGCTCAAAACAATAATTTCGTAAATAATGCAACACAGAGCAACTGCGGTACCGGCGTCGGTTACAGCGGCAACTACTGGTATGATTACGATTCGGCTGAAGAAGGGTGCTTTGATTCCAACTCCGACGGCTACTGCGACGCCCCCTACCGGGGAGGGGTAATTTACGATTCTTACCCCAGGACAGACATGGTGGCCGAAGCTCCGCTTCCCATCAACATGCCTCCCGTGGCGGACGCCGGCCCCGACCGCTCCCTGACCTGCGATTCCTCGGGCAGGGCTGCCGTAACGCTTGACGGCTCCGGCTCCTACGACACCCAGGACGAGATTACCCTTGCCTGGGCCGGCCCGTTCGGCGAGGGGTCCAACGGAGTTGCCACCGGCTCAAATCCCACGGTAAGCCTGCCTGAAGGAGAGCATGAAATCCTGCTTGTCGTGGATGACGCCCGCGGCCTTAAAACCAGGGACGCCGCGGTTTACACGGTAAACGGAGACCTCTGCCTGCCAACCCCTGTATTTGAACGCAGTGGAGAGACCATACGGGTAAGCGTTGACAGCAACGGAAACCAGGCCAACAACGTGAGCTACAGCCAGTCGATAAGCCGTGACGGAAGATATGTGGCTTTCGCCTCAAAGGGCACCAACCTGGGCGGCTCGGACGGCAGCATATTCCTCCACGACAACCAGACAGGCGAAACCAGATTGGTTCAGTCGTCCTATGTAGCACCATATAAATGGGCTACAGGTTGGCCCGTTATCAGCGGCAACGGCCAGTACGTTGCCTTCATACACTTGGGTCTTGGAGGGGCGAAGCTGAAAAACGTGGAGACAGGCCAGGTAGAGCATATTGCCGATAGCTACAGCAAGATAGCCTTGAGCAACGACGCAAGATTCGTGGCGTTCGCTACGCCGGGCGCTATGGTCTCCGGAGACACAAACGGTTTCCAGGACATCTACCTAAGGGACAGGCTGACCGGGGCCACGGAGATTATAAGCATAAGGACGGACGGAGGCCCCTCCCTGTATCCTGATTCCGACTGCTACTATTGCAGGGGCAACATAAACCCCTCGGTAAGCGACGACGGGATGTACGTGGCCTTCCAGTCCACGACCAAAAACCTGGTGGACGGAGACACCAACCGGTATACGGATATTTTTATTCGTGACAGGGCAGCCGGCGCGACAAGACGAATAAGCGTGGACAGCTTCGGCAACGAGGCGAACGGCCCGAGCCAGGGCCCAAGCATAAGCGCTGACGGCAGGTACGTTGTCTTCCAGTCCACCGCGAGCAACCTCGTTCCAGGCGATATCAACAACTCCTCCGACGTATTCATCCATGACCTGGTCGCGGGTACAACTGAGCGCGTCAGCCTCAACATATACGGCGGCCAGACACTCGACGGCTCAAGCGGCGGCGCCTGCATCAGTCCCGACGGCAGGTACGTGCTTTACTCCTCAAGCTCCACCACCATTATCCCCGGAGACACAAACGACGCCGGGGACGTATTCATGCGTGACCTGCTGGAAGGAACCACGGAAATAATAAGCCTTGACAGTTCAGGTAATCAGGTGAACGGCTCAAGCGGCGGCGCCTGCATTGACGCCCAGGGCAAGAATATTGTTTTCGGTTCGTATGCCACAAACCTGGTGCTTGACGACACCAACGGTGTGCATGATATATTTGTCCGCACAACGGTCGTGGATACCACGCCCCCCGCGCTTTTGCTGCCGGCCAACATCACTGCCGAGGCGACGGGCCCGGACGGCTCCGAGGTTGCCTTCGAGGCCACCGCCGATGACCTGGTGGACGGCGTTTTCCCGGCGACATGCTCTCCGCCCTCAGGCGCCACCTTCGCCCTCGGCGCCGCCACGGTTGCCTGTAGCGCTGTTGACCTGGCGGGAAACCAGGCAAGCGGAAGCTTTACCGTGACGGTCGTGGACACCACGCCCCCTGACCTTAGCTGTCCCGCCGGGATCAGCGTGCTGCTGAACGCGTCTCCAACAGACCCCGCGATTACGGCGTTCCTCAATGGCGCCACCGCGGCGGACATCGTTGACATGGACGTCACCATCTCGCATGACGCCCCGCCGGCCTACGATACTCCCGGCCCCGTGACGGTGACCTTCACGGCCGCTGACGACCATGCGAACAGTTCAACCTGCTCAGCCGCCATATCGGTGGAGTACGGCTTCGGCGGGTTCCTTCAGCCGGTGAGCCTACTGAAACCCTTCAAGTTCGGGAGCACGGCGCCCGTGAAGTTTCAGCTTACCGACGCAAACGGGGTATACGTGTCGACAGCCCATGCAGAGCTCAGCCTTGTCCAGCTTTCCGGCGTAGAGCCCTTTGGCGACCCCATAGACGGGACAACCAATGTCCCTGACTCGGGTAATATTTTCCGGTATGACGCTGCTAACGACCTCTACATCTACAACCTCGCGACAGATCGGGGCGATCTTTCCGTGGGAACTTGGAGGCTCATCGTTACGCTGGACGACGGAACAACGCATGACATAGAGCTCAAACTCAAGTAGTTTTTCTCAGGAGGGCGCCGACCGGCGCCCTCCTGATTTTCTTATGGCGCTTCCGTTATGAGCGGCATAAGAAAATACCTCGCGCAAGGCCCCCTGGAGGATAATTTAAGGAGCGGAAAAAGACTGTTGGGTTGCGCTTTGCTTAACCCAAACCCGCCGTGAACCGGCGGCCCCTGCCCCTGTTAAGCGGCAAGATGTACGACGGGGACTTTCAGGTGCTCCTTTGTATCGATCTTTTCGGATTCAAGGAATTCCGAGACCTTCTCGGAGATTGAACCCGAAACGTACTTTTGCCCGCACTGCTTGCACTCGCCCACCGGAACGTCCTCAAAGAAAACTGGGGTCTTGTCCTTTTTGTAGAAAACAAGAGATGTCTTCAATTGAACGACCTCGCCTCCGCATTCGAAACATTTCATCGCTCTGCCCTCATTTTAAGAGGTGTCTCCCATTTGTCCGCGTCCGGCTCGTACATGGTGATGACCCAAACGGCTTCACCGGTCAGCCCGCAGACCAGAGATAAAGCCGGGGGTTTCAGCAATTCCCATGTCATAGTTTACAATAACCCGAGCTTTCAGGCATGCGGATTAGTAGTGTGCTCTACATCCCTCTTTATTCCTAAGCCTCTGGAGCACCCTCTTTAATTTTAATTTGTGAACTCCTTTCTCTTGACGGGTTCCGCGCGGGCGGGGTAGGCTGATGGCGGCAGGGCGTCCTTCGACAAGCTCAGGATGAATTCGACAGGCCCTTCGGCAAGCTCAGGATGAATTCGACAGGCCCTTCGGCAAGCTCATCCTTCGACAGGCTCAGGACAAGCTCAGGATGTCTCGCAATGAAGGCCGGGCGACTTGAACGCACTTTGAACGCCGGGGCGGGCCGGGATATTCCGCAAAATCAGAGGCTTGCGAAGGTTTTAAAGGAAAGGCTTTGAACACATAAAAAACAGAGCAACAGCGCGGGCATTATCCGCACCACTTCCGGGCGTTTACGAACATCTGAAGCCAGGGCGAGTAAACCGTCCCCTGCTTCCACTCCTCCGGCATCCAGGGCCACTGCCACTTGAGGAACGCGCGTTCGGGGTGGGGCATAATCGCAAGGTGCCTGCCGTCCGGGGAGCAAAGGGCCGCTATGCCCCCGGGGGAGCCGTTGGGGTTAAAGGGATAAGCCTCTGTTTCCGCACCCGCGTCGTCTGCGAACCGGACCGGGGCGAGGCCCTCGGAGAGCACTCTTTTGTATAGCTCTTTATCGGGGAAGAAGGCCCTGCCCTCGCCGTGGGCCACCCATACGCCGAGTACGGAGCCTTCCATGCCCTTGAGCATGATGGAGGGGCCTTCGAGTATTCTGACCGCCGAAAACCGGGACTCGAACCTGCCGGAGCCGTTGCGGATAAACCTCGGCCTGAGCCTGTCCTCGATGCCCGGCCAGGGCGCCAGGCCGAGGAGGGCCATGAGCTGGCAGCCGTTACAGACGCCGAGGCTGAAGGTGTCGGGCCGGTTATAGAACTTATCGAACTCCTCCCGCAGGGCGTGGTTAAACCTTATGGCCCCGGCCCAGCCCTTTGAGGAGTCCAGCACGTCGGCGTAGCTGAAGCCCCCGACGAATACCACTCCCCTCATGTCATCGAGCGTTATCCTCCGCTCCATGAGGTCTGACGTGGTGATGTCCCAGGGCTCGAACCCCGCGGCGTAAAACGCCGAGGCCATCTCCCGGTCGCCGTTACTGCCCTCCTCGCGGACGATGGCGACTTTCGGGGCGGCCTCCGGCCTCCTGTCGGCCCCGGCAGGCTCCTCCGGGGAGAAGGAGACATGAAACGCCGGGCCGGGCCGGTCGTGGATGTTTTCCCTTTCCTCGTCCGCGCAGCGGGGGTTGGCCTGGAGCCTTTCGAGCCGGTGGCTCGTCTCCTCCCAGAGCGCACGCAGGATAAGCATGTCCTCATCGAGGACGGCCTCGCCGTTTACCGCTATCCTTATCCTTTGCTCCACGGTCGTGTCCCCGATTATCCGGTGCGGGACATCGGCTTCGTTTAATATCGAAGATACCCTCTCCTCGTCCTCCAGGGCGTACTCGACTACCATGCCCGCCTCCTCGGCAAAGAGCACCGCAAGCGGCTCAGCGGGTGTTTTGATATTGACATCCAGGCCCGAGTTGCCGGAGAAGGCCATCTCAAGGAGGGTGGTTACGAGCCCGCCGTCGCTCCTGTCGTGGCCCGAAAGTATGAGCCCCTCGCGTATGAGCCTCTGCACGGCGTTAAACGCGGCCTTTAATAGCCCCGGGTCTTCCACGTCCGGGGCCTCATCCCCCACCTGAGCGTGGACCTGGGCCAGGGCCGAGCCGCCGAGGCGGTACTTTCCGCCGCCAAGGTCGATGTATATCAACTTGCTCTTACCGGGCCTTTTGATGTCCGGCGTGCGGGTTCTGGTTATGTCGGGCGTGGCAACGTAGGCGGAGACGACGAGCGTGCCGGGGGCCTTTACGACCTCTCCGGTCTCCCTGTCCACGGAGGCCATCGAGAGGCTGTCCTTGCCGCCGTCAACGGCGATGCCGAGCGAGAGCATGAAATCACCCATGGCACAGGCGGCGTCGTAAATCAGCGCGCCCTCGCCCGGCAGTTTCGCGGCCCACATCCAGTTGGCCGAGCACCTTATGTCCTCAAGCGCGGTGACCTCCGCCCATACGATGTTGGTAAGCGCCTCGGCCACGGACATGCGGGCCATGGCAGCGGGGTCGATAAGGCCCTTTATGGGCTGCTCGCCTATGGATATGGCCGCCCCTGTCTTTCCGAAATGGCTCTGGGCTATGACGGCCACGTCCGATACCGTAAGCCCGAGAGGCCCCGCGCACTGCTGGCAGGCCACAAGCCCCGTGACCGAGCGGTCGACCTTGTTGGTCAGAAACCGCTTCGAGCCCACCGAGACGAGCCTCAGCACCCGCTCAAGCGCCTCCCTGACAGTCAGGCTCTCTGGAAGACGGAGCGGCTCAAGGCGCACGGCCCGGCGCTCCATGTTAAACGTCTTTCTGGGCATCTCGGCGAGGACCTTTCCCAAGTCCAGGTCAACGGGCGTGGAGCCGTCGGCGCTGTCCCGGACCACAACTTTTCCGTCGCCGGTTATCTCCCCCACGAAGGAGAAGGGGACTTTCTCGCGGGCGCAGAGGGCCTCAAAGAGCGGGGCCTTTTGCGGCTCGATGAGGAGGGCGTTGTTTTCCTGGTACTCGGCGCCCCATATCTCCAGCACCGAGAGCGTGGCGTCGCCAAGCTCGATTTCCCGTATGTCTATGCGAGCCCCTTCGGGCGCTATCAGTTCCTTGAGGACGTTACAGTTTCCGCCCGCGCCCTGGTCGTGGATGCTCACTATGGGGTTTTCGTCGCCCATCTCCACGCAGGCGCGGATGACGCGGTTTAGCTTCTGCTCCATCTCGGCGTCCCCGCGCTGCACGGCGTTAAAGTCCAGCTCCTCGACGTTCTCGCCCTGCACCATGCTCGATGCCGCCCCGCCGCCCATGCCGATTCGGTAGGCCGGGCCGCCGATTTTCGTAACGAGCATGCCCTTGCCCGGCGGGCGTTTTTCGGTATGGGCGGAGGACATCTGCCCCACCCCGCCCGTAAACATGATGGGCTTTATCCACTCCCTGCGCTTCCCGTCCGGAAGCCGCAGGCCGAAGGAGCGGGTGTAGCCCTGCACGAGGGGCTCGCCGAACTTGTTGCCGTAGTCGGACGCGCCGTTACTGGCCTCTATCTCTATGCGCAAGGGGGTTGCAAGGTTTGAGGGATAGGAAAATTCCCCCTTTGGGGGCTCCCAGGGGAGTTCATAGCCGGGGATGCGGAGGTTGCCCACCGCGTAGGCCGCGGTGCCGGCCACCACGAGGCCGCCCCGGCCCACGCCCTGGACATCGCGGATTCTACCGCCCGTGCCGGTCTCGGCCCCCGGAAACGGGGCCACCCCGCTCGGGAAGTTGTGCGTCTCCGCGGTAAAGATAATGTTGTAGTCAAGACCGCGTCTTACGAACCTCGATGGCTCCCCCGGCCGCTCCGGCACGATGGAGGCTGTCTCGAAGCCCCGGATGGCGCTTGAGTTGTCGCTGAAGGCGATGACGCTGTTGCGGGGGTTTTTCCGGTAGGGCAGGGCGATTATCTCCATGAGGTTCCGCGGCATCTCCTTGCCGTCTATTACGAGCCTTCCCTTGAAGAACCAGTGGCGGGAGTGCTCGCTGTTTGACTGCCCGAGGTCGAAGCATTCGACGTTGGTGGGGTTTCTGCCCATCTCGTTAACGAAGAGGTCGTAGTAGTAGTCCACGTCCCAGTCGTCGAGGCCGAGGCCCATCTCACGGTTCAGCCGGAGCAGGGCTTCCCTGCCCTCCTCTATGAGGGGCACCACGCGCACCGGCTCCGGTGCGACGCCGGGGTCGAAGGAGGCAAGCGGTGCGGGATAGACCATCTCGGTCATTCGGTCGTGGACGGCGTCAACGAAGGCGGCCTTGACTTCGGACGTAATGCGGCCGTGGAGTTTGTAGCGCCGGGAGCGCTCAAGCCGGGTGATTTTGCCGATGCCCGCTGCGCGGCAGACACTGACGGCGTTTGTGGACCATGCGGTCTGAAAGCTGAGCCTTGGGCCGACTTCCACGATGCCGTCACCCGTAAGAAAGGGGTTCTCGCTGAAATTTTCCTGCTCGAATGTCTCCGAAAGGAGCCACCGGAGCACGTCCTTTTCGCCCTCCTCAAGCGGCCCCGCGGCCCCCGCGTTAAAGCAGTACTCGCTGTCGATGCCGGAGATTTTGGGGAACCCGCCCTTGAGGGCCGATAGCCTGGCCTCCGAAAGCGCGGGCGTTCTGTAGAAACGTAAGATTTCCATGGAGAGTTAATATAACACGATTCCGCCGCGCGGTTTAAGCGTGGCGGAAGGGCGTTTAAGTGCGGCGGGGTTCGGGTATAATAAGGCATGAGAGGGCTTGAGGACATCCAGAAAATAGAAGACCCGGTGAGCAGGAGGGCGACGTTTGCGGCCCTGCTTTCGAGGGAAGTGCTCCAAAGAGGCGGGGAGCCGCCCGTTTTGGTCGGCGGCGAGGCGGTCGAAATTTATACCCAGGGCAGCTACACGACCGGTGATATCGATATGGTAGCGCCAAAGGACATCACCGAGGCAGTGCTTCGGGAGTGGGGGTTTGAAAAAACCGGGAGGGTGTGGCTCAACAGGGAACTCGATATATACGTGGACTGGCAGGGTGGCTCTCTCAAAGGTTGCGCCGAGCCAGAGACAATCGCCCTGGGCGGGGGGCTCGATGTCAGGGTAATCTCCATCGAGGACCTGGTCCTCGACAGGCTGAACGCCGTGAAGTTCTGGGGCGATGCCGACAGCCTCATGTGGGCGAAAGTGCTCCTCAGGGTGAAGCAGGAAATCGGCGAGGTCAATGAGGGTTACCTGAGGGAGCGGGCCGCGGAGGAAGGCACGGAGGATTTTCTGGAGAAGGCCCTTGCGGTTTTTGAGGACAAGGACGGATAAATGAGCATCGAATACGAAGACCTGAAACAGGCGGCCCGCAGGGCCAGGGCCGAACTCGCAAGGGCGGGGGCCGTTTACCCCGGAAGAGGGAAAGTCCGCGGAAGGCCCCGAACGAAAGAGAAGGCCGACCTCCTTTACTCAATGGCGCTTGAGAGGATGTCGAAGTACCCGCCCCGGAGGGCGGGGGACGGCTCCGTCCGCCTGCCGTATTTTCAGCGGAATAGGCCATAAAGACGAAAGGGCCTTTTCTCCCCCGGTTCCTTAATGAATCCTCCCTGCGGCAGAGACCGCAGGGTATCCTGAAAAGGCAAGGAGCTGACAACCCCGTGGCAAGACCACGGGGAATGCACTGGTGCATTCAAAAATAAGCTTATCGGGTTGACCTCACCAGAACCCTTAATACCGTGTACGTCATTCCCCGGCTTGACCGGGGAATCCAGTGTTTTTGCGCCTGGATTCCCGCCTTCGCGGGAATGACAGTGACCGGTGTGCTCAACCCGATAAGCTTATTCAAAAATATCGGGCCGCCGGAAAATTTTTCTTACCCTGTGGCTTTCTGTATGGTATATTATCGCACAAGGCAAAGTTGTCCCTGGTGAACAGACTATGCCCTGAAAATCACTCAGGGGAGGTGGGGGCCGCTTAATCAAAGCAAAAATTTCTATTGATGTGCAACCAGGGAAAGGAGGATTCATGAGAAAAAACAGGCTTTCGATTCTTTTGATGCTTTTCATATCCGTCTCGCTGATGCTGGCCGCCTGCGGCGGAGGCGGCGGCGGAACTAAGGAACCGTCACCGGATGCCACACTTGATTCCATAGAGGTGACGCCGGCCAACCCCTCCATAGAACCGGACGCTATACGGCAGTTTACGGCCACCGGGACATATTCCGACGGTGGCACCAAAGACCTTACGGCGTCTGTTACCTGGAGTTCCTCAGTGGAAACATGCGCGACTATTGACGCCTCTGGCCTTGCCACAGCCGTGGCCTCTGGCGCCACTACCATTACCGCCACATCGGGCGGCATCACCGGGACCACAGACCTTACGGTCACCGCAACCGCTCCCGCGATTGCCGGGTTTGACTTTGTAATCAGCGAGGGTGACTACTGGGAGTACGGGTGGGATTATTACAGGAACTACTGGGACTCCTTTGGCGGCGGGAGCACTACCAACCGCAAAGGCGTTTTTCGCGTTACCCTGGGCTCTCCGGTTGTCATAAACGGAGTTTCGGCCCATGAGGTCCTGATATCGGGCAGCACAAAACCTTCGGACTCCAATGACCTGAAGCCAAGGTGGAAGTACCTGGCTGTCTCCGGCAACCAAATCCTGGCCTCCACCGATACGACGAGCATGGTGGCTGTTTTCAACGCCCAGACCGGCATATGGCCTGGCAGCGGTTTCCTCGCCTCGTTCCCCTCCAGCACTCTTTTTGAGGCCACGCTTTCCACGATAAGCAACGACTATATAAACGAAACGGCATATAAGGTGAGCGAGTCGGCAAGCGAGAGCCAGTGCAAGTACTTCCCGGGCTACGGGACCATCTGCGGTGGGGACTATAACGAGAACCTGCAAGAGGAGGAATACTACATTGCCGGCGTAGGCGCCGTGGGTATGTATTCCTATTCCAGCATAAGCGATATGACTGGCCCATACCCCTGGGGTTCGAGCAAGAAAATAAACGTGGGCCTCGTCAATTCTTCTTTACGGGGAGACATCGTGGATTACGAGCTTGAGGTGGAGCCCAACAACCAGATTATAAACGCCACGGCCATGACGCTTCCGGCCAGGATAAAAGGCGACAGCATTGGCGAGACGTTCTTCGGGGGTTCCACCCCCGTCTTCCCGGGGGTGGCGTCGGTCGCCGAGGCCGAGCCCAATGACTCGCCTTTCGCACCCCAGGCCGTCAGCATGCCATCAACCATAACCGGCGATGTGCTAAATGGCGATACCGCGACGAACGTCGAAGTCGAGGCGTATCCGGGAGCAGGGCTCTATACAACTTCCTTCGAGGACTGGTACGAGTTCACCCTCGGCGCCGGCGCCACCGTTGGTGTTGACCTTGACTTCTCGACCGGCCCGGCGGCGGACCTCGACATGTACATCTTCACCCTCGAACCTGGCCCGTCAGTGGTAATCCACGCCAGCAGCGTTGACGACAACATTAACGTCACAGGCACGTACACCGAAACAATGAGCCAATACCTCTCTGCCGACACCTACTATGTGGGAGTTGACGCGTATGATACTACAGGCGGCAGGGTCAACTACACGCTGAGCATAACTACCGGCTCCTCCTCGGTCAATATCGTGGACTGGTACTCGCTGACGCTTGACGCCCAGAAGCAGGTGAGCATTACGGTTACGGGCACTCCAACTTTCGTGCTTATGGACGCAACGGCCACAAGCACCCTGGCCAGTGGCGCGAGCGCAAGCGCCCTCTTAAATGCGGGCGACTATCTCATCGGCGTGACCGCGGGCGGTCCCTATACCCTTGAGGCGACCTCGCCCTGACCGCTGCGAAGCTTACTCCAAAGAGGGGGCGGGCATTGTCCGCCCCCTCTTTTTATCCGTTTTAGCCCACCGGCATGGTTCGACAGGCTCACCATGCCCGCATCCTGAGCCTGTCGAATCATCCTGAGCCTGTCGAAGGATGCGCTACTTTGTTAACCCTCCTGGTTCGACAAGCTCACCATGGCTGTTTGTTTTGCTATGTTCCTTTACCTGTCGAAGGATGCCGGCGGGGTTGGAAAACCCCGCCTATCGAATTTGGGGCGGCTCCCGTGGGTCTGGAAAACCCGGGCAGTAAAGATGCAACCCTAATCCCTCCCCGATAGGCGGAACTTTCCAGTCCCGCCGAACCCCTGAGCTTGTCGAATTATCCTGAGCTTGTCGAATCATCCTGAGCTTGTCGAATTATCCTGAGCTTGTCGAATCATCCCGAGCCTGTCGAATCATCCTGAGCTTGTCGAATCATCCTGAGCTTGTCGAATCATC